>JANQRQ010000248.1 GCA_028284485.1 Planctomycetaceae bacterium | reverse complement strand
GACTACGATACCTGGTTGGGACCTGCACCTGCGCGCCCGTATAACGCCAATCGCGTGCATTACAACTTCCGCTTCTTCCGCGATTACTCGGGTGGCCAGATGACGAACTGGGGGGCTCACCATATCGACATCGCGCAATGGGGGCTTGGTGCCGATGAGACCGGCCCCGTTGAAGTTTCCGGAGAAGGCACGTTTCATCCGGAAGGCTGGCACGAGGTGACAGAAACCTGCCTGGTCAAGCACCGTTACGCTAACGGCGTGGAATTGATCGTCGGACAACAGCATGACGAATTTCCCAAGGGGACGACGTTTGTCGGGACAAAGGGCCGTGTTTTCGTCGATCGCAAAAAACTGACCAGCGACCCCGAGGAAATTGCGAAGGAGCCTCTTACCGAAAACGACGTCAAGTTGTACGTCAGCAGCAACCATCGACAGAATTTTCTCGATTGCATCAAATCGCGGAAGTTGCCGATTTGCGACGTTGAAATCGGGCATCGATCGGCGACGGTCTGTCATTTGGGTAACATCGCCATTACCGTTGGACGTACGATTCGCTGGGATCCGAACCAGGAACGAATCATTGGAGACGAAGCGGCCCAAGCTTTAACCAGCCGGCCCTATCGTTCTCCTTGGAGCCTGGCAACGTTGTAAGAACATGGCATGGCAGCGATCTTGCAATTCGATTCGGGCGATTGGGCTTCGTCGTCGCGGTCTTAGCGAGTTCCATTTCCCGACCGATAGCCTACGAATCGAATGACACAACGATCGCCTTGGCAAGGTCGGTCATCGGTTTTGCTGACCGGTATCGAGTTGATTTCGACTTATTTTCGTTGAGGCGCCGCCTGCCTCAATCGGAGACATCATGTCGCGAGAATTCCGATTTGTTCCGCACGTCATCGCTGTTGGTTTGTTCGTGACGCATTTGTCCTTCGTTGAGACATTTGGCTGGTCGCAGGACACGCAGACTGACTCGACTATTCAAACGCCGGAGCGTGTCGTTCCATGGACGACATCCCGCATTACCGGATCGCCGGAAAAGCCTGTGCCCTATGTCATGGAACGAGTCTGGGAAGGAATCTCGTTGGTGCTCCCGACGGAAATGATTCCCGTCCCCAATAGCGATCGGTGGATTGTCACGCAGCTTGATGGCCAAATTGTTTCGTTTTCGACCGATGCCGATGCCGATCAGGTCGACTTGGTGATTGATTTGGCAGAGCAACATGCCGACCTTTGGCAGGTATTGGGCATCGTATTCCATCCGACGGAACCAGTCTGTTTTGTCACCTACGCGGTTAAGGGCCAAACTTCCGGCGAAACTCGATTGGCCCGGTTCGAGATTTCCAACAGCGAGATTCCGACGCTCGACCCCCAAAGTGAATCGATTTTGGCCACCTGGAGTAGCGGCGGGCACAAAGGGGGCTGCATGAAATTTGGAGTCGATGGGTACATGTACCTCGCCATTGGCGATGGAACGCCCCCGAATCCTCCCGATGCGATGCGAACCGGTCAGGACTTGAGCGATATTCAAAGTGCCATTTTGCGGATTGACGTCAATCGGACGGAAGGCGATCTGCCATATGGTATTCCCGATGACAATCCCTTCGTCGCAATGGAGGGGGCCCGAGGCGAAGTTTGGGCGTACGGATTTCGTAACCCGTGGAAGTTCTGCTTTGATCCGGACAATGAAACGATCTGGGCTGGCGACGTCGGTTGGGAAATGATGGAAATGGTCTACCGTGTCGAGAAGGCAGGGAATTATGGGTGGAGCATTATGGAAGGCAGCCAGCCTGTGCATCCCAATGATCCGCGCGGCCCGACGCCGATTCAACCGCCGATTGTCGAGCATTCCCACATCGAAGCTCGGTCGGTGACCGGGGGATACTTTTATGAGCACGACCGGCTTTCCGAACTCAAAGGGGCTTACATTTACGGCGATTATATGACCGGCAAGATCTGGGCTCTCCGGCACGATAGCCAGAAGTTGACTTGGCATGAAGAAATAGCCGATACGCCTCTGCAAATTATCACCTTTGCTCACGATCCGACCGGCGAAGTTTTTGTGGTCGGTTACGATGGAAGCATCCATCGCCTGATCAGCAATCCTCAAAGCGAGGCGAATGTCGACTTTCCGCGCAAACTTAGCGATACGGGTCTATTCGCTTCAACCGAGGACCACGTCCCAGCCAATGGTGTTGTTCCCTATGCGATTACCGCCCGTCACTGGGCCGACCATACGACATCGGAACAGTTCCTCGGATTACCGGGAACCAGCCAATTGAGCGTGTTTGCCGACGAGAATTGGGAAGTGGGTCAAAACACAGGGCACTTCGCATTCCCGCAAGATGCGGTTCTGGCGAAAACCGTTTTTCTGGAAATGAAGGCCGGTGATCCCGCAAGCCGTCGGCGAATCGAAACGCAAGTGCTGCATCGACATGGCGACGAGTGGAATGCCTATAACTACATTTGGAACGACGAACAAACCGATGCATCGCTCGCGGAGAATATCGGCAGCGATCAGACATTCCGCGTCGACGATCCCGATGCTCCCGGCGGGTTTCGAGAACAAGTTTGGCATCACTCCAGTCGCGATGAATGCTTGCTGTGCCACATCTGGCGAGCCGGCACGATTCACGGATTTAAGTTGGAACAGTTAGATCAACCGAGGGCCGATTCCGCAGCCGACGGCCAGTTACCCGCGATGGCGCAACTTGGTCTATTCAGAGAAGAGTTGCCTCGCCTTGCGCAACGGCAAATATCGCCCGACGATACGAACGCCAACTTGGGCGAACGGGCACGATCCTATTTGCATTTGAATTGTGCGCATTGCCATCGTCGAGGTGGGGGGGGAACGGCGGCATTCGATATTCAACAGCATTTATCATTGGCCGAAACCGATCTGCTTGATGCACCACCCACGCAAGGCAACTTCGGCATCGAAGATGCCAAAATCGTTGCCCCCGGTGACCCCTATCACTCCATCTTGTATTACCGTATGGCGAAATTAGGTCGAGGACGAATGCCGCATTTTGGCTCAAACGTGGTTGACGCACGCGGCGTGCAGTTAATCCACGATTGGATTGCGTCACTCAATTCCGATCGCGACGCGCAGGCGAATCGATCGTCGCTGGCGAAATTGCAAAACGATGCAAAACTCAACGAGGACCAAGCGCGTCCGTTGATCGAACAATTGCTGTCGACGACATCGGGGGCTTTACTGCTTTCTTCGGTTATGGCGGTCGATGAGTTTCCCGAGTCCTATCAGACGCTTACGTTGCAATTGGCTTCTCGTCACGTTGATAGCCAAGTGGCTGATCTGTTCGAACGATTTCTGCCGGCCGACCAGCGAGTGAAGCGATTAGGTACCGTCATCGATGTCCCGGCGCTGTTGGCAGCCGAAGGCGACATCGATCGAGGTGAGCAACTCTTTTTTGAAGCGAGTGGTGTGACTTGTCGTAACTGTCATCGCATCGGTCAACGCGGTGCGGCGGTCGGCCCGGAATTGACCAGCGTCGGACGCAAGTACGAATTGCAAGAGATCCTGGATAACATCCTCGTGCCGTCCAAAGTTTTCGAGCCGAAATACGCCTCATATCTCATTCAAACAATCGATGGCCGCATTGTCTCGGGATTATTGGCCGAGCAATCCGAGCAGGAATTATTGCTCAAAGATGCTAACGCCAAGGATATTCGCGTCGCGCGAGACGACGTCGAAGTCATGCAAATGCAGCAGAAATCTATCATGCCCGAACTGTTGTTCCGCGATTTGACGGAGCAGCAGGCGGCTGATTTGCTGGCTTTTCTGCACGCCCAAAAAGGACCCGATGAATGGCTCCGCAAATCACACGAAATTCCCTACACGAAGGCGTCGATTGAGATCGACGGCAAGTTGACCGAATCAGCATGGCAGCAAGCCCCTAGTGTCGGCCCGTTCGAGTTTCCTTGGTGGCACGAAGGCGATCCCGTCAAACAACAGACGGAAGTGAAGGTCCTCTGGAACGACGAATACCTGTACGTTTCGTTTGTCTGCCAGGATCACAATGTTCTGGCGGAGCGGACCGAGCGCGACAGCATGGTCTACCGAGACGACTGCGTTGAAGTCTTCGGCTCGCCTCGCATCGATAAACCGGATTGGTACTTTAATCTCGAAATCAATGCGAATGGTGCGATCCTCGATAACTTTCGTCCGTATGGCGTCGCGCCCGAACAACATGGATGGAACCCCGACGGAATCTTGGTCGGTACGTCGGTGCAGGGGACCATTAATGACGAAAGTGACGTTGACCAATCCTGGATCATGGAAATGGCGATTCCATTTGCAATTTACGCCGAAATCATGCCGCATAACCCGCCGCAAATCGGCGATCGTTGGCGTCTGAACTTCCATCGGTTGGAAGACAACATGGCTATCAAAAGTCAGTGGTCGCCGGGGGACCGAAATCGAACCATCTTTCACGTCCCGCAGTACTTCGGCGAAGTGACCTTCGGCAAAGCGTTGGATGCCTCGCCTTGACGATCGACAACCGACGAGTCGGCGAACCATTTTCCGTAAGCACCATGATTCCGCAGCACAGTTAAGGGAAATGAAATGCGATTTGTAAGTTTGATGTTTGTATGCCTTTGCCTTTCAAGTGCTGCCGTTGCAGTTTCGGCACAAGACGAGAACACGCTAAGCGCCGATTCCGAACGGCAGACGGATGTGCCACAGGGGGAAATCAAAGGCCCCTATACCTGGCACAGTAAGGTGTTTCCTGGGACCGAGCGCGAATACTGGATTTATGTGCCGGCACAGTACGGCGCGTCAAAACCGACGTGTGTATTTGTCGTGCAGGATGGGTTACGCCGCGCGGAGGGCTGGCGCGTCCCAATAGTGCTGGACAATTTGATCCATAAAGGCGAAGTTCCTGTTCAGATCGGGATTTTTATCAGCCCGGGAGTTGTGCCGGCGCCACACGAAAATGCCCAGCCGCGATTCAATCGCAGTTTCGAATACGATGGTCTGGGAGACGCCTACGTCCGCTTTTTGCTGGAAGAAATCCTCCCGGAAGTCGAAAAAGACTACAACATCAGCCACGACCCGAACGATCGTGCGATCGCCGGTGCCAGTTCCGGTGCGATCTGCGCGTTCACCGCGGCTTGGGAACGCCCGAACGAGTTTCGAAGGGTGTTCAGCACGATTGGTACGTATGTCGGGCTGCGAGGTGGCGATGTCTATCCAACCTTGGTGCGTAAGTACGAGCCCAAGCCGATTCGGATTTTCTTGCAAGATGGGCGAAACGATTTGAATTTGTACGGCGGAAGTTGGTGGGTCGCTAACCAGTCGATGTTGTCCGCTTTGCAGTTCGCAGGCTACGACGTGAATCATGCCTGGGGCACCGGTGGGCACGATGCACGCCAGGGGACGGCCGTTCTGCCCGACGCGCTGCGTTGGCTATGGCGCGATTATCCCGAGCCGATTATAGCCGGGCATAGCGCGAATCGTCGGACTGATATTCTCATTCCGGGCGAAGGTTGGGAACTGGTCAGCGAGGGACATCGCTTCACAGAAGGCCCGGCCGTCAACAGCGAAGGCGAAGTCTTCTTTACCGATATTCCCAATAACCGAATTCACAAAATCGACAGTGACGGCCAAGTGACTGTTTTTGTCGAAGACAGCCCCGGCGTGAATGGGCTGATGTTCTCCAGAAATGGGTCTCTCTACGCATGCCAAAACGGCAACAAACAGATTGTCCGTTACAACAGCCAAGGAAATGAAGAAAGTGTTGTGGAGAACGCGCCGTGCAACGACCTCATCGTTCTTCGGCGGGGTGGTTATTACACTGATCCAGCCAACAAGAAAGTGTGGTATGTCGACCGCGACGGAATCCGTACTCTGGTCGACGAGGGGATTGAGCGCCCGAATGGAATTATCGCGTCGCCCGATCAAACGTTGCTGCTGGTCTCGGACACAGCCGGCCGTTTTGTCTACTCGTTTCAGATTCAGCCGGATGGCTCGCTCAAGCACAAGCAGAAGTATGGCCATCTGCACATTCCCGACGACGTTTTGCAATCGGGCGCAGACGGAATGACCGTCGACACCGAGGGACGAGTTTATGTTACAACGCGCGTGGGATTGCAGGTACTTGATCAGCTGGGGCGTGTGCATCTGATTCTTGATAAACCGCAGGATGCGTGGCTTTCTAACGTTGTCTTTGGCGGGCCGAACCTTGATACTTTGTATGTCACTTGCGGCGACAAGGTGTACCGTCGAAAAGTGAAAGCTACCGGAGTGGTCCCTTGGCAATCGCCCCAACCGCCTCCGAAACCTCGTCTATGAACTCATCGACGATGGCGACAGTGGATCAAACGCCGTTAAGAACCAGCCAATCCATCTCGGGGGAAATGTCCTCCACTGCAGTAGTCCTCGAAACTCTTTCGAATTATTCGACGTCGTACGAATCGCATTACAGCGTAATACGCTGACTTGTGGCCGCGACAATCGCGTTTTGATCTATGATAGTTGGCTCCCACGAGCCAGAAACGCCCACAAGAAAAAGTAAACCGCTCTATGGAACATGGCAGTGCGATTGCGGCGTTGGTCCTGGCCGCGGATTTTGTCATACGGATCGGCTTGTCGATCCGTATCATCATGAGGCGCCGCCCGGTTGGAGTTTCGCTGGCGTGGCTGACCGTTGTGCTACTTGTCCCCATCTTCGGAGCGGGGGTCTATCTTCTGTTCGGCGAATTGCGGTTGAGCCAGCGGCGGCGCAAGATCAACAAGTTGATCGATTCGCCAGTGCAAATCTGGTTGTCTTCGGTCGTCAGTCGTTACGGAGAAACCATCCGCTCACTTGATGAGTGGTCTCAACCGGTGGCCCGACTGACGACGGCAGCGGTCGGATTGCCTCCTGTACCTGGCAACTCTTTGGAAATGATTACCGACCCGGAAGCGATCTTTCGCCGGATCATTGCCGATATCGACGCTGCCCAGGAATCGTGCCATCTTCAATTCTACATTTGGTCCGAGGGTGGAATGGCGGACGAGGTCGCGGAAGCTCTCATGCGCGCGGCGAAGCGAGGGCTCGATTGCAAAATCCTCCTCGATGCGGTTGGCAGTGCGACGTTCTTGAAGGGACGGCAAGTTGTTCAATTGATTTCGGCCGGCGTTCAGATGCGGCACGCTTTACCGGTGCGTCTTTGGTCGACTTTGGTGCAACGGCCGGATTTGCGAAATCATCGCAAGATTGTTGTCATCGACAGCGAGGTGGCCTATGTGGGCAGTATGAATATTGCCGATCCGCGATATTTCAAAAGCGATGCGGGTGTCGGCGAATGGGTCGACGCGATGGTGCGCGTGCGTGGGCCCGCCGTCGAGCCGCTGATCGGCGTGTTTCTCCACGATTGGGCGTTGGAATCGGATCAAGAAATCAACGAACTCATCAGCGCCGACGATATCCGCGAGGTCGACAGTTGCGGCTCAGCATCCATTCAGGTGATACCATCCGGGCCATTGATTCGAAACGAATCAGTCCGCCAGGTATTGCTCAGCGCGATTTACGCGGCACGTACCGAGTTGATTCTAACGACACCCTATTTCGTTCCCGATGAGCCGTTAATGTCCGCATTAACAGCGGCTGCGCGTCGTGGGATCGCCGTGACATTAATAAAGCCGGCTCGAGTCGATTCCATGCTTGTGCGACTGGCGAGTGAGGCCGTCATTGAAGACCTGCTGACAGCGGGGGTCGAGGTTGCTTTGTTTGAAGGGGGGCTCTTGCATACAAAATCGATCACGGTCGATGGCGAGTTTAGCTACTTCGGGTCATTGAACCTTGATTTACGAAGCATCACTCTCAACTTTGAAATCACGTTAGCTGTATACGACAGAGACTTCACTTCAGAGTTGGTCGCGCTACAGAAGTCGTATATTGCCGAATCGTCGATGCTCGACCCGTTGACTTGCCGGTCGTATTCGGGAGTTCGACGATTTCGAAACAACGTCGTTCGGCTGGTATCGCCGCTTTTGTAAAATGTCCTGAGGGATGAAGGGCTGCGACATTGCGTCGAATGATCCGATCGACAGCCGGTGGCTCCCTACCGAATCGTTTGTGGATTACCAAGCGACTTTCGTTTACAACAGTCGGGAAGCGTTTTAGATTAAGGATTGCACTTTTTCGATTATTTCGTGGTAAACAGAACTCCAATTCGCCGTCGATTGACAGGCCCTTTGCAGACGGGATCTTCAGATGCATAACATCAGGCCGTTGTTGTTTTGGGCAGCACTTGTCGCTTGTTGCCTGCCGCTATTGGAACAAACCTCTCATGCGGGGGAAGCGGAGCGAGACCAGGCCGTTGTCGAGTCGTTGTTGCGGCTCGGAGATGAGGGTGTTGCGCTTGCCGGCAACCAGCCCCAAGTCCAAACAGCCGTCAATCGCTATTTGACGTCTCAAGAGGACGCTGGTCGATTTCTCGAAGTGGTAGCCAAGTTGAAAATCAAAGGGCAAACAAACAAGCTGACATCACTTCTGGATCCGAAGACCGCCAACAACCTGCGAGTGGAAGCGATTCGGATGCTCGTCGATCAAAACGAAGCGGCCATTCTTCAGGATCTTGTTCGTGGAGAGAACGCCGAAGTGGCTGTCATTGTTGCAGAAGGATTAGGGTTGATCGGGGGGCAGATCTCTCGGGAGATGTTGGAGCCGCTGCTGACAGAAGAGGATGTCGTCCCGTCGGTCCGAATTGCCGCCACATCGGCATTGGGACGAAGTCGGCCTGGGCAGGAATTCTTGCTCTCGCTTGCCGAAGCTGGAAAGCTGCCAAAAGAGTGTCATTTCGCTGCAGCGGATGCTCTGTTTTCTTCCCGGTACGAGCCGATTCGAAAGGGAGCTGCCGAACATTTGCAGGCTGTTGCTGCGAATGCTGGTGAGCCCGTTCCGCCGATCAGTCAACTCGTCAAACAACGCGGCGATGGTAAGGCCGGGAAGGAAATCTTTCGGGTTAAGGGAACGTGCTCGAAATGTCACAAGGTTCACGGACACGGAAACGAAGTCGGGCCGGACCTTTCCGAAATCGGCAGCAAACTGTCGCGCGAAGCACTGTTTGTTTCGATTCTCAATCCTAATGCCGGTATTAGTCACAATTATGAAGCGTACAGTGTTGTTACATTAGACGGCCTCGTGCTGAATGGAATCCTTGTCAGCCAGACGGATGACCAGGTTACCATCAAGACCAAAGAAGCGGTCGAGCGTACGATCAAACGCGATGACATTGACGAAATGGTCAAACAAACCATCTCGTTGATGCCCGACAATTTGCATCAGAACTTGTCCGTCCAGGAACTGCTGGACCTGGTCGATTATATGGTGCTGCTTAAACGCAAGGACGAAGCGGCATTTCATGCCCTCGGTTCTCAAAATGCAAACGAATCGCCTAGCGCAACGGCACGCACAGTCCCCATGGCCTTATCGGGCATCGACGTTGCCGACGGCCTTCAGGCGGTGCTATTTGCCGCCGAGCCGCAGCTTCGGAATCCCAGTAATATCGACATTGATCATTTGGGACGCGTTTGGGTCTGCGAAATCGTGAATTACCGCCATTTTCGCAACCCCTATAATCCCGTGCGTGAAGCCGGCGACCGAATTCTGGTGATGGAAGACACCGACGGCGATGGAAAAGCCGACAAAAAAACCGTGTTCTACCAGGGGACGGACATTAACTCCCCACATGGGGTCTGCGTCCTCGGCAACCGGGTTATCGTTTCCGCCGGCGAACGTGTCATCGCGCTGATCGACAATGACGGCGATCTCAAAGTCGATGAAACCGAAGTGCTGTTCACGGGAATCGGTGGGGTCGAGCACGATCATGGAATTCACGCCTTTGTGCCGGGTCCCGACGGCAAACTTTACTTCACATTTGGTAACGAAGGACATCAACTAAAAGATCCCGACGGAAATCCCGTCATCGATAAGGCTGGCAACGAGGTCACCGATCAGAAAAAACCTTACCAGCAGGGGATGGTGTTTCGATGTGATCCCGACGGCAGCAATGTCGAAACGTTGGCCTGGAATTTCCGCAACAATTGGGAACCGTGTGTCGACTCCTTCGGAACGGTATGGCAGTCGGACAACGATGATGACGGCAACAGAGCGACTCGAATCAACTATGTGATGACCTACGGGAATTTCGGCTACCGCGACGAACAGACCGGTGCAACCTGGAAAGAACCGCGCACCGGCATGCACGAAATCGTTTCTTTGCGGCATTGGCATTTGAATGATCCCGGTGTCGTACCCAATGTCCTGCAAACCGGTGCCGGTTCGCCGACCGGAATCATGAAGTATGAGGGCACATTGTTGCCGCAGCAGTATCGCAATCAATTGCTTCATTGCGATCCCGGTCCCAATTCGGTCCGAACCTACCAGTTGTTGGATTATGGTGCCGGCTATCGTGCCAATTTGCTGAACACGATGACCGGGTCGCGTGATCAATGGTTCCGTCCGATTGATGTTTGTGCTGCTCCCGACGGATCACTGATCGTGGCGGACTGGTACGATCCCGGTGTGGGGGGCCACCGCATGGGAGACACCCAACGTGGTCGCCTATTCCGAATCACACCAACCGGCATGGATGGCTATAAAGTTTCGCCGCCGGATTTTTCGACAGTCCCAGGCGCGGTCGAGGCATTACGCAGCCCGAATGTTTCGACACGATTTCTTGCCGGTCAGGCATTGCGTGAAATGGGAGAACCGGCCGAAGAGGCACTTCTCGAGTTATTCAAGTCGTCGTCTCGCCAGGAACTGCGAGCCCGGGCGTTATGGATTCTGATGTCCTTTAACGAAGAAGAATATGCCCGCTTGGCTGCGAATGACGAGAATGAAGATATTCGCATTGTGGGTGTTCGTATTCTTCGGCAGACTCTCGAAAAGCCGTCTGAATCACCTCTGCTGCAAAAGTTGGCCGACGATCCGTCCGCGAAGGTCCGGCGCGAGGTCGCTTTGACGTTGCGTTATGACCCGTCTGAAGGAGCCGCAGAGATTTGGGCCAAATTAGCACTTCAGCACGACGGGTCCGACCGCTGGTACCTGGAAGCGCTGGGAATCGGTGCCACCGACAATTGGGATCGCTGCCTCGAAGAATGGCTGAAACTGGTCGGCTCGAATTGGAAGACACCAGGAGGTCGCGATATTGTGTGGCGGAGCCGCGCAAAGAATACCTGTTCTTTGCTGGCAGAATTGATCAACGACAGCGAAACCGATGCGTCCGTTCAATTGCGGTATTTCCGTGCGCTCGATTTTCATCAAGGTGGTCAAAAGCAAGGCGCCTTGCGGCAAGTCGTGTCGGAGGCGACGGCAACCAATAAGACGTCCGCAATCGATCGGGCCAGGGCTCGCTAATTACCGAGCCGTTTTTGATGGTCAGGCAGCGTTTCTCAGAATCCGGCAGACTACTAGCAGCGGCCGACTCGCAATAAAGCGGTAAACCCACCGGTGAAAATCGATCGAATCCAGACTTTCCATGTTCGACATCAACTTGAAGAGCCGTTCGCATACTCTCAGTTGACTGTCCGCAGTCGAAATGCCTTGTTGATTGAAATCACGTTGGACGACGGTTCAAGCGGCTGGGGAGAATGTTACGGGCCGTCGGAGCTTTATCAAGCGGCGGTACGTCATTACTACGGTCCGCTGTTACTTGGTACCAACCCGTTGGAAACCGACCAACATTGGCACCACATGTGGCAACAGACTCTCGATTTCGCACGTCGCGGCATCATGATGGGAGCCATCTCCGGTCTCGATATGGCGCTGTGGGATTTAAAGGGTCAGGTGCTCGGGCGACCGGCTTCGGAATTGATGGGTGGACGTCGACTCGAACAGATCCCTTGTTACGCGACCGGGATGTACTTTCAAGATCGGCCGGAGCCGGAACTCATCGATAGCTTAGTTGAGGAAGCTGCCCACTACCTCGAGCAGGGCTTTGCTGGTGTCAAAGTCAAGATTGGTAAAAACCCGACATTCGACATTGCATTAGTCACTAGAGTTCGCGAAGCGTTTCCCGAGGCGTTGCTTTTGTCCGATGCCAATCACGCGTACGATTTGCCCGAGGCGGAGCGTGTCGGGCGCGTACTGCAAGAGCTCAACTACGGTTGGTTCGAGGAACCACTATCACCGGAACATCCTCATTTGTACCGGCAATTGCAGGAGAAACTGAGCTTGCCTTTAGCGACCGGGGAATGCGAGCAGACTCGATGGGGGTTTCAATCGTTGCTACAGGCTGGTGGCGTGCAGATCGCCCAACCCGATTTGGCCTATTGTGGCGGACTCTCCGAGGGGCTCAAAATTCGGACGCTGGCATCTTCACTGGGGATCAACGTTATTCCTCACGTTTGGGGCACGATGGTGAATATGGCGTCGGCTGTGCATTTTCAGTCGTCTGGATATGGGGAGCCGGGTCGAGCGGAAGCACAGCTGCCACTGCTGGAATGCGATCGTAGCCCCAATGCGCTTCGTGACGCACTGTTTCAAACTCCGATCGAGATTCACAACGGATTCGCAGCCGTTCCCTCGTCTCCGGGATTAGGCGTTGTCGTTGACCGCCAAGCGTTAGAGTCCTATTGCGTTAGTCACGACGATTCCTCGGGCTGGTAAGCGACGAGCATGCATGTCGAAGCTCAACTTATCCCGGGCAGAAGGCCTTGTAGTTCCAAAAGCGATTGACAGCACATGCGAGCGCTTCGCAGAATCGTTCTTCTTAAAGGTCGAAAGCGACAAACGCGGAAGACGTTATGACATCGCATTTGGTCAATCATGTTTGACGGCAAAGAATACGCACGGCGAGCAATACCATGATCTCGTTTCAACCGAACGGTCGAATCCAACCAGCCGAATCCGGCGAACCGCTATTTGAGCCCGGTCAGCTTGTCACCCATCGTCGGTACGGATACCGCGGCGTTGTCGTTTCTGTCGATATCCATTGTCAGGCCAACGACAATTGGTACTACTCGAATCAAACACAGCCAAAACGTGACCAGCCCTGGTATCATGTGCTGGTGCACAATTCCACCAGTTGTACCTACGCGGCCCAATCGAGCTTAGTGGCAGACTCAAGTGGGGAACCGATTGATCACCCATTGGTCGAGCAGTTTTTTAGCTCGTTTGAAAAGGGGTACTACTTGCGCAACAGTCGTCCTTGGTCGATGTAGAGTCAAGCGACGAGCAAGTCAACCGAAGCATCGCTAATGAGTTGAGCGTTCTTGTCCGACAATGCTGCGTTACGGTGCCGGCTGAAATGGTGCGTCATCTTGGAACGGATCCGGAAAGCTGACGACGCCGTTGTCAGGAACCCATAACCCCCAACCATACGGCATATTGTCGGCACCGGGCCGCAGAATTCCAGCTGCCGGAACTTGCGAGGCAGCACGGCTCGTCCCAAAGCTGAAGTCTGCAACTTGGGGAGCGTCGAGGAAGAATCCCGTTCCGTCGGTAAAGTCGGTACCGTCGTTGGGGACGCCGTCAATTCCGTCAAATCCAGCTGCGACGCGGAACGTACTGATACCCATTCCGTCATACAGGAAGACGCCCGATCCGTCCGGCCCCTGCGTATCAAACGGCGTATTCGGGTTCATGCCATCAATGATGCCGTTGCCGTTCGTATCTTCACCGGGATCGAGAACTCCGTTGAAGTTCACGTCTTCGTGACGAGCTGCCACGCGTTGTGCGTTACGGTTGCGTGTTCCACTATTGAAAACACCAGCCGGGTCGGGAGCCTGGCGATTCGCTGTGCGCGATTTGAAGTTGGTTTCATCGTTGTTGTAAAACCCACCGAGACGCGTCACATCGATCGAATCACCATTGTTTCCGGTGAAGATCACGTTCGCTCGAGCCAGTGGATCACGACGGAAACCGGGATTCACTTGAAACTGCGTATCACTCCAATTGCCGGCTGTCTGTGGCGGCGTAATTGTGGAAACGAATGATTCGATCAGGAAGTCTGTACCGAAGTTACCTTCGAAGTCGTTATTCGTAATGCGGGCATTGACACGTCCATTGCCGACACCGGCACCGCCTGCTTCCGTTCCTACGCCGTTGATGACCGAAGTGGGTGTGTTGAGATCGCCATTGGCTGTGCCGACCCGGATAACGAGTCCCGAGCCTTCCAAGGGGCTGTCCTTACCATTGGCCTTAATGAAATTCGTGTCGATATCGATCGTCAAGTTGGGGATTTCGTTCAACGCACCATCGGCGAGCAGGTTTGCGAATGCCGGTGCGAGATTGTTCTGAGTTTCGTTCAGCGAAGATGTATTGACGATGTAAAAGCCCTCTTGGAGGTTTTCGACAATCTCATTGCGTCCGCCGATCGTGCCATCACCAAATTTGAGATTCACGCTGGCATCGCCGCGGTTCAGGATGTCGACACCACGACCATCGTTCAGCTTGATGGTGTTCCCCAAGGCGGTGACGTGGTTGTTCGTCACACCGGCGTTAGAAATGCTGGTGATGATTTCGAACCCGTCCCCCCGGTTGTCGATGATGACGTTATTCAGCAGCGTTTGGGCCTTGTTCATCCGAAATGTGTTAACGTCGACGCCGCCCGTACCGTTGTTCGAAATCTCATTGTTGATGATATACGAACTGGCGACTTGCACACTTTCCGGTAGGACGATCACGTTATTGCTGGTGTCGCTCGAATCATCGATCTGAATTCCGTCCATCAAATTCGAATTGATGAAGTTTCCGCGATTCTTGCCATCGGTGGGGTCTGTTCCGTTCAGCCCGATCGCCAGCGGGTTGACGCCCCCAGTGACGGCTTCGAGATGAACGCCATGCCCCTGGTTGCTGACGATTTGGTTCTTGATCCAGGTCCCGCTGACCGTTCGACCGTCCGTCGGGTCGTTTTGTTCTTCGGTGACGTGAATTCCGCTGCCCCCGTTGCCACTGACGACATTGTCCTCAACGTCTGCGAGGAGACGGCCATCGGCACCCACGTTCATATGAAGTCCGGCGTTGGCATTGTTACGCAAAGAGTTGCGATCGATCTCGAAACCGTTGAGAGTCAAATCTCCGTTTCGCATAACGAGATCGATGCCATCACCCTGGTTCGGAATGGATTCCGGACTGGGGACAGTCGGGTTCTGGGTGTTCTGTCCGTTGGATTCGATGACATTGTCGGTAATTGTGACGGCACGGCTCAACGGACCCGCATTGGGGTCGGTATTAACGTTCAATAGATCGTTGAACACAGAATCATCGAGCCGCAGAAACTGCACGCCCGTCCCGCCGTTGTTGATCACGGTGTTGTTCGTGACGTCGATATCCGAAACCTGGGTGCTGTCTTGAAGGTTGACGGTAATACCGCGTCCGGAGTTCCCCAATCCTGCCGTTCCAATATTGTCAGTCCCGATGAAGTTGCCGTCGATAATCGGGTTCTCGAGTTCGGCCGTGGCGCTGATCAGCAGATTCGTTGTCGAAAGCTGGACGTGGACTCCGTCACCGATATATTGCGAATTCGCGTTCGCATCGTCGACGGAATTGACGATGACGTTATTCCGAACCTCAAAGGTGGCCTTATTGTCGGCCTCTGTGCCCGCTTTGTCGACCAACAGGAACGACACGCCGGCCGCACCGTTGCCATCGATCCGGTTGGCGTCGATGAATTCGCCAGTGACCGGATCGGTGTCGTTGCTACCGACGTTAACATCGAACCCGCCGTCCTTGGCACGTACGCCGATCCCAAATTGGCTATTCGATGTGATATTGTTGGCTGCCACGTCGGCTTCGAGCCGCGTGTTAATAGCCAGGTCTGCGTTGAGGCCCGCACCGCCAATGTTCCCCGTGATTGTATTTGCGCTAATCGTATTTTGGACGCCGGTAACCGGGTCGGTCGACTGAAAGTCAACCAGAAGCGGTCCGCCGTTTCCGGCGACAAACGCATCCGATGCTGTTGCGTTAATTGAAACCCCGTGACGGGAGTTGTTTGCGATTTGATTGCTCGTAATCCGTCCTTCCACATTGCTGTCCGCAATGTTGAAAGAGACACCATCGCCGGCCGCATTGCCCGCAATGTTATTTCCCGAGATGTTTAGCTCCGTCAAGGGGGAGCTTTCGAGATCGAACCGAATCCCACTACCGGCAAGTCCATTAATGCCGCCATTGTCGGTGATTGCCAAATCGTTGACCGGCGTGTGCTGCAGATTGAACAGCAGTCCGTCACCAGTCGCATTGCCGACAAGGTTGTTCTGCCGAACGTTGCTGTTCTCAATGAGGCTGTTTTCGGCGACGACGCTAACGCCGTCGATGTTCGAATCGAAAACCTGCAGGTTGTTTAAGGTGGCATTCTCGAGGTGAATGAGTACGCCCGCTCCACCGTTCCCACTGGTTGTGATCGAATCGATGACCAACTTTTCGAGCGTCATGTCCTTAATGTGAATGCTGACGCCTTCGGCTCCATTCCCCGTAATATTCACCGATTCGATAATCAGGTTCTTCAGTCCGGTGACATTATCGAGATTAATGCCGGCTCCCACGCCGGTTTCCCCGCTGACATTGAGGGAGTCAACGACAATCGTTTCGTCGGCAGCCGTATTCTGCAGGTCGATGACGACGTTGCCGGTAACGAGTGGAGCTGCCACAGCGGCGCTCAACAGCGTGCGGTCCTCGAGGGCCTCAACGATGATTCGTCGTCGGGCCATACGGCGACGAGAATTGGAAGAACGAGATGACATGCCTCGAAACACCGTCGGCAAGGCATCGATCCAAGAACTCAGCGGCATCTGCCAGCTCCTCTACTGCGCAAGTCCTGTTGAAAGCTTTGTCTCAAATCAGGTGGCTTCGCAGAGGCAGACAGGGTCAACAGTCTTCGCCTCAATGCCGGCGAGTTGTACGCCGCTCTCTCGCGTGCCGGGCCTGATTCTCTGATTCTTTGTTCAAAAAATGCCAGGCCCGCGTTTGGCAGAAGATCATTTCATCTGACGGAATTCATCGTATGCAAACCGGTCAGCAGAGTCAAAAGAAAACAGCCATTGTCTCAAAAAACTTATCGCGACTGCTCTCTCACATCCCGAGAATTCTGCGGTTTTCGAGCTGATTTGTCGCGAAACGGCTTCTCTCGACACCTGGTTTTTGCCCGGATTCTGGTCGCCAAAAGTGCGTCGCGGAGCAAAGAACTCAGTTTTGTTCTCGCAGGAACCTCTGCTCAGTCCTACGGGGACATCAAAAGCCATCCTTGTCTCGAAGATCGCGGCGCATGCAGCAGCCGTGGCGATTTGGGACGCCCCGCGAAGTACGGTCCATTCTGCTGCAGAGGACCGGTCATCCGTTCGGCAATTCCGTCGGGGCAGGCAGATCGACCGGTGTTGTCAGTTCAGACAATTGTTGGAGCAAATCTCGAATGATTCGCTCCGCTTCGAGTTTTTCCCGTAACCAATGTTCCTGGGCCGCCTGCCATCGGCTGTCTTGAGTTTCTAACTGGTCGATTTCCCGGCTGAGAGACTCTTCCCGAATTCGCAGTTGTTCATCTCGTTCACCGATCCATTCGGTGAGAGACTGACGTTCCTGATGAAATTCGTCTTTATGGCGGCGTAGCAAAGCCTCGGCCTCTTGAAGCTCTTTGCGTTGCTCGTCGAGGGATTCCTGCAAGTGTTGATAGTTGGCGGAAATTGCCTGGCGAATCTCGTCGACACGTGTCGAAACCAGATCTTCTCCACCGACCTGCATGAGTTGTGCGGTCACTTCCTCGACAGCCATCCGCATTTCCAGCGTTGTGCGGTGTGTTTCTTCGAGTTCTGTACGCAAACGATCAAGTCGGGTCCGGCGACTTTCGAGATTCTCTGCATGGTGAGCCAACATATCTTGCTGCCGGCGCAATTCCGCCTTCTGCGCGTTACGCTCTTGTTCCCAGATCTTTCGTTGAGAGTCGAGCCGTTGTTTATCTCGCGTTTGCGAATCTTCGATGGCCCGCCTTAACCGGCCCATTGTTTCCTGTTCGCGGCGGGTCGATTGTTCCCGTTCTTCAAGCAGCAACCGATGATGACTCAGCTGTACTTGGCGCAGCCGAAGCAGGACCTCCGACTCTTCTTCGCGCATTCGCGATTGCTGAATTTGTGCACGGAATTCATCTCGTTCCGCTTCAAACTGTTCCTGGGCTTGCGTCAGATGCTCTTGTTGGAAGCGGATGCGGTGTTCCAGAGTGCTGCGTTGTTGTTTTAATTCAACTTCGCGGCGTTGTTGCTCTTCCTCGAACGATTCTCGCTGTTCGATCAACTGCTGCTCAAGCACAGCGTGTTGTTGTTCCATTGCGATGTTCTGTGTCTCGCGAAGTCGAGAAAGCTCCTGCTCCGAACGGGTGACAAACAGCTCATATTTTTGTCGCTCTCGCTCGATTTCCGACAAGGCGGCCTCTTTAAAACCGTCCCATTGACGTTGATCTCTTTCCAACTCGTGCCGTTCTGCAATCAATTCGTTTGCCAGCTCAACCTTTAAGGATTCGCGTTCGGCTTCGAGTTGCTCGGCAATTCTCGCCAGTGCCTGCTCATGCTCCAGGCGGTACTTTTCTGTGCCCTCGATCATTCGAGCCCGCTCGGATTCGAGGTCCGATGCCTTCTGCTGCAGCGCCTGACGTTCGTCATCGAGTTCTCGTTGCAGGTCTGATCGCAAATTGGCCTTTTGCGTTCGAAGTTCCTCTTGCGAGGTTGCCAGGGCCTGCTTTTGCTTTTCAAGATCTGCAAATAGAACAACGAATTCGTCGGCCCGAGCCGAAGTCTTTGTTTCTTGCTCTTCCAATGCTTGACGCCGCTCGGCGACTTCGGCGTCGAATTCTTGCCTTTGTAATCGCAAACTGCGCTGCTCTTTGTCGAACGCAGTCATTTGCGTATTAAGAGCTTGCTCGCGACGATTAAGCTCGTCGAATCGGCTGCGCAACCCTTCAGCAATGCGGCTGGCACGCAGCAACAGCTCCTCGTCCTGCCGCAACGATTCCGCTTCCAAATCGTCACTCGTGCTAAAGACGCGGTCGACGATTGATGGCGGCTTAGGCGTTTGGGGGTCTGCATCACCGGTTTGCGGCGCTTCATGCGCATCGTCAATACGGTGGGTTCCCGATTCGGTCGAAACAGTGCGCGACGGACCGTCAGTCGCGTTTTCTGAGTCGCTGACCTTGGAACTTTGAATCCGAACTTCTTCGCTCATACGGGGAATCCTTTCCCTCCGCGAGCAGTAGCGAACTATTACAGATGGCTGTCGAGAGCCGACGCGAATTTGTCTTTTGGAGTTACGCCGACGAATCTTTCGACGACTTCGCCGCCCTTAAACAGCATGACTGTCGGTATGGCGCTAATCCCATGCGAGGTGGCCGTTTGCGGACTTTCATCGGTGTTCATCTTGCCAATCCGGACGCGTCCATCGTATTCGTCGGCAAGTTCGTCGATTGTGGGTGCGAGCATTTTGCACGGACCACACCAGGGGGCCCAAAAATCAACCAGCACCGGTTGTCCACTATCCAACACTTCGGATTGGAAGTTGGTATCATCGAATTCCAGGACATTGCCTGCCATGTTTGCGGTTCCTCTTCGTTGTCTCTATAGAACAGTGCTCATAACTCGCCAAAGCGAATGACGATGCGCGCAACGATCCATCTCGCCCGTTGGGGATCGAAATTATATGTGAACCCGAGATTGTGTCAACGCCGAAGAAAATCCGGGTAATCCAGGATGGTTGGGCCGACTATTTGCCACCTCGTGGTGTCAAAGGGATTTGGCCGGCCGACCGTTTTCGCTCGACACATTCCTGATTTTCTCGGTAAAAGGGTGGTTACCCAGTGGCGTGCCCATGCTTCGGCTTGGGCTGGCTCCGTTGTGCAGCCAAGGACAATCTCCCTGTGACGCAACACATGTCGACGATCGTTTTCCGATTGCTGTTAACCATCATGTTTTGTGGGATCGGCATCGGTCTCGATTCGCCCAGATTCATCTTGGCCGCCGATGTCGATTTGCCAGAATCTCTTCTCAATGACGTTCGTCATCCTGAATACGGCTTACGCAGTTGGGGGATTCGAGACGAAGAGCGGGGGGCCTACTTTCACATTTTGGAGCAGGCACGCGGGAACGATTTGTCAGACTTGGTACGTGCGGCAAACGAGTTTCAGCAGGAACGCCGGCAATCCCCCGACTTTGATCAAGCGCGGTCCGGCGATTCCACCTTTCCCGTGTTTTATGATTTATTTCAGAACGAAGATATTTATCACGGCAAGCTGGTAACTCTGACTGGGCACCTGCGGCGGTTGATATCTTATCAGGCCAATGAGAACGGCTACGGTATTGAAACTCTCTACGAAGGTTGGTTGTACACCGATGATTCACAGCATCATCCGGCGATCATCATTGCGACATCGATACCAGACGGTATGCCGATGGGCTCCGATGAGTTCGTACTCGACCACGTGACGGTGACTGGCTACTTTTTCAAAATGTACGGCTACGAAGCACGTGACACGAATCGTTTCGCGCCATTGATCCTGGCACAGCAGTTTCAATGGTCACCGCCCGGCAAGAATACGCCTTCCACATTCGCGCGAACAATTGCCTCAATGACCGTCTGCGCTGTCATCTTGCTCGCGGTCGTTGTATGGTGGTGGGTCGGCAAGCAGGACCGAAAGTCGCGGGAACAGTATCGCAAATTAGTCGCTGATTCCGATGACGCGCCGACATTCGAAAACGGCTGAACCTTCAGTTCCATGAGTGAAACGACAGCCGTTGCGTGATACGATTCGCGCTGTGCAGAAGTTACTCTCGTGCTTTGATACCCGACGACCGACCTTATTCGACGATTCTTCGACACGTGTCTGTTTTTGCTCCCATTGACGAACCGCTTTCGCGACCCTTGAGGCTGGCCGTTCTCATCTCCGGCGGAGGGACGACGCTCGAAAATCTGCACTCGAAAATTGCTGCCGGCGAGCTTTCCGCAGAGGTTTGCGTTGTTATTGCCGGTAACGATTCATGTCGAGGCATCAAAAAGGCCGAAGAGCAGGGATTGCGCGCTGAAGTGGTCCCACGCAGCCAATTTGTGAGCGTCGCAGATTTCAGCCGGAAGATTTTCGATTTGTGCCGCGAGGCCGATGTCGATTTGGTTGTTCTTGCGGGATTCTTATCACTGATTGAAATCCCTGAAGACTTTCGTTTCCGCGTGATGAACATCCACCCCGCCCTGATCCCCTCGTTTTGCGGTCGTGGATTCTTTGGCCACCACGTGCATGAGGCCGTCTTAGATCGGGGAGCCAAAGTGAGCGGCTGCACCGTTCATTTCGCTGATAATGAATACGATCATGGCCCGATCATTCTGCAGATCCCTGTGCCGGTGCTGGAAGACGATGATCCAGGGCGTTTGGCGACTCGCGTCTTTCAAGCGGAATGCGAGGCGTATCCTCAGGCGATTCGCCTGTTTGCGGATGGTCGGCTGCAAATCACCGATCGCCGCGTGCGGATTCTACCGGCACCGTAAACCGTCTTTCCTACGGTCGTTGCGCAAATCCAACTCTCACGGCCCAGCCATTGTTTGAGCGGTCACCAGCGGCCACTTCGCCGTCATGCGTTGCGCCGATGCGAACAATTATGCCGTGAAACTGCCGTGATCTTTCAATAATATGCAAATTACACCTAAATATCCCATTATATGATTGAAAATATGAAATGATATGACAATATATGAAATAATATGAACTATTATGAATGGATTCAGTTATGTTAGTTGATGAACGCCGTACAAAAATAGTGCATCTCGTTGAAAATAAAGGGTTTGTGTCTCTGCAGGATATCGCGGACCTTGTAGAGGCCAGCGAGTCGACTGTACGGCGCGATCTGGAGTACCTCGACGGAGTTGGGCAAGTTCGCAGGACACGTGGAGGCGCGGCTTTCGTTGGGGAGTCGCTAACCGGTTTTGAAGAGAGGCGTCTGCAAGCGGCGGCTGAAAAAAAGCAAATCGCAGCAGCCGTAGCGGACATGGTGGAACCGGGCGAAACGGTTTTGCTCGACGGGGGGACAACCACGTTAGAGGTCGCTCGACTGTTAATTGGGAAGTCACTGCAGGTCGTGACCAATTCCCTGCCGACAATCAATCTGCTGATTAATCAGCCGGGAATCGAACTGATCGCGATCGGAGGGTATGTCTACCCAAAAACGGGCGTGGCATTGGGACCGTTGGCGGTCGAGGCGTTGTCAAAAATCCAGGTGCGTCGTTTGATCATGAGCGTGGGAGGCATCAACGAGCGGGGGTTGTTTAATAGCAACGCTCTTTTGGTCGAAACAGAACGCCAAATGATGCAAGCGGCGGAAGAAGTCATTGTTGTTGCCGATAGCGGCAAACTCGGGCATTCGGCATTGGCGCATTTGTGCCCGCTGAGTGAGGTCGACCGCTTGGTCGTCGATAGCGGAATCACAAAGGAGTGGCGCCGGACCGTGCAAGACGCGGGTGTGGAATTGAAGATCGTCGACAATTGACACGAGCGGGGGGTCCACCGCTGCTGTTTAAAGACTGGCCTTGGAGATAGCGAAACAAATATTCATGTCTCAGATTGCAAATTCGATTGATCGTTCCCAAATCGAAAAGATCGTCCGCGACGTACTCATAAAACGCCTGCAGCCAGCGGAAGCGCAGGGAAAACCGAATCCGTTGGTCGTGAATATTTCGGCGCGCCATGTCCATCTGACGGATGAACATGTCGAAATCCTGTTTGGTGCCGGCAAAACTCTCGACATCGAAAAAGACTTGTATCAGGACGGTTATTACGCTGCGAAACAAACCGTGGCCGTCGTTGGTCCACGGCGGCGGATTATCCCCAACGTCCGCGTGCTTGGTCCGTGCCGGGGAGATTCGCAAGTGGAATTGGCATTTACCGATTCGATTTCGTTGGGGATCGATGCTCCGGTTCGCATCAGTGGCGATCACCACGACACGCCAGGTTGTGTTTTGGTTGGTCCTGAAGGCGTTGTGGAGCTGAAGTCGGGCGTTATTCGAGCGATGCGGCACGTGCATATGGGACCGGCCGATTTGGCCCATTACGGTGTTTCCAATGGCGATGCGATGCATCTGCGGGTGGTCTCTGAAGGTTGCACCACCGTGCTCGAAGATGTCGTCGTTCGTGCTGGTGAAAACATCAAGCTGGAAGTTCACATCGATACAGACGAGGGGAACGCCATTTTTCTGGAGAAGGCCACCTCGGTGGAGTTACTCAAACCGCACGGTTGTGCATGCCAGAAATAGAATGATGCCAACAACGAACAGTCGAACAACACGGCGTTTTGTTCATTAATGAAATCCTTTTGAGATGCAGTGGCGAGTGGCGCCGCTGTTTTCAAGCAACACGAGAAGAGCGAGGTTATTCATGGCAAAGGCGATGGAAGCACTGGGCATGATCGAAACCAAGGGTTTGGTCTGCCTGATCGAAGCGACAGATGCAATGTTGAAAGCAGCCAACGTTCAAATGGTTGGCTGGGAAAAAGTCGGTAGCGGATTGGTAACGGCATTTGTTGTCGGCGATGTGGCAGCCGTGAAGGCAGCGGTCGATGCCGGCGCTAGCGCTGCGAGCAAAATCGGCGAAGTTGTCAGTGTGCAAGTCATTCCGCGTCCGCACGAAGAACTGAGTTCCGTCTTGCCGGCATCAAAGGCTGCCAAGTAGCGGACCGCATTTCATAGATATTGCAACCATTAAGAAGAAGACGGTGAACGAATGAAGGGTGAAGCAATAGGTTTGATTGAGACCAAGGGTCTCGTGGCACAGATTGAATCAGCCGATGCAATGGTCAAAGCTGCCAATGTGACGCTGGTGAAGCAGGTGCAAATCGGTGGCGCCTTCGTGACAACGATTATTCGCGGCGATGTCGGGTCGGTCAGGGCTGCTGTCGATGCTGGAGCCTCGGCGGCATCGCAGGTTGGCGAATTAGTCAGTTCGCACGTTATCGCACGGCCGGAACAAAGCCTGTTAGACGAATTTGTGTAAGCGGTTAGCAGGATTGTTACTCGGCTCACGCAAATGGGATTCTGACTGCGTTTCCCCGCGTTACAGCGCGGTGATCGTTTGTTAATTCGACTTCCACGGATTCGGTGAAATGAAAGTCCTTGTTGCCAATCTCGGATCGACCAGTTTCAAGTATCGGTTATTCGATCTACCGAGCGGAACTCAGCTTGCGCGAGGCGGAATCGAACGGATCGGTCAAACGGGTGGGCGCTGCTTTGTGGAGATCGGTGATCACACCGAAGAGGCGACATTGGATGTTGCCGATCATGCGGCTGCCGTTGGTATTTGTCTGGACCAATTGACGAATTCCGAGTGGGGCTGTTTGTCATCCGTTTCGGAAGTTTCAGCGATCGGCTTTAAAGCCGTGTTTGCTGGGCAACTAAGCGGCATTCGACTCGTCGACGACGAATTGCTTGCGGCGATGGAAAGCTTGGGCGATGTGGCGCCCGCTCACAATCCTCCCTATGCGAAAGCGATGCGGCAATTGCGGTCGGCATTTCCCGATATCCCACAAGTGGCCGCGTTGGAAACGGCCTTCCATGAGACGATTCCACCAGAAATCCGTTCGTATGCCATTCCGCATGAATGGCAGGCCGATTTCGGCGTTCAGCGGTGGGGCTTTCACGGAGCCAGTCATCGTTACATCGGTGAAAGGATTGCCGAAATTCTCGATCGGAAAGATTTGAGAGTCATTTCGTGCCATTTGGGTGGCAGCAGTTCGCTGTGTGCCATTCGCGACGGAAAGTCGATGGCGAATAGCCTCGGCATGAGCCCACAAACCGGTTTGCCGCATAACAATCGTGTGGGGGATTTTGATCCCTTCGCATTGCCGGTGTTAATGCGTGCGACCGGGAAATCGTTGGAAGAACTTCTCGATGATTTGGCCTGCCGCAGCGGCCTGTTGGGGATGAGCGGTATTAGCGGCGACGTTCGAGATTTGGAAGAGGCCGCATCACGTGGTGAAGAACGAGCGCAGGTTGCATTGGCAACTTTCATTTCGTCGATTCGGCACTATTTGGGCGGATATCTCACTGTATTAAACGGCGCGGACGCGATCGTCTTTACCGGGGGAATCGGTGAAAACAGTGTGCATGTCAGGCAGGGCGTTTGCCAGGGAATGGAGTGGGCCGGAATTCGACTGGATGAGCAGCGCAATCAAGAAGTTTCCGGAGAGTCACGCGTCTCCGCAGACGGTAGCGACGTCGAAGTCTGGGTCGTACCAACGAACGAAGAACTTGTGGTCGCCCGTCAGACAGCGGCGTTGATCGAGTCTCAATAATCAAGGAATTCGTCTGATGTTTTTAGGACGCATAACCGGCAGCCTGGTCTCGACACAAAAAGTGGAGTCGATGGTGGGGCAGAAGTTGCTCATCGTCGAACCGCTCCGAGTCAATGAGCAGGATCAAAGTGACTTGCAGCCGACCGGCCGCACATTTGTCGTGGTCGACACAGTTGGTGCCGGCGAAGGAGAGGTCGTGCTATGTGTCCAAGGCTCTAGCGCACGGTTTACGCCCGAAACAAAACAGCTGCCCGTCGACGCAGCGGTGATTGGCATTGTCGATGAGGTTCAAGTCGGGTCGCATTCGATCTTCGACGCGACAACGTCAACGAGTTCAAAGTAGCCATCAGATTTTCTTCGCGCACAGAAACGGTTTCAAAACAGCGGAATGACCGCCAGATAGATAACGAGCAAAGGTAAACATCATGGCGCAAGCGACCGAACAAGCAATTCGCGAAGTGGTTCGCGAGGTTCTCTCACAACTGGGACACCGCAACAACGGTGTTGCTTCGGCAACAAATGGGAACGGCGATTGGGGTGTCTTTCGTACCGTCGACGATGCCGTGGCGGCGGCGACAGACGGTTTTCGGGGCTTGCAAAATGCCAAGCTGGCTGATCGGGTGACAATCGTCGAATGCGTCAAGCAGCTGTGTGACGAGCAGGCCGAAGAGCTGGGCCATCTCGAGATGGAAGAGACAAAGATTGGGCGGTTGGACCACAAGATTGAAAAGCTCAAGATCATTAAGCTCGTGCCTGGTGTCGAGTTCTTAAGAAGTGACGCCATGAGCGGTGACCACGGATTGACTGTGACCGAGTATGCTCCATTTGGTGTCGTCGGCGCTATCACACCGGTCACGCATTCGCTTCCGACGTTGGCCGGGAATGTTGTCAACATGGTGGCTGCCGGAAATACGGTGGTTTTTAATCCGCATCCGAGTGGTGCCCGCATCGCGTGTGAAGGCGTGCGGCGGATCAATCAAGCGATCTATTCCGCGACCGGATTGGAAAACCTGATCACAATCATTGGCGAGCCGACGTTGGAATCGGCCGAGGCCATCTTCAATCATCGCGGTATTCGTTTGCTTTGCGTGACCGGCGGTCCGGGTGTGGCCCGGGCAGCCTTGGAAAGTCGTAAACGGGCGATTGTCGCGGGGCCTGGAAATCCCCCGGTGGTGGTCGACGAGTCGGCGGACATCGAAAACGCAGCCTCTTCGATCGTCAAAGGGGCAGCCTACGACAACAACTTGTTGTGCATCGGTGAGAAGGAAGTGTTTGCCGTCGAAACGGTCTTCAATTCGCTGATGGAAGCCGTCGGGCGTCATGGGGGTTATCAACTCAATGCATCGCAGGTCGATCAAATGACGGCGTTGGCGTTTTCGCCGCCCGAAAAACCGGGGGGACACGCTGTGCTCAACCGGGATTTGATCGGCAAAGACGCATCCGAATTAGCCCGCCTGATCGGCATCAATGTTCCTCGGGAAACGCAAATTCTGTATGGCGAAACCGACACCAACAATCCCTTTGTGCCTGAAGAACAGATGATGCCATTCGTTCCCTTCGTGCGAACTCGTAACGCGGAGCAAGCGATCGATTTGGCCAAAGAATTCGAGCATGGGTTCGGGCACACTGCAATTATTCATTCCCGTAATGTGCGGAACATGAGTCTGATGGGCCGGGAGATGGATACGACATTGTTCATCAAGAATGGGCCATGCATGGCGGGCCTGGGGCTGGGCGGCGAAGGGTTCCTTTCCTACAGCATTGCCACGCCAACCGGAGAAGGAGTGACAAGTCCGCTGACATTCACGCGCCAAAGGCGTTGCACACTTGTCGACGACTTGAGAATCATCTGACGCGAGATCGATCGATATTCAGCGGCGATTAAATGGCAGCCAGTAACAAATCATCATCAAGAAGAAATTAGAACCAGCATGTTAATGGCAGAAGTGGTTGGCCACGCGACAGCAACGATCAAGCACCCCTCGTTATCGGGATGGCGGTTGCTGCTGGTCCAACCACTGGACATGCAAAACAAAAGCGACGGCGAACCGTTCTTGGCCGTCGACGAACTTGGCAGCAGTCGCGGTGATCGGGTCATGATTACCAGCGATGGTGCATCTGTCCGAACAATGCTTGGCTCAAACAATACACCAGTCCGTTGGGCGGTCATCGGAATGGCGGACTCATGACGGTAGATGACAGACTTGTCGAGACGATTGTCAGCCAGGTGCTCAGGCAGCTGGACTCGGGGACATCCGGTCCTCGGTCGACGCCGTCACATGGCCAAACCGAAGCGGCGGGCGTTGAAAAACAGGGGAACACATCAGCGGTTGTGTCGATTCTCGAGAAGGTCATTACCGAAGACGTACTGGCCGAGCGTGTGGGCCAGGCTCAACAGGTCGTCTTTGGGTCGAACTCTGTGATTACGCCCAGCGGTCGAGATTATCTGGCACACCATGGTTTGCAGTGGCGCCGTGAGGAAGCGGCAACGTCCGGAAAATCAGTCGGTTGTCAGTGGCGGGCCGTTGTTGTGGAGTCGGCGGAAACCGTGCAACGAGTGCTGCGTGATCACAGCTTGTCCATTTCGGACCGATGCACGGTCGAATTGGTCGACAATGGAGAACAAGCTGCGCAGGAGGGCATCGGATCGATCTGTCGCGGCCAGGCGACGATGGTGTTGGCGTTTAGTGACGACGCAGAACTCGTCGCGTGCCTCGCAAATCGAAACTCGCAAGTTCGCGCGGCGGTGGTCAATGATGCTGAAGTGGTCGAGCGAGTGGCGAGAACTTTGAATGCGAATCTATTGGTCATCCCAACGACTGGAAGAAGTTACTTTCAATTACGCAGGCTGGTGTTAAACGCGATTCAGCGATTTCCCCAGGTGGGATCGCCGGATCAAACGACAAGATAGGTTAAGGGCGAAAAACAGATCATGCGCGTTGCGGAAGTCATCGGAAAGGTCACGTTGTCGAAGCATCACCCGAATGTGAATGCCGCGACATGGATCCTGGGAGTCCCACTAACGGCCGCAGGAATCCGCGGTGAGAAATCAGGCCGCGGAGAACCGTTCGTCATTTACGACGAGATGGGATC
Organism: Planctomycetaceae bacterium; assembly: GCA_028284485.1. GTDB lineage: Bacteria > Planctomycetota > Planctomycetia > Planctomycetales > Planctomycetaceae > JANQRQ01. The sequence continues at coordinate 96,186 of JANQRQ010000248.1, read as the reverse complement.
TAATCGCGGATCGCTCATCGCGGTTAGCGAAGGGGCCGAGGCGGCAGCGCCGTTTCACCCCGATGAAAAACCGCTCGACGCCTATGTGGCTGCCATTTTGGACAACATTGATATCTAGAGCGAACAGTCGACCACTATCACTGAATAAAACCGAGAGGAAACCAATCCATGGAAAATCGCTGGAACAGCGGAATTCATAGCCGAGAACTGAAAGAGCAGATCTGCGAGATCGGTCGGCGCGTCTACAACAAAGGGTTTGCCGCTGCCAATGACGGCAACATTTCGATTCGAGTCGGCGAGAATGAAGTTCTCTGCTCGCCGACAATGATCTGCAAAGGCTTTATGACGCCCGACGATATTTGCGCCGTCGATTTGGAAGGAAACCAAATTGCCGGCAAGAAAAAGCGAACCAGCGAGATCTTGCTACACCTGACCATCATGAAAGAACGCCCCGATGTGAAAGCAGTCGTGCATTGCCATCCGCCACATGCTACGGCGTTTGCCGTCGCGCGAGAGCCGATTCCGCAGTGCGTGCTTCCCGAAGTCGAAGTCTTCATGGGCGAAGTTCCTATGGCACCGTACGAGACTCCCGGCGGTCAGGCGTTTGCCGACACGGTCCTGCCGTTCTTGAAGGCGACCAATACGCTCATTCTCACCAACCATGGGACGGTCACCTTTGGTAAGGATTTGCAAGACGCGTATTGGAAGACGGAGATTCTCGATGCGTACTGCCGCATTCTGTTGCTGGCCAAACAACTCGGTCGCGTGACCTACTTTAGTGAAGGCGAGACGCGCGAGTTATTGGACCTCAAGCAAAAGCTTGGATTTGATGATCCCCGATTTCACGTCGAGGACTGCGATTTGTGTGGGAACAGTGCATTTCGCGACGGTTACAAGGAACAGTTACCGCAACAATGTGCGTTTGAAGAAGCTCCCAAGTATCCCGGCTATTTGCAGGGGAACAACACGCCCCCTCCGGAACAACTGGAAGAGTTAGTGACCTCGATTACGAATCAAGTTGTGGCCGCTTTGGGGCAGAATTGAGCCTGAACAGACGGATGGCAACAAGCGAAGTCAAACCAAGGTGAAAGCGTTTGAAATTCTTTCGGCCGCTTGAAAAGGCCGAAACCAGCGGAGCGATCAACATGAAAGTGGCAATTATCGGTGGTGGCGGCCTGGTCGGTTCCTGTGCAGGATTTGCATTGCAAATGGGAGGAATCGTTCGCGAAATCGCATTGGTCGATGTCAGTCTCGACGTTGCCGAAGGGCAGGCGCTTGATATTCTGCACGGCAGCTCGTTGACGGCTGACCAAAAGATCTATGCCGCCGAAACGGCAACCGTATCAGACAGCGACGTGATCATTATCACCGCCGGACTCAGGCGCAAGCCGGACGAAAGCCGTCTCGATCTGATCAATCGCAATGTGGAACTATTCCGCAAGATTCTCAGTGACGTGAAACAGCACGGTACGCGGTCGGACGCAATCGTGTTTGTCGTCTCCAATCCGGTTGACGTTTTGACGTATTTAGCAGTGCAGGAATTGGGTCTTCCTTCCGAACAGGTGATTGGTTTGGGGACTGTGCTCGACACGACGCGCTTCCGCAGCTTGTTGGCCGCCCGGCTTGATGTCCCCGCGACACAGGTTTCGGCGTTGCTGTTGGGAGAGCATGGCGACAGCATGGTGCCGATCTGGTCCGCGGCACAAGTTGGCGGGTTGCCGATGGAGAAATGGCCGGGAGTAACTCCTGCGGTCCTACAAGAAATCGAAACGAAGACACGCGGCAGCGGAGCCGAAGTCATTAAGAAAAAGGGCGGGGCAGGCTTTGCCGTCGGTGTTTCGATTGCTGATGTTGTTCATAGCATTGCGCTTGATCAGCGCAGAATCATGCCGGTGTCATCACTGCAGAATGGTGCTTACGGATTACGCGACGTCTGCCTGTCGGTTCCGACGGTTGTGGGTCGAGGCGGTGTGGTTGACCGACTGGAAATCGAGTTGTGGCCCAAGGAGCGAATGGGGCTACAGAATTCCGGCAAAGTCTTGAGGAATACGATTGATACAGTGTTGGCAGGAATTCGCTAATTCGAAATCGCGTTGCGGAATCTATGTCCGATGACCGCAGAGAGATGCCACCGGTCGAATTTAAGGCGTAGTACTTGTGGAAAAGTCACTGGATCGTAAGCTCAAGATGATTCATGCCGACCCGTCGGGGTCGAAAGAATTCATCATTGCTGATGCCAAAGATGCCGACATGGCATTCGGCATGAGGGCGACGGGACTTTCTCCGGAACGACACGACCAGGAATTGCGATTTAAGACGCTGGCCGAGTACCGCGAACAGATTCGTGCCGTCATCCGACAGGAAATCGTCGATATTGTTTTGATGTCGGCGAGCACCAGCGAAGTCCTGACGATTCAAGAGAGGTTGTTCGACGACTCGCCGGTCACGCCTGCCGCTCGGGCCAATGATGCGACCGACGTTCACTTGCCGCGCGGTGGACGAACGCATACGGAGCCGGCGCATCCATTTCGCACGGCCTCCCTCGATCATATTCAATGCGGCCGAATCGATTGTACGGCAGAAGATCGCCTGCATGGTGCCGACTTGGGTCTTTACTCGGTGACGTTTAACAATCAACTCGATCTCGATCTCAACACGTTGCAGCGATACAAAGAGTTTCGGGAGGAAGCGGAACGCAAAGGCTTTCGGCATTTTTTGGAGATATTCGATCCCAATGTTCCCGACGCTGTGCCGCCCGACCTCACTCCGGGATTCATTAACGATTTGATTGCCCGCACGCTGGCAGGGGTCACAAGTTCGGGTCGGCCGATCTTTTTGAAAATGGTGTACCACGGACCGCGGGCCCTGGAAGAATTGGTGGCCTACGATCCCCATTTGGTCGTCGGCATTTTGGGGGGGTCTGCTGGGACCACACTCGACGCGTTTCAACTGATTCACGACGCGCAGAAATATGGTGCTCGTGTTGCGTTGTACGGGCGAAAAATCAACAACGCCGAAAATCAATTGGCGTTCATTGAGTTTTTACGGCACATTGTCGACGGAGTTGTTTCACCAAGCGAGGCCGTTCGTGCGTATCATGCCGTCTTGCAGAAACTCGGAATACGACCGCATCGAACATTGGAGGACGATCTGACCCTGCAGTCTGCAGTGATGAGTTACGGCGGCAACGGCCGCACCGTCAGTTTGCCCGCGGGTCGGAAGGTGAAATCAGTAACGGCGCAAGCGACCGCGGAAATGTCTCATGACGATGACGTGCCCGATTTTTCATCGATTTCGGCGGAGGATCGGCTGAAGTATCATCAGCAGCGCCTCAATCGCATATTCGGCGAGTAGTTTCATGGACGGCGATTCCTACTACGAGGACGAAGACTGGTCCGATGAAGACTGGAATGAAGACGACAGCGTGACCGACGTTGTTTCCTGTTCCGAATGTGGGGCCGACGTTTACGAAGATGCCGACCAGTGTCCCAGCTGTGGTCACTATATCTTGCCCGATACGAGTCCTTGGTCGGGCAAGCCCTTGTTGTGGGTCGTATTGGGGCTTGCCGGAATTGCGGCTGTAATCGGTGCGTTGGCTGGCTGGTAAGCCGCACGGGTCTAGGATGCATTACAGCGTATTACGCTGACTTGTGGCCGCGACAATCTCGCTATGTTCTATGATGGCTTGCTTTCACGAGGCAGAGACGCCCACAAGAAATAGTAGACCGCTCTCGCTGGACCAACTCAGCCAGCAACGGCGCAGCACTATCCGGCCTTTTGCATCGATGAATTTGCCGGGTTGGTCGCAGATGGCTTTTCGACGCGCGGAAATTTCAATGTAAAGGTAGTGCCGTGGCCAACGGCGCTTTCCACGCGAATGCGGCCTTTGTGCGCTTCGATAATATCTCGACAGAGGGCCAGTCCCAAGCCGGTGCCTCCCTGTCCTTGCTCGTCGGCAGTTTTTGTTGAGAAGAAGGGGGCAAAGATCTTGGGCAATTTATCCGCCGGGATTCCCTGGCCGGTATCGCGAATTGCGATTTCTCCCATTCCCGATTCTTCGTTCGAGCGGACCGTGATGAATAACCGACCACCACCGTCCATGGCTTGGCGAGCGTTAATGATCAGGTTCATCAAGACTTGTTGAATTTGGCTGGCGTTGACCTCTGCAAAGGGATGGTCGAGGAAATCGGTTTGCAGCTTGACCCGATGCATTTGCAGGTCTTTTTCGACAAGCACCAGGACGTCTTCGACGAGATTGACAAGATCGTGCGGTTCCCGCCGTTCACCCTTGCCACGTGAGTACGACAACATGCCGGTGGTAATCTTCGAGGCGCGCTGTCCTGCCGTCAGGATCTTGTTAAATGCCTTCTCTCGTGTGGCGACATCTTTGTGACGCAGCCCCATTTTGGAGTAATTGATAACCGTTGTCAGTATGTTGTTGAATTCATGAGTAATGGAAGAAGCCAAAGCTCCCACGGAACTTAGCCTTTGGGCCTGGACGAGTTGCTGTTGCAACTGCGAAAGCTGGGCTTCTAATTCTTGAATTCGGGACTCGAGTTGCTGATCGGTCATAGAGGACATCCATGTACTCCCGCGGTCCGCAGTCGGCCGCGTAAACAATCGAAGGCGTTGATCCGTCGTCTTTGACTGACCAGGACGCCAACCGGTTTATATTGGGTAGAGATTCTGGCGAGTGAGCAACGCGACAAAGAACGCCGCGCTGCAATTTCGTATCGGTGTGGATTTCGGCGAAACTTCAGGTTGCAATCGCTGGTCTGATCCGGTGGGTGAAATCAGTTATGACGCTGATTGTGATGTAGCGGACGAACCGGCTGCCCAACCTTGATAAACTGGAGAATCTGTGGCCAGAGGTATCATTTGATCCGAAAACTCCGGCACTTTTGGGCGGTCAGACGCTGTGCCTCATGATGCGGCAAGGCAAAGCTCCGGCCGATTGAGGATTGGATTCGCCTCGAATTTGCCGGTAAGCTGTGATTCTCGCCGAAGGCGGCGGAGGGCGATTCTTGTTGTCTCGTATTCATTTATCGTGGAGTAACGACCATGGCTGACCATCATCCAGAGACCCGACCTGCTCACCGGCCGTTCAGTCGCCGAGACCTTCTGCGCCGCGGAGCCGCCGTGACCGGAGCGACCATGCTGGCTGGGGCGAATCTGGCGGCGGCAAATGACCAATCGAAGGCTGCGGTCAACGGTCGTATTAAGCAGTCATTGGTGTCCTGGTGCTACAAGCCGTACTGGGAACCCGAGGAAATGGCCAAGATTGCCGTTCAGCTAGGTTGCGTCAGTATCGAGCTGATCGATCCGAAAGATTGGCCCATGCTGAAAAAGCATGGGTTAGTTTGTGCGATCGCCGGCAGTCACGGCTTTCAAAAGGGGATGAACAATCCAGAGAACTGGGACTATTGTCTCGAGTTGCTAAGAGAACGCATCGACCAATGTGCCGAGGCCGGCTTCAAGCGTGTGATTACGTTTACCGGCATGCGTGAGAACATTTCAGACGACGATGGAATCAAGAATTGCGTTGATGGTTATAAGAAGATTATCGGGCACGCCGAAAAGCAGGGTGTGACGTTATGCCTGGAGATGCTGAATACCCGTGACGATACTCATCCGATGAAGGGTCACCCCGGTTATCAGGGCGACCACACGGAGTATTGCATCGAAATCATCAAGAAGGTGGGATCGCCTAACTTCAAGCTGCTGTTCGACATTTACCATGTGCAAATTATGGATGGCGACGTCATTCGTCGCATTCACCAATTCAAAGATTATCTGGGACATATTCACACGGCCGGCAATCCTGGACGGGGGGAATTGGACGACCAACAGGAAATCAACTATCCGGCCGTCATGCAGGCGCTGCTGGACGTGGGCTACGACGGCTACGTGGGCCAGGAATTCATTCCGACCCGCGATCCCCTCGAAGGTCTGCAAGAGGCCGTTAAGTGGTGCGACGTTTAATGCGAATCGCGCGGCAAGAAACGAGACTTAGTCGAACAAGTATGGGAGCACCTTGTCGACGCACCAACCGCGAATTCCATTCACAGCTTTGACGTAGATGAAAAGTTGCTGCGGTTGCCCACCGAGCCGTTTCTTGAACTCGTCGGCCGACGCCCCCAAGTGGACGGATTGTGGGCTTCCGCGAAATGCGTTTTCCAAACCGCGATACATCAGATTGAAATAGAGATCGGCTTGCGGGTTGTGTTCGTAGTTGACACCGCAATACAACAGGTGATGCGCTTCGGCTGACGCGAGTCCGGCGCAAAACCCGACAATCTCCTCATCGTCGTCATGACGAATAATTGTGAAGCATGATTCGATCGGAAACTGTCTGGCCAATTCGCGAAAGAAATCCGCCGGCAGGTGTTCGAATTTGAATTCCGCACGATCGAAAACCGCTTCGTAGAGCCGATGAACATCGTCGGTATAGACCGATTCGATGTCTTGGCCGCCCTTTTTAAGTTCGTAGGACATACCCGCAGCGTCGAACTTGCCGAAGAATTTGCGCATGTTCGCACGGGTCCGTTTGCTGCGAGTTCGATAGTAGTCGTCAAACGATGCAAAGTGATCTCGAAGCTCGTAGGCCATAATGCTATTGGCGCGGTGGTAGCCCAATTGATCAAGTGGACTCAGTTGATCTGCGAATAACTGATCGAATTCCTTAAATGATATGAGGATCGACTTTTGCTCTCGCGCGAGACGGGATGCGATTTCGTCCAATGCCGACGTAAGCTGATTCCAGTCGACATCGTCGACGGCGGCGATTTGGCCTCCTCCCGTGCCAACTGGTACACCACACAGGAGTAGCTTAAACATCAAAAACGAGGGCAAGATGCGGCGCGTTGCTTGGGCCATCACCTGAATGAATTTCGGTGCGAACAAAGAGCCGTCAACCCGATAAAGTGAGAAAACCGCCGCAGCGACCGGCCGCGATTGCGGGTCGTAAATGAGCGCGCACCAGTACTGGCTGTCGCTCGCCATGGAATTCTCAAGCACCGAGATGAATCGCAGATCCATAAATGGATTCCGCGACAAATCACAAACGGCATACCACTCGTCCTGTTTCACGTCCTGCGATGAATCGAACAGAACGTACGAGTATTCCATTGGCGTCTGGCTCGGAGAATGGGGTGTGATATCAGAACAGTGCGATGTGAATTTGAATTTGCTTGGCGGAGATCGTTATCAACCTACGGAAGGCTCTTCGAAGTGCGACATCGACATCCTGTGTAGTTTTACTGTAGCAGCTGGCGCACTGTGAATTGCGTCGAAAACAACTCGATCGTCGCTCAATCAAATCTGGACACGCTCGAGAAAGTCCGTTTCAATTCTCGATTTGAGGCACCAATTGGACCCGCTCGAATGTTCGCGACGTCGCCCGTGATCGGTAAACTCGAAAAGGCATTCGCCTACCTGCTGTGCTGTGAATCATCGCTTGCTTTGTAAAATAGGAAGATTACGGAGTTCGGGTCGCAAACGGAAGTGTGCAACGGCTATTGACCGATAACGCGGTTCGACAAAAATAGATTCACTTGGCGTTCGTCGGAGATAAAACCTCGGTTGGGGATGGATCCTTTCGCAGCCGTTTTCGCCGATCGAAATCGAAACAGCTAGACCGAGAACAATTTGTGTCTTTGCATTCAAATCGATGGAACGAGTTCTGTTCCCAATCGGAATGCGAAATGGTCGATATTGTATATCAGGCGTTTCTAAAAAACGTGTCACTGTTCAGCCTCGCGGTCGCTTGGTCTTGGCGTTGTCAAGATCGTACTTCGCGGGCCTAGGAAAGAGCAATTTGCTCTCGGTCGGTGAAGTCGAGTTGAATCGTCCTTCACGGACTTGGGGATGCCCACAAGATGCCTTTGAAATCATCTGAAGCGCTGGAAGAGCCGAACCTTAACCTGACGCCGATGATCGATATTGTGTTCCTGTTGATCATCTTTTTTATGGTGGGGACTCAGTTTGCCGAACTCGAGCGACAATACGACATACAGCTACCGACGGTGACCGCTGCCCAACCATTGACCAGTTTGCCCGACGAAATTGTGGTGAACATACTTGATGCCGGCAGGGTTCAAATCGGCGCTGAGATTCTTACGCTCGAAGAATTGACCGTTCGGCTTACTGATGCCAAGCAAGCTTACGACGGGCAAGCAGTTGTCATTCGCGGCGATGGGGCTGGTCCCTATCAAGACGTAATGAATGTCCTCAACATCTGCCACAACGTCGACATTCACACGATTTCAGTCGCCAATCGTCTTAAGAACGAGGGGCAATAATGTTTTTCGCAGCGATTGACACAGTCGAGCGATTGGCCGAGTTATTCGCAGTGCCGACGGAATCCATGCAGAAGTTCCTCGTGGGAGTTCTTCTGGCAGGGCTGGTGCTGGCGTCGATTCACCTATTGACGATGTTAGTCACGCGGTGGGGCGATCGAGCGTCGACTTCGAAATCGTTGATCTTCTCCGTCATCGTCCATTTGTCTTGCGCATTTGGTGTTGTGGCCGTTTCACCGAGTGAGCCGCTGGCAGAGTCTCCTGAAGAGGAACGCATCGTCGTCCGAAATTTGGTCATCGAAAGTGATGATGATGTCGAATTAGACGAGCAAGGCAACACACCGATATGGGAGAAGCTTCCCGATCCCATGCAGCAGCCGCTGACTCGTGCTGAGCGAACGATCCGCGAGGTCGATCCTCCCGACGGTCCCGAACGCCGTCCGGAACCACTGACAGAACCCGATGAAGATATGCCGGACTTGCAGCCGATGCCCGACGAGCCGGTTGCTAAGCCGAATCCAGTCGAACTGGCCGATTTGGGACCGAGAGACGACGCGGCCCCCACGGTCAGTCCGGCCGACGAACAAACAGCCGAGGCGCGGCCCGACGTCAGCCAGCCGGCCTACTCGTCCGTGCGCAAACAGATTGAGCGCCCAGGTATGGACGATGGCGGACTGATCCGACAACCGAATCAAGGAAGTGTGGATCGGCTCGACGATCAATTCGATCCGACTCGTCAGTTGGCCGCGATTGGAGCGGATGTCGATCCCAAAGCTCTGCTCACAAAATCGGACGACAACACCACGATCAAGAGAAGTGCCGGCCCGGCTCCTGTGACGATGCCGAGCGAAGAGCCGGGTGTCCCAAGCGATTTCACATCGGACGGTTCTGGAGGTGGTTCGACGAAGCCGCCGCGTTTTACCCGCTTGCCTTCTCGCACGGGTCGTCGCGGCAGCCCGATTTCGACAGACGCGCGCCGAACACCCACGACCCCAGAGGAAACACCGGGCGACACAGTGGCATTGCGTAGCGGTATTGAAACGGAAAGTCCGACAGCCGGTCTCAGACCGAACATCGCGAGGCCGAATATCGATCCCGTACGGACCGACACCGATACCAGCGTGCCGGCGACCTATCGGTTGCGGAATCTCTCGCAACGTGAGGAGACGGCGAAGAAATACGGTGGCACGGAAGCTTCCGAACGCGCGGTTGAAGCCAGTCTGCATTGGCTGGCGACGCATCAATCGGAGCAAGGAAACTGGGATGCAGAAGCCTACGGTGCCGGACAAGTGCAGATTGACGAAGAGGGTGTCGATCGCATGCGTGCCGGAATCGAGGCCGACACCGGGCTGACGGCCCTCGCCGTGTTGGCATTCCTCGGGGCGGGCTACACGCACGAAGAAGGTCAGTACGCCGAGCAAGTTGATCGGGCATTGCGCTGGTTGGTCCGGCAACAGCGTGAAGACGGCTACCTGGGAGGGAACGCAACCCGGTATGCGAAAATGTACTGTCACGGGATGGCGACCTATGCGTTGGCGGAAGCCTACGGAATGCAAAGTGATTTGACGGCCGACACGTGGTTAAGAAGGCCGCTGCAACGGGCGGTGGCATACATTGTCGACCAACAAAATGTCCGTGATGGTGGCTGGCGCTACCTGAAAGGTCAGCAAAGCGATATGAGCATTTTTGGATGGCAGTTGATGGCGCTAAAGAGCGCCGAAATCGCCGGGATTCCGATGCCCCCAGTCGTGAAAAGCCGCATGATCCAGTTTTTGAAGGACCGAAGCCTTGGCGAAGACAAAGGACTTGCCGCCTACCGGTATACCGATCCGCCGTTACCGCCGACGCCGTCGATGACCGCCGAGGCCCTGTTTTGCAAACAGATGCTCGGAATCAATCGGACCAATCCGGCTAGTATCGAGGCGGTCGGGTTTATGATGCAGTACCCGCCTAAGCGTTCGACCTACAATCTTTACTACTGGTATTACGGTACTTTGGCCATGTACCAATATGGCGGCGAATCGTGGCGGGAATGGAACGAATCGCTGCGAGAAACGTTGATTGCCGATCAGCGGACGATCGGTGATGAAGCGGGAAGTTGGGATCCGAAAGCCCCCTGGGGCCCCTATGGTGGACGCGTCTTTTCGACAGCCCTCAGCACGCTGTGCCTCGAAGTGTACTATCGCTTTTTACCGCTGTATCAAATCGGCGGCCAGTACACCGATCCCGAGGGCTAGACTCCGTCTCGTTTTACTGTAGCGGCCGGCCCTCAGCGAATTTCGTCGACAACAATTCGAAAGTCGCTGCGTCGAATATGGACGTGCTCTCGCCCGGTTGCTCGTGCCTGCAGACAATCCGGTCCTGCGCCTTGGGACCAATCGCATCGGGTCAATCCAATGAGTGATCAGGGTCATTTCTCGCGAATAGTGGAAAGCGGGAAAATGCTGCGTTAGATTGCAGGAAGCGTTTCTCCGCTGATCACCTCATTCCACCAAGTGAAATGAAAGTCCCATGATGCGCCCGCTTTGGTCCATGCTATTGGTTTTCCAGATTGTTTTCTCCGTCAACTTTCCAGCAATTGCCGACGAAACGCGACCACTTTCGGAGTATCTGCGTGGCGATGCCAACGTCGTTGCCGTTTTACGGACCGCTCAGATGCGGCGATCCGCGCGGGCCGTCCGCGAAAAATGGGCACAAAACCCGCATGTCGATCCGATTTCTGGTGCATCGGATATTCCGTATTGGGTCGACGTTGCTTGGTTAGCAGCACAGGCTTATCCAGGGCGCACCGAAAAGGAATGGACGACCGCCGTCGTTACCCTGCCATTGGGAAGCGACTTCGCAACGCTGATTGAAACCGAAGATTCCGAAATTCAAACGTTGGCAGGAAAACGGGCAATTCAATCATCACGCGATGCTTATTTTGTGGAGTTGAATTCCCAAGTGTTGGGAGTAATGACACCGGCTTTGCGACAAGAGGCGGCCCGCTGGGTCCATTCGATCGACGAGGGGCACATTGCTCCGCTCTCCGAGTATCTGCAGTCGGCAAGTCGTTCCGAAAAGCACGTTGTGATCGCGCTCGATATGGCAGACATGCTCGACCCGATACTACTGCGCTGGCGATTCGAGTCTGCAGCAGCGCTGCGGGGCAAACAAAGTGAAATCGACGCCTATGTGGAATTGTTCTCCGGATTACAAGGCGTCCGGTTCGAAGCCCAAGTCGACGACGACATTCAGGCGGCGCTTCGAATCGATTTTTCTTCCGACGTGGGTGCTGCCGGAAACGACATCAAATCGTTATTCCTGGAATGGCTCGCCGATGAGAAAGCCGCGTTGGACGAGTTCGAAACGTGTGACATGCGAACTGCAGGTTCTGCTGTGATCTTTGAAATGGAATTGTCCGATTCGAGTTTGCAGCGGATTCTGTCGTTGGTATTGCCTCCTCCTCCTTCTCGCCAGGAAAGCCAAGCCACAACCACAACGACACAGGCCGACCGCCCGGCCACGACGAAACGCCCCACGCGCACCAGTTCGCCATTGGACGCATCGAAGAGCTACTATGCTGCGGTGAACCGCATCATCGAGGATCTGCAGCGAGCGAACCGCCGTGCCAAGAACTATTCCAATACCGCGACGTGGCATGACAATTTCGCTCGCAAGATCGACAACCTGCCCCTTCGGGGAGTTGACCGTGAATTAGCCGATTACGGTGCCGGTGTCAGCTCGAACTTGCGGGCCTTGGCAGCGTCGTTGCGTGGCGTCGCTGTAGAAGTGAACGCCGGTAATCGATCGGTGACTTATGACGTGCAATACAATCCCGGGTACGCAGCGGTCAGCATTTGGGGCGGAGTCGGGTACCGCAATCCATCGCGGCGTGTCACCAGCAATTTGCAAGATGTTCGCGAAAAACAAGCGGCCGCGGTGACCGCTGGATCCAAGGAACGTCAGCAAATCTGGCAGATCATCCAAGATGATCAAAACCGGATTCGCCGCCGCATGCTCGACAAATACGGTGTAGATTTCGATGAAAGATCGGGGAGGTCGCGACGGTAATCGATGCGAACTCTCCAGAGGCGTTCGAGTATCAACGAGGCAGCGCCAAGCTCCGGTATCGAGCGAATCCCATGCAGTTGTGAGGGACGTTTCCTAATTCCGACGGGCGTAGGGATCGATCAACATCTGAAAGGTTAAGACTTATGCTGAGACAACAAGACCGGCGTCAGTTCCTAAGAGCGACTGGATTGGCCGGCGCCGCCGTGAGTATCGGCGCGCAACCACTTTTGTCGCAACAGCCGTCGAGTTCGGCTCCCAAAGAAAGGCTCCGCGTCGGATTTGTCGGAGTGGGAGTGAAGGGGTCGGCTCACGCCGGCAATTTGCTGGCAATGGAGCACGTCGATCTTGTTGCAGTTTGCGACATTTTGGAGCGGCAATGTGAAGAGACGCAACAGCAGGCCGAGCGATTGGGCAAAATAATTCCCACCGCCTATTTTCGAGGGACACGAGATTTCGAACGCATGTGTGCCGAGGAAGATCTCGATTTGGTTTATACGGCGACTCCTTGGAAATGGCATACGCGGGTTTGTTTGGCGGCGATGAATAATGGCAAGCATGCCGCCACCGAGATTCCAGTCGCAATCACGTTGGACGACTGTTGGAAACTGGTCGAAACTTCTGAAAAGACCGGCAAGCATTGCTGCATGATGGAAAACGTCAACTACATGCGCAACGAAATGGCCGTGCTCAATATGGTCCGCAAAGGGCTGCTCGGAGAGTTGATCCATTGCGAGGCCGGCTACATGCACGACACGCGCTGGCTCAAAATCAATGATTACGGCGACGGGCTGTGGTTGGGCGACCATCACGCGCAGCGGAATGGTAACTTGTATCCGACGCACGGATTGGGACCGGTGGCGTGGTATTCGAACATTAACAGGGGAGACCGATTCGAATACATGGTTTCGATGAGTTCCAAAGCGCGCGGGATGGATCTGTATGCCGCAAAACATCTGCCCGAAGATCACCCCAAACGTCGCCGCAAGTACATTAACGGCGACGTTAACACCAGCATGCTGAGGACGGTGAACGGTGTTTCGATCATCATCAAGCACGATACCGACTTGCCGCGACCTTATAGCCGTACAAACCTCGTCCAGGGGACGCGAGGAATCTTACGGGGATACCCGGAATTCGTCGTCTGCATCGAAGGTGACACGCATCAGCACAAATGGGAGCCAGGGACGAAATTCTTGGACGAATACGATCATCCTTTATGGAAGGAAGTGAACTCGACGCCTCTGGGCAAGCCGAAACATGCCCCGCTGACCGAGCCAATCGTCAAGGGAGCCGTTTGGCATTACGACCCGGTTCGCGAGTTACGCAACGGCGACTTCTTGGAAGACTATCGTTATGTCGAAGCATTGCGCAAAGGGATCGCCCCTGACTTTGACGTGTACGACGCCGCGACCTGGAGCGCGGTGACCGAACTCAGCGAACGGTCAGTCGCCGACCGCAGCGCCCCGCAAGAATTCCCCGATTTTACACGTGGAAAATGGAAAACGAATTCTCCTGTTGAGATTGTCGTATGAGTGATCTCGTGGACCTCGGGACAACGAATGGGGAAGGAGTCGATTGGAGGAGTTGACTGAACTCGCCAAGCGGCCTCCAATGCCGACGTTTCAGAGTCGCCCGCTATTGAAAGAATGCAGCTCGGAGTTATCACCATGTCGACTACGATGATTCGTTCCCTTTGTCTTCTCGCAGTGACTATCATTGAATGGAATCAGTCTGTCTCGTTTGCCGATGAGAGCAAGCCGAATATCGTCTTTATCATGGCCGACGATCTCGGACCGGGTCATTTGGGGTTCAATGGCCAGAAGCTCATCAAAACGCCCAACATCGACAGGCTGCGTTCCCAGGGCGTCTACTGCACTCAGGTCTACGCCGGGTGTGCGGTTTGCGCCCCCTGCCGCAGTGTGCTCATGACCGGCAAGCACATGGGTCACACTTCGGTACGCGGTAACAGTGGCGGAATTCCGTTGTTGGACGAAGATGTCACGGTCGCTGAAGTACTCAAGCATGCCGGCTACACAACGGGCGCGTTCGGAAAATGGGGCCTTGGCGATGCCCATTCCGATGGGGAAGCGACTCGACAGGGGTTTGACGAGTTCTTCGGGTTTTACGACCAGGTTCACGCGCATTCTTACTATCCTCCATACCTGTGGTGGAGTGATGAGAAGTACTTTCTTCCCGGCAACGATGGACGCGCCTCTGACGGGCTGACCGGCGAACGTCGTGTGCAGTATGCGGCCGACGAAATCCATACCAAGGCGTTGGCGTTCATACAGAAGAACCGCAGTCGCCCGTTCTTCTGCTATTTGCCCTACACGATTCCCCATACGGAGTTGCTCGTGCCTGATGATTCGTTGCAGCAATACGCCCGGAAGTTTGACGAACCAAATCCGTATATCACCGAGGCAGAACATTACCGCAATCAGAAGCAACCTCGCGCTGCTTATGCGGCCATGATCACGCGGCTCGATCGACAGGTTGGTCAGGTGATGGAATTACTCAAGCGGTTAGAACTCGAAGACAACACAATCCTCTTCTTCACTTCGGACAACGGGGCTCAAGGGGGAGGCGGACCCGATTTGGAGTTCTTTGACGGCAATGGTCCATTCCGAGGTGCAAAAGGCATGATGTACGAAGGGGGCATTCGCACGCCAATGATTGTTCGCTGGCCAGGCCACATCGCGCCCGATTCGACTAGTGATCACGTCTGGTATTTTCCGGATGTCATGCCGACTCTGGCGGAGCTGACCGAGGTTTCGCAACACGTACCTGACGACATCGACGGAATCTCTGTGCTGCCTAGTTTGCTCGGGGAAGACGTCGTCGGCCGCCCGCAGAAGAACCACGACTACCTTTATTGGGAGCTTGGCAATCGCAACCAATTGCGCCGTGGACTGAGAATGGGTGACTGGAAGGCTGTGCAAATGAACCCGCGCCAGCCGATCGAGCTGTATAATCTCGCCAACGATGTGGGCGAGACGACCGACGTCTCGGCCGATCATCCCGAGGTTATGGCCAAAATCAAAGCACGACTGGCTACCTGTCGTACCGAGCCGCGCCCTCAAGTCGAGCCCGAAACAACGAACGGGTGGAAGTTCCGGTAGCGGAGAGTAATCAAACGACGCGACCGATCACGCAAACGCGATATCAGCCGAGTTGATCATGTCGTAGTGTTGTAAACCCTCGATGATTCCGCCGGCGCAGTGAGCCTCTGCGAAGTAGACTCGGTTGGCTTTCGACTCTTTCAGCGATAGCAGTTCTTTGTCGTGGTTGCCGACGACGATTCCGGCCGTTTCTCCGACCAGCATGTCCCGGTCATTTCCAGAGTCGCCGGCGGTGGCGACATTCTCCAATGGAATATTCCATTTACCGACAAGATAGCGCACCGCTTTTCCTTTAGAAGCACGATGTGGAAGAATATCCACGAATGTTCCGTGCGAAAATATCAGCGAGAAGGCCGACTTGGCTTGCGCTAAAGCTCCGCGGATTTCTGCGAGAGCTTTCTCGGCATCGTAATGATCATCCAGGTCGTAGCTAATTTTGAATTCCCGTTGTGCGTGGTCTTCCGGCTGAAGTTGCAGAAAGGCCAGATTGTCTAAGGCTTCTCGAATTCGGTCCGGATGCCACTTGGTGCGCAATTGGCTGGCATACCCTTTATCGGCCAACAGATCATTCCCATAGTAGATTTCAGAACCGACCGAACTAATGATGACGTCGATTTCGTGTATATCGTGCGCATCCAATACTTCGGTAACCAATTCCAGGGCTCGGCCACTTGCGACACCAAAACCCAAGTGATCGCGATGATCATGAATGATTTCACGCAGTCGATCTAACGCCTCTTCGTCGCCGATCAAAGTGTTATCGATGTCGGTTATCAGCAGGCTGTCTAAAGACGCCAGTCGCCGCCCGGGGGCCGTCTTGCCCACTGCCGATGGTGTATTCGTCGGTGCCGTGACAACTTCCTTCAGACATTCCAAATAGCGTTCGCAATGTGCCTTCCAAGCGTAATGTTCGCGAACCAAATTCACGCCGTTGTTGGAGCACTCCTCCCAGGAGGCATCATCGGTCAGCAGTTTGATCATCGACTCGGTGAGTTGTCGCTGGTTGTTCACGTCGACGATTAGTCCACTTTGGCAGTTTTCGATGATATCCTGGGGGCCGCCATCTTCGGTGACGACAAACGGCAGCCCAGCCGCCGAAGCTTCAATGGCTGTTAGTCCGAAGAGTTCGATAAACGCCGAGTTGACGAAAATTCCCCGACTCGAAGCTGCCAACCGGTACAATTCGGGGACGTCAAATTCCGACCCGTGATGTTTGGGAATGGCCATCTTGCCGTACAAATCGTAACGGTCCATTGCCAGCAACATATCGTTGAGAACTTGCTGTTCATTCTCCGGCATCGATTCGATGTCGTCTCGAATGCCGGCAAAGACAGCCAGATTGGCAATCGCCTGCAGTTCCTTGCTTTCACCATACGCTTCGATCAATGCGTTGATGTTCTTGCGTCGGTCGGGACGACAGAGTGCCAGAATCAGCGGCTTATCGGGATTGATGTGAAACCGACCTAATTGTTTGGTCATGTTGACTCGCGCTTGCTTGTAGCGTTCGTCGATTTCTGCTCCCGGCATTTCATAGTCGTAATAGGGAAAGAACCGATCTAGATCGGTTCCTGGTGGAATAACTTCAAACCGCAGTTCCGGATCCTTGTGATACTGTCCATATTGTTGATCGCGTTCGTGTCGCGTACTTGTGACAATCAAGTCGGCCACGGTAAGGCAGTCCTGTTCCACATTGATCCGATGATCGATGTTCAGTTCCTTGTTGGCACGTTCGTGCGTCCAATCCTCGCTTAACAAGTATTCGAGCTTCGGCTTTCCTAAGGAGTGTCCCGTGAAAATGAAGGGAGCATCGAATACGGCAGCGACCTCTTTGGCAACATACCCCGCGTCCGCATAGTGCCCATGAATCACCGCTGGTGAACGACCCTCACGCCGTGTAAACGAAATTATGGCGTCGACGAAGTCGTCCATGTAGGGCCACAACCGTTCCTTACGGATGTATCTTCCGCCGCCACACGGCAAACGGACGATGCGACATTTCGGCGCTAACTCTTCAATCTCCTGGGAATAGTCATCGGAGACTCGCTTGTCTTTGATCCGACGTGTGAACAGGTCAACACACTCCACGCCGGGAAACTCGCTTAAGGTCTTTGCCAACTCCAATACGTACCGAACCTGACCGCCGGTGTCGGCATCTCTCCCCATTTCAACATCGTTGCCGCGAATCAATCCGTGAATGCTAATGAGCTGGATATACATCCTAAGATCCTTCCTGCAACATTGATCGTGTTCTGGGGCGAAACACAGTGTGGTACAGAGTATGGATATATTGGTCGAGTGCCTGCCGGTTCATCACATCGATGTGATTCCAATAGTCGTAGACATTTGCCATCCGTAAAACTTTGTCGGCATGTTTGGCCCAGGTAAATGCTTCATAGACCCGATCGATACCGGCGGTTGCGAACGCATTCCATGTCTCCTCGTCGCTCACCACCTTCTTCAGGCTGCGGGCAAACGCGTCGTGATCGTTCGGATTTTCGACGAACCCGGACTGGCCCGACACAACGATCTCTGCTGGTCCCCCGAAACAGGTCACCACGACCGGTAATCCGCACACCATGGCTTCGATGACCGTTAAGCCGAATGTTTCCATCAGGGCTGGCTGTGCAAACACCCCCTTGCCGTCCGCGATGATTCGATAAATCTCGCCGGTTTCGCCTTTGTCGAGGCGTGCGGCGCACCAGCGAATGTGGCCATCGAGTTTGTATCGTTCGATCAACTCGTAGGTTTTGTTGACTTCATCAATTTCTTCTTGATCGTTTGATTTCGACGAATCGATCAGAGAAGTAATCAGAAACAGATTGGCCTTGTCGCGGAGCGTCGGCGACTTACCGAAGAGCTCAACCAGACCGGTAAGGTTCTTGATTTTGTCACTGCGTGCCATGGCAAAAATGGCGGGAAGTTCCGGCCGCGTCAATTTTCCAACGCAGTTGTCGCCGGGCTCCCTGGTCAAGAATCTTTCTTTCAAACTTTGAGTCACAGCTTCGACACGGCGGCCGTGGTCGTTGTTGGGAAAGAAGTATTCCTCACTGGCGCCCGGTGGAACGATATTATGACGCGCTAATCGGGGGTCAAAACCTGACGGAACACGATACAGACCGGGCATCGAAAACAATTCGTACGATTCGATCATTCCCATCTGGGTTGTCGTGCCGCCGACTTCCCGATACGAACTCGACAGTATGAAATCGGCAGAATTGTAGGCGATGAGGTCGGCGGTAAACTGCATGGAGAAATGGTAGTCATGCTCCATTTCTCCCCAGTGCATATCACTGAGCAGATATTTCGTTTTTTCCAACGCATGCACGCACGCGCAATGCGTCGTCTTCAGATCCTCGGCCAACCGATGAGCAACCAAATTGCCATCGGTGTAATGCCCCACAATCAAATCGGGCTTGCCTAATAGCTCGGTCAGGACCAGTTGCTTGGATTCTTCCGCAAACTGCTCGAGATAGGGCCAAATATGAAAGCGGGAAATCCAATCGGGAATGATGTCCCCAGACTCGTCCCGGAAGGGGGCACGAATGATCCAACTGTCTTCAGAACCAAAAATCTTTTCACGCACGACATTGCATGTCGTGTCTTCAGCATTGGGAATCAGCCGCGTGAGAATAACCACCTTCGGGATCGCGTCGATTCCACTTTCAAAAAACTGCCGGCGCATCTCATGCTCTAATGCGCGTGCTTGATCGAGCACGTATGTCACCTGCCCACCTGTATCGGGTTTGCCTAAAACCCCGTCCTGAGCAAACCAACCGTGTGGTGACACCATCAAAACCGTTTGAATGAGAGGCAATCGGCCTAGCAATTCCGCAAACCGTGTCGGTTCGGGAGAAGCCAATACCTGCGATAGCAGGGCCAAATTCTCCGAAACTCTTCCCGCCGTGTTTCCCCATCCCATTTCGAATCCGTGGGTCCGCAACTGATGGCTGAAGTTTTCGTACGGTTCCTCGGGTCCGAAGTCTTCCATCATCGCGCGCGCGGCTGACAGTTCCTCCAGCAAATACCGAGGCCGCGTGAGATGGTCGTTCACGAGAATACTGTCGCCTTCCAAATGGCGATCTCGCAGAAAGTCCAACAAAGCTCTCCGGAAAATATCCGGATTCTGGCACATCTGGGCAGAGAGATGTCGATTCAAAATCGAAACGCCGTCGCCCATTTCCTCGGCATCGTTGACGCGCGGAAAATTTCGAAAAAAAGGAGCAAAGTCGAGTTCCAGACCCTGTTTGTTTGCCTCTTCGTGGCCTTGGATGTACGAATCCTTGATCACCAAATACTGCCGCCGCTCGACCTGCTCAATGTGCTCCAGCGCGGGATGGATTCGAACGATTTGTTTGAGCCCCACGCCCGGGCGCAGCACGGCATAGGCCGCTTCCGCATCAAGCATGATCTCGCCACATCCCCGAAACAGCCGCAGAATAAACTTCTCTGCGCGCTCGTCGACGTCTTGGGCCGTTTTGAGGTAGGCATTCAGTTCGGACTCAACCTGATCGGCGAGGAAGAAACTTTTGCCCGACGCTTTAAGCGCTGCGCAAAACCGCTTAATCAGCGGAAGGTGCTCCCCGGGAACGATGCGTGTCGGTTTCCCGGTATGTTGTCGCAGGTAACGGCCGTTTCCTTTTTCAGCCGAAATTGAAGGCGGGCTTTCTTGACCCAATTCAAATAGTTCGCTTGTTGATCCGGAATCCGATTCCGATGGCATCTCTCTTCTTTCCATTTCTAGTGCAGTTGCAGTAATCCATTAGTGCAGCAGGAATTGGTATCGATCACATTTTGCTGTGCTGCATGAGACAGGATGTGAAGGTCCGTGTGCAGACTCCGCCATGTGGCATACCACAATTTAGAGAGACGAGCACCACCCGGTCGGCTAATGCATTTTGTTGCTGCATAGCAGCATGGGCATATGGCTTCTCCGTAAGCTCAATTCAATTGTCAGACTAGTTTGGCGAATCCGCCGTCCGCATTGGGGGGCAGGCTGCATCCAAAGGATCACGTTCGAGCATTGCCGGCTCGCGATCGATAGTCTCGTTTGTCCATTCATTGATCAGTGCCGCCGAGTCTTGCAAATCGTTGGCACCCAACATGTCTGCAATCCGTTGTAATGTTGACAGGATCTGTGTGCGTTCCCATTCCTGGAGACGTGCCAGGCTTTCCTGAAACTGGTCCTGCAGAACCGAAGGGGCGGCTTCCAAGATCCGACGACCCTCGTCGGTCAGTGCGATGTTGACACTTCTGCGATCATGCTCGCCACGTGTCCGTTCGATCAAACCGCGGCGCTCCAACCGATCCAAGATTCCGGTTACCGTCGGCTGGCCGAGATGGATCTCTTTGGCGATTACGCTGGCGCTGGCGGGCTGCATCCTGGAGACTGCTCGCAATGTCGTCAACTGCGGAGCTGTC
This sequence comes from Planctomycetaceae bacterium, assembly GCA_028284485.1. Taxonomy (GTDB): domain Bacteria; phylum Planctomycetota; class Planctomycetia; order Planctomycetales; family Planctomycetaceae; genus JANQRQ01. The sequence continues at coordinate 75,299 of JANQRQ010000248.1, read as the reverse complement.
AGCCCGTAGTCTTGAAGAAGCTTTCGGGAGCGAATATCGACCGCTCGAGTGATCCGGCGGATCGCTAGAAGAATCTGGTCTTGCAGGTTCAAACTGTGCGATATCCTTTTCGTTTCAACCTTCCGCATGTTCCATCGTACAGAATAGGTTCGCATACGAAACAAAATCTGTCAATGTCGGGCCGTTGGACGGCTCGTTTTTCGCATGAAACGACGAAAACTCGGAGGCGATGGATTCCTACTCAAAGCGTTTTGAGGCATCGGCGATGAAGGTGTCCCCTCAGAAATTTTCACGGAATTTCACGCAGGTGATGGTTTTGCATTAAGTCATCGCCTAAAATTCCCGCAGTGAATCAAGGTTCACCTCCCCGAGCGAAACTCCAAGGTAGGAGAAAGCACGGTCAGTCTGCACCGCGGACGCTGCCGGTCAGGGACAGTCAAGGAGGAACAGTCACATGCTTGTCCTTTCGAGAAAAGTCGGCGAGAGTTTTGTCGTCGGCGACGACGTCACGATTACCGTCGTTAATGTTGGCGGTAACAAGGTGCGTATCGGAATCGAAGCACCGCCCGAAATTTCGATTGTTCGGTCGGAAGTCCTTCCGAAGCGAAGATCAGAGCAACCCAGGACGCTACAGACGTTCGAAGTTCCTCTGGTTCAAGCCTAAGCTCGTCGAGACGAAATGTTCTTGGCATGCGCGGATAGTACGGTGATTCTGTCGAATGGCCGTCCGTCAGCGTTTGCTGCATCGGCTCTCGCGCAGTGTTTACAGCACTTCTCGGTATGCTTCATGCGAAACGGGTTGTTTGCTATCCGTGAACGCTGCCCTATTTCGACGCGACGATTAGGTGCCGCGGTCCGTTGATCGCGACAGCGATTCCAGCTGGCTGACCTCTTGGCTCAGCGGCGTCGTGGGGCATTTGCACGTTGCAATATCGGTAGCGTGATTAGTCACTATCCTGACTCAATTGTTGACAACGTGTCATGCCGCACGAACAATCAGTTTTGAGCGTCGGCTCGTGTCGTCCGCTAGCGTGTCGATTGATTTCGGCGCAGTCACGTATGGGCCAACAGTGAATTGTTGTTGCGCGTCGCGGTCGGCAAGTCTCGTTTATCTCCGGGGAATCGCGATCATGACTGACAGCTATCGTATGCGTTCGAGTTCTGACCGCCTCGTCTCATTTCTTCGAGCTCGACAGTTTCGCGATGCCCGGGCCATTGCCCTTTTCGCGATCGTGTTGACTGTTAGCCTGACACAACGAGTCGGCGCGGAAGATGAGTGGCGACAGTTTCGCGGGCCTGGCGCACGGGGTGTTTCCGAAAACTCCAATTTGCCGGAACAGTGGAGCGAAACGGACAACATCCTATGGTCATGGGACGATTCCGGCCGAGGTTGGTCCTCCCCGATCGTGACCGCCGGGCGGATATTCCTGACGACTGTTACTCGCGAAGAAGGGGAACCGGAAGCGGCCAAACCCGGTTTGTATTTCGGGGGCGACCGCTCCGAACCGCCGAAAGTTGTGCATGATTGGCGAATCGTCTGCCTGGATTTGGAAACTGGGGAACTGCTGTGGGAACGCAGTCTGCACAAGGGATTGCCCCAAACACCGCGGCATATCAAAAACAGCTACGCATCGGAGACTCCCGTTACCGATGGCCAGCGCGTGTATGCGATGTTCGGCGATGTCGGCCTTTACTGCCTGACGATCGACGGGGAGCCGGTCTGGTCGATGGAGTTGCCCCCTTGCGAAACGCGTAACGACTGGGGTACCGCGGCTTCGCCGGTATTGCACGGCGAGCGATTGTACCTCATTAGCGATAACGAAGATGAGTCGTACCTGATGGCGCTTGACAAGACTAATGGCGACATCATTTGGCGCGTCGAGCGGGACGAACCGAGCAACTGGTCGACTCCGTATGTTTGGGAGAACGAACTGCGCACAGAAATCATCACGCCAGGTCGGGGGCTCATCCGCTCATACGATCTCGACGGAAACCTGTTGTATAAACTCGATGGTTGCTCGCCAATCACGATAGCAACACCGTTTTCCGATGCCGGATTGCTGTATGTCAGCTCCGGCTACGTGATGAGCCCCAACCGGCCGATCTTCGCGATACGGCCTGGAGCGTCGGGTGACATTTCGCTGGCCGAAGGCGAAACGTCAAATGATTACATCGTGTGGTGCCAGTTGAAGGGGGCGCCGTACAACCCGTCGACGTTGTTGTACAAGGAATTGCTGTACGTGCTGTACGATCGAGGGCTGGTCGCCACGTTCGATTCCGTGACCGGAGAGCCGGTCCATCCGCAACAGCGCATCTCGGGAGGGAGGAACTTTACCACGTCTCCCTGGGCGGCTAACGATCGAGTCTTCTTTCTCGATGAGTTCGGCACAACCTACGTTTACCAGGCAGGAAAAGACTTTGCGCTACTGCACAAGAATAAACTGCCCAGCGACGAAATGTACATGGCCACACCCGCCATGGTCGGTGACAAGCTGCTGATTCGTTCCAGCAAGCGTTTGTATTGCATCGTCAACGAATCGTGACGGGACGTGCAGCTTCGATAGTGGCGAAACAATGTGTCACTCCCGCAGACGGGGTCGTCCAGTCTTCCAATCCACGGTTGGAGAATGAGACTGAGGTGGGAATCTGTCCCGTCAACCGGCCGGGGCGACACTTTCCAGTACCGACAAAAACCGCGCCTCGTCGTACTGACCACGGCTGATAAAATCTCCGTTTCTCAACGTCTGCAGATATCGTCCGTCGCTTTCCAACAGGAAGAAGTACGGGTAACCGGGGATTGGCGGTAGCTGCGAGAGAAACTGGCGATTCTGGTTCTCGCGGCTGTAGTTCACCTTCATGATGAGAAAGTTCTGCTGCAACATCTCACCGACTGCGGCGTTCGAATGGACGAACTCGTCCAGGGCTCGGCACCAGCCTCACCAGTTCCCCCCGACTTCGAGAATAATCCGTTTTCCGTCGGCCGTCGCTTGTTCGACAGTCGCCGCAAAGTCGGCCTGCGGATCGCGGGATGGGTCGTATTGGGCGACTGTGTAGATTGTCGAGTAATCAACATCCGCGGTCATCGGTGCGTGACTCGTATCCGGGGCCAAGGATGTTGAAGAGCTATTCTCGCAACCACTTATCGTGGCGAGCGTAGCGGTCAACCCAATTGCGAAGAATGTCCGCGTCATGATGCGCCCCTTAAAGACTGAGAAATCGTTTTTGTTTATCGGCTCGCCCGTTTGCTTGGTGCCCGTTACTTCGTTATCGACCAGGGAAATGCGTGATATTGATTTTTATCTGCCCTGCCCAGTTTGGTCTATGGGTGTTTTGCTGGACTGTCTACGGAAATGTAAGTTATTCTGAAAGCGCAGCTATGTCCTTGCGTAGGCAGGGGCCTTCAAACTGAAACACGAACCCAAGGCTTTTCAATGATTCTCAATCAAGGTGACAAATTGTTAGTCGTGAATCGACGGCTGTATCGCGAGGACGATCCTCGATTCTTCACCGGCGTTGTGCAAGAGTTTGACGAAGGGGTCGCGAAGGTCACCGGATATTCATTTGTACGCGACATGCTGCGCGGGTCGATCGAGCGCAAAACAGACAAACGGACGAAACTGTTTTCAATCACTTCCGGGACATTGCTGGTCTATCTTATGCCGGCAGACGTGGACATTGAGTCGCTGCATTTTGTTGCAGCCGAATCGACCCTGCACCTGGCCGACGGGGGCGACTTTGAAATGAACCTTTCTGAATGGACGCATCGGTAATCGCGTCGGCGGGCTGCGATCGATGAGAGAATCCACTCACAAACAGAACATTTCGTTTCAGCAATTCGCAGTTGGTGCTGGATGCTGTTTTTCGAAACCAAGTTGGAATACCGGGTCTCTCGGACGACGGTAATAATGATCCTGCCCTTAAGAACAGGAACCTGAATCATGCGGCTTCACCGTTTGACGAGCATCATCATTCTCGGCTGGTCGGTAACCTTGTTCGCTGATGACAAGAATGACACCGCACCGATTCTGTGCCAGGGCCATTACCACACTGAAGCCGAGGCGATCGAACAGCTTGCTCGGATGGCCGCCACCTATTCGAACCTCGGAGAGTGGAAAGACCGGGCCGCACGGGTTCGCAAACAGATATTGGTCGGAGCCAAGCTTGATCCATTGCCCAAGCGAACTCAGCTCAATGCAATCGTGCACAAGAAACGCGAATACGACGGCTATTCGGTCGAGTCAGCCACGTTTGAAGCGCGACCGGGGTTTTATGTCTATGGAAGTTTGTACCGGCCACTTGGCAAACCAGGGCCGCATCCCGCTGTGCTCTGCCCACACGGCCACGCCCGCGGTCCTGGTGGCGGTCGCTTGCGGCCGGATCAACAGTATCGCTGCGCAACATTGGCACGAATGGGCGCAGTGGTGTTTTCGTACGACATGATCGGGCTCGGAGAATCGTTACATCACGGGTGGGATCACGATCACAAGCAAGCGTTGACCTTACAAACTTGGAGCAGCATACGCGCAATAGACTTTGTGCAGTCTTTGGACGACGTGGACGGCGAGCGCATCGGAGTCACCGGTTGTTCGGGGGGAGGGACTCAGACGTTCCTGTTAACGGCTGTTGACGACCGTGTGACGGTGTCGGTGCCGGTGGTGATGGTCTCGGCACATTTCTTTGGCGGATGCCATTGCGAAAGTGGCATGCCGATCCACAAGACCGCCGATTTGGAAACCAACAACGCCGAGATCGCAGCCCTCGCTGCTCCTCGTCCACTCATGTTGATTTCCGTCGGTGGCGACTGGACCAAGAATACGCCCGTTGTCGAATACCCCTACATTCGCAACGTCTATAGCTTATCCGGTCATCAGTCACACGTTGAAAACGTGCATTATCCCGGGCGTGAGCATGGCTACCAGTATTTGAAACGGCAAGCGATGTATCCATTCATGGTCAAACATCTTGGTCTCGACTCAAAGGGTGTGTTCGATGCCGAAACCGAGTTGTACGACGAAACAAAAACGACGATCGAAACGCCCGAACAGATGTATGTGTTTGATGAATCGAAGCCATACCCGGCGTCAGCGTTAAAACCCGGTGCCAGCGTACCGTTTTAGAATTGTGCCGGAATTTGTGGAATATGGTCGCAATGGGGCGCACCATGATTGATCGCACCACCCGTGACAAACTGGCTGACGCGATTCACTCATTGATCGCTGGATTTATCTCCAACAACATGTTCAACGAGTGGTTGTTCGAACACGAATTCGACCCGTGGTCCGAACCACATACCTATCCGGACCCCGCGATTGGTCCAATTGTTGAACACGCGTATTGTCTATATGACGATTTGCACGAGTACAAACTTTTCGGCAAACACAAACTCTCACGCAATCAATATCGTGACTGCCTGCGATGGATCATTTTTCTTCAGTCCGACGTTGAATACGTCTGGCCACCATTCTTGTTCACGAATCGGCTCGACACTCTTGATAGGCTGCTGTCGATCGTTACGTTTGGAAAGTATCGATCCGTCCATGCTTCGAACATGTCGTATTCAGAGTGGAAGGAGTCGGCTGACCACCGAGTCTGGCCCTTCAGCAGTGTTGAAGAATACATGACCGTGAAAGCGCGAGCGTGTTGGTTCCACCCGTTCTAGTACTACATCGCAACGACTTTCGCGAGTGATTCGGCATCGGGACAAATAGTATTCGCGAAGGATATCCCCTTCGATCGTGTTATGGGGAGCGTGCGGGAAGTTATCCCGAAGTGATTGCAACAACGAATCGCCTGAAAGCGGCACATCCGCTTAATTTGACGACACTTGGAGGTGCCCAATCTCATCCGGGAACATGTCCACGGCCTCAAATTCCGTGGCCATTCCTTTATCGCCCACCTTCAGAATCCAGGAATTCAATCTTCTCTGCATCTCTTCTCTGACATCCGAGTACTCCTTGTCGTCCGCAAGGTTCACGGTTTCACCGGGATCGTTCATCAGATCAAACAGTAGATACTCGGGGCTTTTGCCGACTCCGCTGCCCTTTGGCGATTCAATTTCGTGGTTCAGATAGTGCATGAACTTGTACCGGTCGGTGACCACGGCCCTGATGGGATAAGGTTCAAAGACGTCGGCCACACCGAGACAAGTAAAACTAAGAAATCGGTCTTCGTGCAATTGTAGCTCCTGCCCCTGCATCAATGGAACGAGGCTTTTGCCATCCATCTCGGCATGTGGGGTACCTCCGGCGAGTTCCATTAATGTGGGCATAATGTCTGTAAAATCGACGAGCGCATCGGTCGTGGTGTTGGGCGCGATATGCCCGGGCCACCATGCAATCATCGGGACATGAACGCCCGGCTCGAACAGAGTGTACTTCGATCTTTTTGTATTTGATCCGTTGTCTGAAACGAAGATCACCAGAGTGTTTTCAGCATTGTTGGTCTCATCGAGCATTTGCAGATACCGGCCCAGCTGCCAGTCGGACATCCAGTTATTGGCGGGATAGCCCTCGAGTCCGTTTGCAATTCTGGTCAGTTCCGGCCCATGCGGAAGCGAAGAAGCGACGAACAGGCAAAACGGCCGCGTGTCGTGCGTGAGGAAGTTTTTCACTCCCTCATAATCCATATCGCGGTGCTTTTTGGACGCCTTTGCGTTCCCTTCTGCACCCTCGATGATTTGATCGGTCAACGGAAACTCTTCATCCCACACAAACGTATTCGTGGGACGCGTAGGGCGCGCATGGACTCCATGTTTGCCGACAATCGCCGTTCTGTAGCCCAAGTCTCTCATGATTCCCGGCATGCTGGGAACATCGATTTTCAACCCGGAATGGTTTGGGTGAGCCCCGTTTTTTATGGGGTACATGCCGGTATAAAGGGCCGACCGCGTCGGCGTGCAAATCGATGATGTACTATAGGCCTTGGTAAATCTGAGTCCTTCTCTGGCGAGCTTATCGATATTAGGCGTATGAGCCGGATCGCCTCCGTAGCAACCGACCGACTCCAAATACTGGTCATCGGCAACCCAAATAATGACATTCGGTTTCTCAGATCCCCAGTTGGATGCCGATTCGTTATTCGCATCGCTTGCTGGGATTGAATTGGCGAACAGCAGGAGAACCAAAATGGATAACGGCCCAAAGGATGATTTCATGTTTTTCATGGTCCACGTAATTCAGTAGTCGGTTCGCAATTGATCGTCGGTGATCATCATAACAAAACGGGCGCGAGGACAGTCGCAGCTACTGTCATTCGTGGTCAATTCGTCGACACGTAAACAAACAGGGCGCCCGACGATTTCTCACCCGAGTACAGCCAGGTTTGCAGGTCGTAGTCTCCAGCCTCGAGGTCGAGTTCGAACCGCGTCAATTTCGCTTCGGCGTCAATGTCTTGTTCCAGCACGACATTGCCGACTTGGATCTTCGCGCGGTTCATTCCCATCGCCTTGTCGGCTTCGCGCGGGTAATGGCGACATTCAAATTCGTATCGTCCGTCTTGCTCGATTCGCACGGCCCATTTTCCGTTGCCGGGTTTGTTAAAGTGGCTGCCGGCCCAAGGCGTGCTGCCCTCGTACCAATCCATGCCGTTTAAGACGACTTCCGGGCATTCTTTCGCACCGAGCGAATGCCGACTTAGTGTCGTTGTCTGACCGGGGAAGCTGGCCCAGTAGGTCTCGTATTTCTCCCGCAGCTGTTTGACAACGTTGGGATGTTCAGCTGCGATATCTGTGCTTTGGCGAGGGTCTGCATGAATGTCGAATAGCTTTTCACCATCGACCAGCCGCCAGCGATCGGTTTTGACAGAAGCGTTTTTCCACTTGCTGGCCGTGCGTCCGCGTGGACACTGAATGATCAGTGTCCGGTCTGTTGGGTATTCGTCGGGCTTGCCGAAAATGAGCGGCTTTAGGCTGATTCCATCGCAGTTTGCCGGAGGTGATATGCCGCAAAGGTCAAGCATTGTTGGGAAGAAGTCAATCATCCCGGCTAAGCGCTCCGTCACGTGCGGTTTCGCTCCAGGCACGCGAATAAAGAATGGCACGTGTTGCGCCGGGTCGTAGGGAATCCCCAGCCGATTCGCACCATGCGGCGCACCCCGATCATTCATTCCCTGATCCGACGCATAAATCACGACCGTGTTCTTCGCAAGATCGAGCGCTTCGAGCTTGTCCAACATGCGCCCAATGTTGCTATCCAGATTTTGCACCTGCGCAAAAAGCCCCAGGTCTCCCGTGACTCCGGCAGCTTGCAGTTCGGCCACCAGGTCTTTCGGGCCATTATGCGGAGAATGCGTGACCGGCGTGGGAACATAACAGAAAAAAGGCCGGTCACGATTTGCTTCGACAAACTCCATGGCATGATCGAACAAGATATCAGTACTGAACCCTTTGCCGGGCGTCACTTGATCGTTGTGTATAAACGTGGTGTCGTAATGCGTGTTTCCATAGAAGTCTTCCATCTGGCCAACACCGCCGCCTCCATGCACAAACACCTCATCAAAACCGCGGTCCTTCGGCCGATGGGGATAAGAGAAACCAAGATGCCACTTGCCGAAGATTCCGGTACGATAACCATGTTTTTGCAACACATCGGCGAGTGTCGTTTGATCTCGATGCATGATCGATCGGCCGGCAACCGTGGTAAAGACTCCAGATCGCATGGCGTACCGTCCGGTCAGGATCACGGCGCGACTGGGCGAGCAGTAGGGCGGTGCGTAGAAGTGAGTGAATTCGACGCTCTGCTTGGCAAACCGATCGATGTGTGGTGTCTGAATCTGCGCATGCCCGTGGCAACTCATCTCGTAGTAACTTTGGTTGTCGGAAAGCATGTAGACGATATTCAGCGGCTGTTCGGCAACCAACGTTTGCGCCATAAGCACAAAGCCTGCGATAGCCATCGCAGGAATGAACGCGGCCGTTTTTAACATCGATAACTCTCCGATACTAAAGTGATCTGCTTTTGCTCGAGGGCGTTTCTGGCTCGTGGGAGACGGCATGCGTAGTACAAAACACAGTTGTCGCGGCCACAAGACAGCGTAACACGCTGTAGGCTTGAAGTTAACAACGTTCAAGCGTGTCAGAAATCGTTGCTCGATCGAACCTGGCTTCGACCTTCATTCAGCGCGGCGGACGACCCGCATTCGTTCGTCGTTTCACCCGCGCACGGGCCATTGTGGCGACAGCACGAATTCCCATGGCAGCCATCACCGCCTAGTTTGTGAAGAATTCATGCTGGGAATCGCCGGCGCTGATCAAGTAGGCGATCAAATCCAAAATCTCGTCATTTGTCATCCGGTTGAACAATCCTGCTGGCATCGGTGACGTTTTTGAAACGACCAATTCCTCGACCTCTTTGCGGTCAATGCGGACTCGCTTGTTGGGGTCGGTCAGATCGGTGTTGAGTGTCATCGAGTCACCACTCAAGTTGACGACCACGCCTGTATGAATCAGACCGTCCTCCGTCACGACCGTAACTGCGGAAAACTGATCGTTGATCACCTTGCTGGGGTTGATGACTTGATCGAGCAAATCGTGGGGCGAGTACCGGCGACCGGCAGATGTCAAATCGGGCCCCGTCATTCCCCCTTGATTGGCAAATCGATGGCAGGCATAACACGCCGCGGCTGCGAACATGCGCCGACCATTCGAAAAATCTCGATTCTTCAGGTCGGTTCGGGCCGCTGCGGAAAGTTCCTCCAAAGTCCACTTCTTCTCGGGACGTCCGGCGAAGACTTCCCCCAGGTTCTCGAGCGCCGATTTCTTTTCAGGCTTCTTGGCCAGCAGTTCCGCCATCGATGATTTTTCTGCCGCGCTGAGTGAAGCAACAGCGTCATTACGAATAAACTTGATGAACGTTTCGAAACTCGCACCACCCTTATAATTGGCAGCCTTCAGGAACCACTCGAAATATGCAGTGCGGAGTTCCGGCGTCCAGCCCGCCTTCAGCATGCGAATCGATCGAGCATACTGCATTTGCTCTTCCTGATTCGGTGCCGCGTCGATCAACGCCATCGCTTTGGCTGCGACCGTTGGCGACTGCAACCATGCCAGTGTTTCGCATAACAGCCAATTCAATTCGGCTGAATCGGCGGGGAACAGCGGATCGAATTTGTCGATCAATCGCGCTACAGTCGAGTCATCGGGTCGCCCAAAACGATTGAGAATAATTTGTGTGGTTCGCACCAACGTGAGTTGTTGCCTTAACCCAAGCTGTGAGAGATCGACGTCGATCACCGCTCCCAGCAGTTTGTCGCGCATGGCTGTATCGACATCGGGAGTTTCTTCATTGCGATGGAGTGGGCACACGCCGGTCACGCGCGCCAGCGCCAGTAGCGCCTCGACCTGAGTCGCCGGGTTGGAGTCTGACAATGCTCGCTTGGCCCACGTTTCAGTCGGCTGATGCTCAATCGCCATGCGTGCCGCCCAACGAATGAAACGGTCGTCTTCATTCAAATAAGGCCATGCCGTATCAACGGCCTTGGGATCTTGCCGGCCATGAAAGGCTTCCAACGCATGTCGCAAATCCCGTTCCTCGCTGACATGCGGTGTCGCATCCGCGGGAGCGGTCGACTCGTTACCCACATACGTCACTCGATACAAACCCGACTGCACGCGGCGTCCCCCGATGGTGAAGTACATCGCACCATCGCCGGGATGAATAATCGCATCGGTAATCGGCAGCGGCGCGCCGGTCACGAATTCCTCCTTGGTGGCGGTATAACTCGAACCGCTTGGCTGCAGATGGACCGCATACAGTTTCCCCCAACTCCAATCGAGGGCGTATAAAGCGTTTTGATACTTCGCAGGAAACTTGGCCCCATAGCCGAACGTCACTCCGGTCGGCGAACCCGGACCGATGTCGAGCGCGGCCGGCAGATTGTCCGCATAGAAGGGCATCCGTTTTCCGGCCCCATTCCGCCAGCCGAATTCGGCTCCGCTCGTTACATGACAAATACGTGTCGGGCGATACCAGGGCGTGTTGAAGTCGTACTCCATGTCGGCGTCGTATGTGAACAGTTCACCGTCGCGATTGAACGCAGCGTCGAAGACGTTGCGAAATCCGGAAGCGTACGCTTCGAATGATTCCCCGTCAGGGTCAACGCGGTAAATGATGCCACCGGGGGCCAAGACGCCACGGTTATGCCCGCGTCCGTCCGGCATGCTCGGCAGCAGGTGATCCTCGCCCCAAACTTGTCGCACCGGCGAGCTGTCGGCAAGCTCCGGCCGCTTCGCGTTGTTACCGGTCACGAGAAATAGCGATTTTCCATCAGGTGCCGGCACGACCGCATGCACGCCGTGGTCTCCCCTGGCGCTGATTTCCCGGAGCACTTCGACTTTGTCGAGTTGATCGTCGCCGTCGCTATCGGTAATGCGATACAAACCGGAGGAAATCTTCTGCTCGTAGTCGTTCACGCCGACATACAGCGCATCGAATGCCCACACCATTCCGTTGACGGCCCGAATGTCAGCAGGCACGGTTTCGACATCCTTCCGGCGAATCGGAGTGCCGGGAGGCGGGGGAGTCATGCGGTATAAGCCGCCAAATTGGTCACTGACAAGAATCCGTCCCTTGTCGTCGGTGCACAAATTCACCCACGAACCTTGCTCTTGCCCCGGCACCGAATACAAAAGCTCGACCTGAAACCCTTTGGCGACTTTGATGCGGTCGATCGGAGTCGCCTTGTTGCCACCGATGGCCGGGCCGACTGCGGTCGGCCGTTTGTTTCGTGGCTTAGCCGCTGCGGCTGACTGTTGCGTCTCGGTTTCCGTTTTTTTTTGATCCGCGGGTTGAGGATCGGCCGCCTTGCGTCGTGCTGGCCTTCGGTTGGCTGGTCGACGGGCAGGCACCTTTTGAGCGTCGTCTGGTATCGGTGCATCTTCCAGCGACAATAGGCCGCCCGCCGGCAAACGCTTCAGTTCAATGTCTTTAACTTGAATCCGCATCGCAGGACCGCGGTGGACCTGAATGGCTACGATCCCCTTCATTAACCGACCTTCCTCGTGATGGTCGATAATCTCAGCGCACACCTTTCCATTAAGTTTGTGTGTCAGCTTGTTGCCTTGGGCAATGATTTCAAACGTGTTCCACTCATCAAGCTCGATCTCTTGGATCGGCCCGGTTGTACCTGCAATCCATTTGTCGCCTGCGTTGTCGACGATAACCTTTTGGCCATGAGTGGCGACAATCCCCCGTCCTCGTTCGTGGTACAGCATGCCGTTATTCTGTGGAGCGGGATGAATATCGCATTGATACCCGCCGACCACGAACTCGCCGGCATCTTTCAGATGGATCGACCGGTATTGAATGCCCGAGTTGCTGTTGCCAATTAACCGAACCTTCGCCCGCAAAACAAAGTTTTCGACCTCGCCCTCCCAAATCAAAAACTTGTTGTATGGCAATGGCTCTTCGTCAGTGGTCACACCTGTGATCGCTCCATCCTGCACCGACCACAATTTCGGATCGCCCATCCAACCGTTCAGCGTCTTACCGTCGAAGATCGATTCGAATTCCGGTTCATCGGCTGTAACGGCTGTTGTGTTCCAGGCGACCAACATTGTGGTGACAACGATGACGGGGTGAAATTTCTTCATGGTTTCTCCGGATCGATGAACCGATTCTTCTCGGATGGATATTGTCGGGTTATGACACGTGGTGTGGAGTAAGGCGGGAATCGCTGACTTCCGAGATACGCCTGTTGAATTCCGTCAAAACGTATCTGTCGCGACCACAAAATAGCGTAACACGCTGTAAATACGGAATGCTAGGTCTGTGGCACTCTAGATGTCACGTTATTGCGTATTTCGACAATGTAAAACCGACCTGACTCGCGGTCCCACGGCGTTCGCTGGGTCAAAATCGGGTTTCGCGGGCACAAGGAAGAGCTGCTAGCTCGATCCGCTGGGGCATCGCCATGCCAACGGATGGAAACATGCCGTGCAGTCGGGCGCATGGCAGCCTGGCAATTTTCAGCATCGCATTTGACGGCAACGAAGTCCATCGACACCTTGCCCGCTGCATCGAATGGCATCTATGGGAGGATGTTTCGAGCTAGGGCCCCATATCATGTCATTCCCGCGCGGTAAGCTTGCCCCCGCGAAGGCGGGGGGCGGGAATCCATTTGGAACGAGGCAGGAGCCTCGTGATCGGTGCGTTCCCAGGCTCCGGCCTGGGAACGAGCGGAATCCGTCTTGGAAAGTTTGCACCAGCGGTCATGCGATGCATGCCGTCGCTGACAATGCACTGGACTGCAATTCGTCCCATGTAAGCTGCTCGGTGAGGCGGTAGTATTTGTTGTCTTCGACGGCGACAAGTTGCAGCCATCCGTTCGCCAATAGGTTTGCTAGCAATTCTTGGTTTTCGATAATGTTTTGAATGGCCTCGCGCGGCGCCGCAATAATGGCAAGCAGCCGAAGTGGATGGTGCTGGAAATCCTGTCCATCGTGAATGGATTGCCAGGGGAGGCCTGTCATCAGGTCGCCACCGTTGCCCGAGAACAGTCCGAATCGGCCAACGACGTTATGGACTGTCTTGGTTCCACTGCCGAATTTCGACGGTTCGACCGTTGATGCGTAGTACTGCATATTGATCAAGTGTGCGACGACCAAGGGAGCGGTCATGATCTGTTCCAGGACAGCGAACTCTGGATCGTTGCGATAATCGTAGCTGTGCAAAAACGATCGACCTTCGAGCGAAACAGATTCCGTCAACGTGCGTGGTGCAGCGACGAATGCGGCATTACCCGCCAGTCCCCATTCGGGGCGAACTTCCGACCAGTCCGAGCTACGCCGAAACAAATCGTCAGCATTGGGGCCGGGAAGCTGGGCCAACCGCTCGCTGCGAGTCCTTTGCGACGCCGAATCGGCAATCGATTGCAGATGCAGCAAATCAAGTCGATGCGATGCCGGTACGTCGTATGTGTCGAAGAACTCCAGTTCGTCGGTCGTTGTGTTGTGAAGCGCTGCGACGAAGTGCGTATCATCTGGAATTTCAATGCCTCGTCGCCTGAGAGCCTGGCGAATGCTCGGATGATTCAGCAGCTTGGCTGCCAAACGTGAGTTCACCTCGCCCGAGTGGCCGCCGCACGCGCCGCAATCAAGTCCGGCTTGTAGTGGATTGTTTTCTGTCCGGCTGGCATGCCCGCAGAGGACAACCGAGCGAGCGAAGCCGTCAACGATGCCGATACCGCGCAAGATCGATTCCGCCATGTCTGCCTGTTCGGAGAGGCTGAGATCTTGATGGTGGCCGACTGGTAACACCGGCGCGAGACGCTGCCGTAGCGGTTCCTCGATGCCGTCGAATTGGGTGGGGCGGGTTTGTCCGAAGCCGGCCGATTGTGCAAACAGTTTAATGGCATAAAACAGTCCTGTCGTTTCCACAAAAGCGAAACAACTCGCGGCGGAATTCTGAAAGTCCTTCCAGGCTTTTCGCAAAAAGCGGCGTGTCGATCGTCGTTCAATCGCTGTTTCAGCATGGTTTGCGTCGACACCGGTTAATTCTTCATAGACCGTAAACTGTGGTGAGATTAAGACGGGAACTTGCGAGGAACCCTGATTTTCGCCGAGTCGGACGAATTCGATCGGTAGCCCGAAGAAGCCCGCAAATCCAAATGTCTCGATGTTGCCGGCAACCGCCTCCAAGTTCCGGCGAATTCGTTCCGAGCGAACGTCGATGCAAAACACGAGTTGGGCCAACCTTCGATCGCAATTCGGTTTGCCGGGGGACTCGGTGTCGTCATTCGCTAAGTCATCCAGCAGTTGATTTCTGAAAGCGACTTCGCTGGCTCTTAACAGGGCGTATCGAAGGACGTCTTCGTCGCTTGATTCGGAAGGCTGATCGCCAGCCCGATAGTGAGCATCCGCGAAAGAATTCCAATCCACATGAAAGTCGCATTGCCGACACAGTATTGCCGAATAGGCTAAACGCATTGCCAACAAACCGGCGAAGTCGGTGTTGCGTTCCCCCTGGCGTTCTGCCATTTGAATGTGATAATTCGTCCAAGCGCTCCAGCCAGGTGTGGCAAGGGCTTCGCAATACAAGTAGTCCGCCCACAGACTCGTCGGCACTTTAAGCTGCCGTAGCAACGTCACGACTGCGGCATGCGGATTCGGAGGCAGGCTGGAAACCAGCTGGCGTAAGCCAGCGACGCCGAGAATGGCAAACGTGCGATCGTACTGCGCTGCTTGGCGCCACGCCTCGTAAAGTGACGATTCCTGCCAGGGACTCTTCCAGATCGCCTGGCCTTGGTCGTAGTGGGCAGCGCAATGCTTCGATACCTCTTCGCAAATGAATCGAGACCAATCGGACCCGGTGTGATGATCCAACATGTCGACAAACGTCCGAATTCGATGAACTGACTTTCGATCCTGCTCCGAGTTCGCGTCAAGAGAAGCACCTGCGTGCGATTCATCCTGAAGCAACGCGACAACCTGATTGACATCGATCCGTTCGGCTCCCACCACTTTGTCGGCGACAAGTTCATCAACGGCGGTATTGATGTGGGCTTTACGTAGTGTGCCCGCCGCGAATTGTTCACGATAGTAATCGACACGCATCAGCATCTCGATGTCTGACACAGCTTGCAGGCTGTTTCGCGCTGCAAGAAACTTCTGGTCCGCGAAACCTGCATAAGGATTGACCGCGACATAATCCTTCAGAGGCCAAACCGGAGTAATTCTTTCCTGAACTTGCTTCAAAACTGATTCAACGTGATCGAGATCGAAGTTGAGATGAAGGCGCGATGCCTCCGACGGTTGGAAACTGTTGGGCAGGGACGTTTGTTGTGGGACTGTGTTCGCAGTAGCCATGGTATTCGATTCCTTTGACGCGTTACTGGCGTGTGATTGGTGTTGCTGAAGTGTGAATGGTAAAGGTGTGGGTTTTCGCGTTACTGTTTACGACAGTTTCGCGAACCCAGTTAAGACACGTTGATAGACGGTATCGATGTAGAAACCGTTCGATGCATGAACTCGGAGCGGTTCCAGCCAAGTTGGCCGCAATTTCGCAAGAACGATCGTGTGCAATCCGAACAGAGTGCAAAAACCGACTCCGATGCCGATGAGTACGAACTGCATCGATGTTGGCATGTCGACGACGGGCGCTTCCAGCAAGCGATCGACGGCGAGATAGCTGGCACCGTAGACGAAAATGAGTGCGGCAGTTCCGACAAGCGCGACGAGTGTTGTTACCCGCTTACCCAGGGAGAACAATCGCCAGGCCCATGTTGTTACCGCGAGACCGAGGATGACTGTCAGTATGAGGCCACCGGGCTTTGTGTGAATATCAATGCCGAGCATCGCAGAGACGGCAACGCAACACGACGCGGTCGCCGCGATGGCTGCCAACAGGTAGGCGAAACGGGGGCGCAAACCGACCGGTCGAGATTCTGCTGCTGCGGTCGCCGGGAATTGGGACACTACGCTGCCGCTGCTTAGGAACGCGTGAGCCTTGTACAGCGAATGAGCGACAATATGCAACATGGCTGCTGGAAAAGCTGCCAGTCCACATTGCAACATCATGAATCCCATTTGAGCGATCGTTGAATAGGCCAGCGATCTTTTGATGCTGGTCTGAGTCATCATTACGATACCGGCAAAGCATGCGGTCACTGTTCCGATAACAGCCAATGCCATCAGCGCCGAGGGAGCCATCGCAACGAGTGGGCTCATACGAATAATCAAGTATCCGCCGGCGTTGACAATTCCTGCATGCATGAGTGCCGAAACGGGCGTTGGCGTTTCCATCGTGTCTGGCAACCACGTGTGGAACGGAAATTGAGCAGATTTCGTCGCCGCCCCGAGGATCAACAGCCACCCGATGGCCACGTGGCTTGAGGTGATTTGGCCAGCCACCACCGCAGCTTCCGCTTTAGAGAACAACTCGGCGAACTCGAATGTCCCAAAGGTCTTGAAGATCAACACCAAGGCGGCAATGAGGAATGCATCGCCCAGGCGGCTGATTGCGAACTTCGTCCAGGCAGCTCGGTGTGCGGCCTCGCGGTGGTGGTAATGCATCAGCAATTGATGCAGGCCCAGGCTTGTCATCACCCAGGCCACGAAAAACAACACAAGGTTTCCAGCGATCACCATGAGCGAAACGGCACCGAGTGTGAAGCCAAGCCAACGAAAGTAACGCCCCTGGTTTGCTTCGCCATCGAGGTACCGGATCGAGTAGCGAGCGACAACGAAACCAACAATGCTGACAAGCGCGAGCATTAAGCTGCTCGCTCCGTCAAAATAAATGCCAATCGCCGCTCCTGAGCCCAATGTGTCTTCGGCCAGCACGATCGAAGTAGGTGTGCCGCCCGACACTGCGTAAGCGATGGCAATTCCGAATGCCAGTATGCACTCGACTCCGGCTAACCCTGTCACCAACTGACCCAACTGCTTTGCCCTGGAGTTTGCGAGACGCGCTGGCAAAGTCGCACCAGCGAGCAGGAAGAGAACTGGGAGCAGCAATACGGTAATGACGGTCTCCATGAATTCAAAACTCCAAGGTGAAATTCGGTTTCGTTCGGTAATTGTCAGTACAAAAAAAGCCGGAAGCGAACGCCATTAGCGTTCAACACCCGGCCTGTCCGGACGGAGAGCCCCACCGTCGCGGCTTCAGCGTGTTCATGTGTGGTTGAAGTCCCGTTGCGTATGTCGATGCCGATGCTTGAGTTCGGCATCGCGTCTACGACGGGATTAAACTCCCCGAAAATATCGGGGTGAATTCCTTACTTGCACTTAATGGATTTGCAGTGGGCCGAGCATAGGAGATGCGCTGTGCACCTCGTCATGTGAAGTTACAGTTGAAGATCGTCGGAAGCTGCCGGTCGTCATCAAAGGAGTCACACTCCGTATTACGAATAAGTTGCGTCACCTGAGATTTGACATTCAAACTCATCTTGTCGTGCGCCGCTCTTCGATTGCGGGAGACAAAAAAAGGCCGAGGGGTCGCATCTCGCAACCTCTCGGCCTTTTTGCACGGGCGTTTGATCCCATGCAACGAAAACCTGTTACAACCGACTGTTTGACATTCGCCAAGCAACTTCAACTCAGCCGTAATTCTCATCGGCCAGATGCTAGGCACAGCTTTAAGGACCGTCAAGCCCCGGCCGATCATCAACCGTAAAATTCTCTTAACTACGCTTCGGCAAAACTCGGCCGTCGCTCTAAAGTGAAAACGATAATTCTTTCGCCAGTCTTGGCGCTGATGTCTGTATGCAAGCTGACGACTTCGACTGACAAGATATCTTTGATAACGGCATCGAGTAGTGGCCGACCACGTTCAATCAATTCTTGCCTCATTTGTTTTATTAAGTATCGTCCCCGTTCTCTTTCTTCCAATTCGGACAGCTTCATTTCGGCAGGTGTCAAAACGTTTTTCAATCGCACGAGGACTAAATCATCGATAATGTAGGAGCGCGTTTCGAGCGGACCGCGCCCCATATATTCTTTTTCGAAACGGATGATTGCCTTGCTGATTTCTCGTTCCGTTTCTCGTTGATTCCTCATTTCTGCTGATTTCAATTCCGCTCGGTCGTGCTTCGGTCCCGTTCTCAAATTCGGCCGTCCGTTTTCGTCGTCTCGCAGGCTTTCAATGCCCTTGGCACGGCTTACGTGTCGTGAATAATAAAACGCGAAATAGATATCGTCAATATTTATTCGTGATTTTAACGTCATAATAAGAATCTTATCTGAAAACCAGGAATTCAAGTGCTCCGCATGAGTCGCTGACTGGCTGGAAAATATTCATAAAGTTCTTATGCTAAAGAAGATATGGTTCTAGTTTTCTACCGTCGCAAGAGTGACAGTTTTAGCAGGAGAACGCTCAGGTCGCCGGTACTCACGCAGGGATCGCGTGTACCATTAGGCTCAACGTCGACGAGGGAACCACGGTTTATTGGCGTTCGAAAGCACTAGGCAGAGATTTTGGTGTCGTGCAAGCATCAAAGGCGAGAACACCGTGCATGCCGAATCCGAGGTTATCCGAATGCCCCAGGTCGCCACCGCATCGCCGGTGAAAGCGAGCCGCGGACGGAAACTTTCCATGGGCACCGGAGACCCAGCGCTTTGTACGTTTTTTTTCGATCGAATTCGAAGTTATGAGGAATGGCAACGGATGAGGAAATGAGCAATACAAATAAACCCATTGTTGGCATCATCATGGGCAGCAAATCGGACTGGCCGACGCTGCAAAAAGCTTCCGAATTGCTGTCGGAGTTCAACGTTGCTCATGAATGCCGGGTCGTTTCCGCGCATCGAACACCCAATTGGATGGTTAGCTATGCTTGCGATGCAGAAGAGCGCGGTTTAAAGCTGATCATTGCCGGAGCCGGCGGTGCAGCCCATCTTCCCGGTATGGTGGCCTCGTTGACGACGCTGCCAGTACTGGGCGTGCCTGTGCAGTCGCGAGCGTTGTCGGGGCTCGACTCGCTCCTCTCAATCGTTCAAATGCCGGGTGGTGTTCCGGTCGGGACGCTCGCCATAGGAGAATCGGGGGCAAAGAACGCGGCGCTATTGGCCGTGAGAATGCTGGCCAACGAGATTCCGGAATTGCGAGTCAAGTTAAAAGAGTTTGCAGCGAAACAAGAAGACACGGTCATGAAGGATTCCGAATTATGAGCCAAGCTGTTCTTCCTGGTTCAACCATTGGTGTCTTGGGCAGCGGTCAGTTAGGTCGAATGTTCGCTATTGCTGCACGACGATTGGGCTTTCGTGTACATGTCCTTTCACCAGACAATGACACACCAACTGGACAAGTTGCTGATGTTGAAATCCAATCGTCCTATCTTGACTTGGACACCGTGTCCCAGTTCGCACGCCAGGTTGATGTTGTTACTTTCGAATTTGAAAACGTACCCGGCGAAACGATCGATGCGATCGACCGATTCGTTCCAGTTCATCCGGCTGGCCACGTGCTACATACGACTCAACAGCGCCTTCGGGAAAAACGGTTTCTCGAGTCCACAGGCATACCGCTGACACCATTCCGACCGATTCATTCACTGTCCGATCTCAGCGCCGTTGGCGATGACAATTTGCCGGCTATTCTGAAAACTGCCGCATGGGGATACGACGGCAAAGGTCAGATCAGAATCGATTCGCGAGAAGAATTCGAATCGGCGTGGGCCGAATTGAAATGTCAAGATGCGGTCCTCGAACGCTTTGTCGATTTCGAAGCCGAATTATCCGTGATTGCTGCGCGCGGCCAAGATGGGTCGACCGTGTTTTATGGCCCCATGGTCAACACGCACCAAGATCACATTCTCGATGTTTCGGTCACACCAACCGCTTTTTCAGAGCACATTCGTGCCGAAGCGATAGAAATCACACGCGTCATTCTCAACGAACTCAGCGTAATCGGCGTGCTTTGTGTCGAGTTCTTCCTGACGACCAGTGGTGAATTATTGGTCAACGAGCTTGCGCCGCGCCCGCACAACTCGGGACATCTCACGGTCGATGCCCACGCAACTTGCCAGTTCGAACAGCAGGTACGGGCAGTTTGCGGTTTACCCCTCGGTGCCACGACGCAATTGCGCCCGGCTGCAATGGCCAACTTGTTGGGTGACCTTTGGCAAAACGGAGAACCAGATTGGACGAGGGCATTAAAGGTAAATGACCTCAAGCTCCACCTGTACGGAAAGCGGGAAGCCCGCATCGGCCGAAAGATGGGACATCTCACCGTTTTGGCAGAAACACCAGCTGAGGCGGAAGACCTGGCCCGCCAGGCGCGAGAGACACTGCAGATTCCGCAGAGCCAAGGCGATTTCGTGGATGCCGTTTAAAGAGCCGTGTGATGTTGCCGCAAGGGTCACGACGGCGGTTTTGCAACCGCAACACAGTCGAATCCTCGAGTTCGGCTTGGATAAAGGCCGCGAACGAATCTTGTGCAATTTATCCATCGTTGATGGATTCAGTTCAAAAACTCGCCAACTTTTCCTGTAAGAATTCGTCGGACGAATCAATGATGAGCTCAAACCAGATGGGAAAGTGGTCAGACATCTGGTTCTTCCGCCACGGATGGTTGTAATAGGACCTGAGGTTGTCCGGGTCGGTCATATCCTTCACACCGGTGTAGCGCTTTTGCATGACCGCTTTGTAGCTCGATTCCTGACCGGTCTTGTAGACGAAATCGAAGCAGTTGAACACACCGGCGACTTCATCGCCTGAGCTGTCGCGCCCGACGGTAAAATACTCGTTGTTTGTCAAAAACAATCGGTCGTAAGCTTCGGTTTGCGAAGCGTTCGTGTCGACGCCGACAAGTGTTTCGATTTCGCGAAAGCCATTATCATTGAACAACTCGATTGTCGGGTCGTCTTTGTCCGATCCGTTGTACAGGTTAAAGTCGCCGGCCAAAATGAGATTGTCGTTCCACAGGCGGCCTTTGCTGACTTTTTCTTCGATAGCTTCAAGCAACAACTCGACCTCTTCCCGGCGAAACAATATGTCGTCATCCTCCTCGCCGGGATGCAGATGCAGATTGACGATGGCAAAGGTCTTCCATCCGGCGCGAAAACCGGTGATGTAGGGCGTACGCTTGAGCTGCTTGATGGAGGAATTCGCCGTGAGGCTGTCCCACAGCACGATTTCACCGGCGAGCCCGCCGAAGACGGCCCGCTTGATGTTAAAGATATAGGCGCTGCGTTCTGAGTTGCCGTCGTCCCCTTCAGTGATGTCGTTCACGATGTATGACCAATCAGGGCCCAACAGTTGCATGACAATGTGGAGATCCTTGAGCGTCGATTTCACTTCTTGCACGATCACCAAATCGAAGCGATTGATGATTTCTGCAATGTAAAAATATGCCTCCGGTAACCGTTGTGTGGTGTGACCGAACTCTTTGATGTTCCAACTGGCGACAATCAGGTTGTGGTCCGATTTTCGTACGGCGACGCGCTCATCCAGGCCGCTTCGCAACGTCAGTAAGTTTTGAATGCAGCGCTTCTTCTCCGTTTTCGTCATGCTTGGAAAGATCAGTTCGTAGTCTTTCTTTTTGAAATCGTTCTCCGGGCGTAAGTCGTTATATGTCGGCATACTGAGGCTCCCAGTGAATTCAACGACGATTTCATCGGCGTACGAACCGAACTCGAAATTGGTCCGAAACCCTGGCTGATGCGACCGACGTTGGGGGCGGCGCCATGCCCCACGGATGCGATTTGCACAGGACGCAAAAACTGACCAAGACGCAATTGGTATTACGATACTATACTGTCGCGCCATACGGCGAAGTAATTTCGTCACCGATGACATCTCTTACAGCATTGAGGGTTTTCCCTCATGGCATGGTTTGAAAACGATTCTCAAAGAGGAGCGAGGAGTGCAATGCGGTACCTAGTCGTTGTTGCGGTATTGGGAATTGTCGCTTTCAGTCTGCAGGCGGATGAGCGAGCAGTCGAGGAGCCGGCGGCGCCGCGAAAAGTGGAGACACTTCAAGCCGAGCAATCGCAATTCAGAGCCGATCTCCCGCGCGAACCTTTGGCGCTGCCGATTGGTCAAGAATGTACGGTGCATCTGGCAAGAAACTCCCAGGATGTGCAACAGGGCCCGATCGAAGGCAGGTTGCTCAAACTGGATGACGAGTGGATCGTACTCGAAGGGGGCAGTGGTGCGGAGCAGGGTGTGCCGGTTGCGGTCAAAGCGCCGTACGTCAAAAAGGTGTTCAAAAACATCGGCGTCAAAAACGAAGGGATGGAGTTTTGGATTCCCCGCAATTCGATCGTGTACTTGGCGGTAGAAGCGGAGGAGTGAGGCCTTCACCCCGCTCCCCGGGGTGAGAGGGAGTGTGATTTTCGAGTCGGACGAATGGAAGGGCGAGGCTCCTGCCGAGTCGGTAGCAGTCCATGCGCGATTCTTTCTCGCGCGGGGAAGTCGCAGACAATTCATCACCGCACTGCTTGGCAAGCAAGCAGTGGCACACGAATCGCTCGCTGAATTGGTCAAATTGGTTTCATGAATAGTGGAACGATATGTGAACAACAAAACGAATGCTAAAGCATTGTTGTTCGATTTCTCTCCGTGCCCCCAGTGACTCCGTGGTGAAGAAATACTTTTTTGGATTCCCGTTCCCCGCTTACGCGGGGACAAGCTTACTGCGCGGAAATGACGATGCTTGTGAATTGTTAATGACCACGAAAGAAACAAAAAGGGACCGCCGATTTCCTAGGGCTTGTGATTCTCCTGAAAAACGGAGACCGAATTGATGGCAAAAAGGGCCCTCACCCCTGACCCCTCTCCCGGGGGGAGACGGGACTTGTTTGTCGATTTATCAACGCAGCATGGTTACGACCGCTGGTCGACGATTTACGACGACGAAGACAACCCGTTGATCAAATTGGAGAATCGGTTCCTGCCGCCCGTTCTTGGTGATGTTGCCGGCCTGGAGGTGTTAGATGTCGGTTGCGGCACGGGGCGGCATGCGTTGGCAATGGCAGAGAACGGAGCGCGAGTCACGGGGATCGATTTTTCCGCTGGCATGTTGGCGCAGGCCCAATCGAAAGTGACCGGCCGTGAAATCACTTTTGTCGAGCACGATATCGAGTCGGCATTCCCGCTGAGTTCGAACAGCTTCGATCGCGTCGTGTGCGGCTTGGTCATCGACCATGTCACCAATCTGAATGGTTTGTTCCGAGAAATGCACCGTGTCTGTCGATCGGATGGGCGAATCATCGTGTCGGTGATGCATCCGGCCATGAATCTGCGGGATGCTCAGGCCCGGTTTACCGATCCGGAAACGGGATCAATTACACGACCCGCAAGCCAGGAGCATTGTCTTTCCGATTATGTTCGTGCGGTTGTGCAAGCCGACCTGTCGATCGACGACATGACCGAGCATATTGTTGATGACGAGCTGGCAGCCGAGTCGCCGCGCGCAGTTCGTTATGCCGGCTGGCCGATGCTGTTGCTCATGCAGCTCAAACCAGGCGCTGGTTGATCGCAAATGAGCCATCAGAGCAGAAGCGGTCTATGCATGAAACTCGACTTATGATTCGGTCGATCGACTTCTGATCAGGGAGTGCAACATGTCGGCGAAGTTGTTTCGAGTGATTGTTCAAGTGGGTGATATCGAGCAGGCCGCGAGTTTCTACGCGACACTGTTGGGAATGGAGGGGAGCCGCGTTTCGAACGGGCGACACTACTTCAATTGTGAGGGGACAATTCTCGCGTGTCTCGACCCACGGGCAGATGGGGACGATTTCGACGCCACGCCAAGTCCGGACCATATCTATTTGGCTGTCGACGATATCGAGGCGTCCTATGCAGCTGCGCAAACAGCGGGGGCCAAACTCGCTGAGGGAGACGTTCACGGCGACCCGGCTGGTGAGATTGCCCAGCGACCATGGGGCGAAAAGTCGTTTTACATCGAAGACCCGTTTGGCAACCACCTGTGCCTGGTCGAGCGATCGACGATGTTTACCGGGTGAGAATCGACAGATGCAATTCGCCGCATCATGAGATGCGCCGTGACCAACGCAAAGCACTGCTGGGCAAGCCAGCAGTGGCACCCCGCGTGGAGCGGAGAGTTATCGTGATCATCTGAAAACGCCCCCCGACACCTCTCCTTCGGCCAACCGAATCCGGCAACATACTCCCCGCTCCCGCTGGGAGAGGGGTTGGTGGTGAGGGCCTCTGGCCAGTGCGACATTCGCGCGCAGCGTTTGTGAAGGATCGTTGCCCACCAACTCGGCCACATTGGGTAGATACTGTGACGGCCCCGCGCCCAGATGCAGTTCGTTGCTCTGGGAGAGGTCGGCCGCAGGCCGGGTGAGGGCATTTTGAGGTCGAGCCTTAGACAACGTCATTCCCGCGGAGGCGGGAATCCATTTGTACGAGGCAGGAGCCACGTATTCGGTGCGTTCCGAGGCGGGAGCCCGGTACCAGTAGTTACGATGATTTCTCGCGGCTAGATGCAATTCGTTGCAGAGGGAGACGGTAGTATCGTTGTCGGATTCGGAACTTAGCGGGAGAGTGGAGCAAGTGGTCTTCGCCAGCCAGATCAACTGCGAGAAAGTTGTTCCGGACGCCGCTGCGCGGTAGGCTGACTGCAGTCGGTTTTTCGAAACCGACGAGACATCGACGACGAGACATCGACGCAGGCGGCTCACCAGGGTATTTGCCCTCGCGAATGCAATCGTCTGCCGACGCGGCGTGCTTTGTAAACGACGGCGATTGCTCCCACCCCAAACTTGGCCCACCGAGACGACAGGAATCTCATGCTTCGAACCTCAGCAATTCTCCTAGCGATTTGTTCCTTTATCCTTGTTGCAGTACCGACGATGGCCGACGACGCGAACGCCGAAGTCGGCCCCTTCACCAAAACCGATTGGCCCTGGTGGCGTGGTCCATCGCGCAACGGGGTGGCAGCAGACGATCAGAACCCGCCGCTGGTCTGGAGCGAGTCGGAAAACGTTCTCTGGAGAGCGCCGGTATCGGGCAAAGGGCATGGCTCGCCGATTGTAGTGGGCGACTTTGTCTATTTGGCGACAGCCGACGAAGCGGAAGAGTCCCGGTCGGTCCTCTGTTTCGAACGCGGCACCGGCAAGCAAGTTTGGAAGACCGACGTTCACAAAGGAAATTTCACACCGCCGAGTAACAAAAAGGGGACTGCGGCCTCGTCGACCGTGGCGAGTGACGGTGAGCGATTGTTCATCAACTTCCTGAATGACGATGCGATGGTTATCACAGCGCTCTCGCTGCGCGGGGAAATACTCTGGCAGCAGAAGATCACCGACTACGTCGTGCACCAAGGCTACGGTTCGTCGCCTGCGGTTTATGGTCCGCTGGTCATCGTCTCGGCCGATAACAAATCGGGTGGAGCGGTCGCTGGTCTCGATCGGCGAACCGGCGAAATCGTGTGGCGGCACGATCGCCCCGAAACGCCGAATTATCCTTCGCCAATCATTTTGAATGTTGCGGGCCGCGATCAAATGGTGATGACTGGTTGCGACCATGTTTCCGGTTTCGATCCATTGACCGGCGAGAAACTGTGGGAGATCGAAGGAGCGACCACCGAATGTGTGACGTCGACCGTGACCGACGGCGAATTGATCTATACGAGTGGCGGCTATCCGCGAAACCATGTGTCGGCGGTGCGCGCCGATGGTTCCGGTGAAATTGCCTGGGAAAACGGAACGCGGGTTTATGTTCCTTCAATGCTGGTCAAAGACGGTTACCTGTATGCGGTGGCCGATGCCGGCTTTGCCGTCTGTTGGAAATGTGATACCGGCAAGGAGATTTGGAAATCGAGAATCGGTGGGACGTTTTCGTCCTCCCCCGTATTGGTCGGCGACCGTATTTACGCGACTGACGAATCGGGTCGAACCGTGATTTTTCGGGCTTCTCCCGAAGGGTTTGAACAGATTGGCGAGAACAAACTGGGAGAAATCTGCTTCGCGACGCCGGTGATTGCCGGCAGCCGCATTTACACGCGGGTCGCCCAGGAAGAGCAAGGCCGACGGCAGGAGTATTTGTACTGCATCGGCGATAAGTAGTGGCCTGTTCCGGGCTTTGCTTTCGCGAATTCCGAGAGTGTAGCCGGTGACCCCGGTTGCGATTGAAGAAGGCGTGGTCCGTCGTACACAATAGGTGGTTGATCTGCGTGGAATGGGGCCGCAGGGCGAGTTCGCTGCACGGCAGCTAGCTGCAATGCAGCATTGCGAGATGAGGAGCCAAGTGTGTCACGTTTTTCCATATTTTGCGTAGTGATTCTTGCGATCGGTCTGGGGGATTATCCGCTTTGCGCCGCTGAGGATGCGTCCACGACCAGAACTCCAACAGCAGGCGAAATTCGGCTGATCGACGGAGACTCGCTGGCGGGATGGATGACCGTCGAGGGGGAAGCCGTTCCCGACAGTTGGGAAGTGACCGACGGAACCTTGCGTCTAAACGGTCGGGGCGGTCACATCGTCACCGTCGACGAATACGAAAACTTCGACCTGCGATTTGAGTGGAAGATCAGCGAGGGTGGCAACAGCGGTATCAAATATCGGGTGCGGCATTACGGCAAGAAAGTTCTGGGTTGCGAATATCAACTGCTCGACGATGCAAAGCATAAGGTGGGCGGTACGGCAAAGAAGGCAGCCGGGTCGCTGTATGAACTGTACGAACCGGCCGAGGACAAATTGCTGAAGCCGGTCGGCGAGTTCAATACGAGTCGCGTTGTGGTATTGGGAAACCACATCGAGCATTGGCTGAACGGACAAAAGATTCTCGAAGCCGAAGTCGGCAACGACGATTGGCACGAGCGCGTCGCACTTAGCAAATTTTCCGACGAAAAAGAGTTCGGCGAAAACCGCCGCGGCCGGTTGATGCTGCAAGATCATGGTGGGGAAGTGTGGTTTCGCAACATCGTATTGAAACCTCTTTCCGGAGATTTGCCGGCAATTGCCGCACGTGAGGTCACACCGATCGATTTTGCGCGCGACATCCGTCCGATTTTGTCGGATGCATGTTTACATTGTCACGGACCGGACGAAGCGAATCGGGATAGCGCGCTGCGTCTCGACAGTCGCGACGGAGCATTCGCCGATTTGGGTGGTTATCACGCGTTTGTGCCAGGCAAACCGGACGATAGCGAAGCGCTGCGGCGCATCCTGTCGAAAGATTCGGACGAGCGCATGCCGCCCCCCGACTCCGGAAAGTCATTGACGGACGAGCAGATTCAATTGCTGCGTCATTGGATTGAGCAGGGAGCCGGTTGGGAGCGGCATTGGGCTTTTGTAGCTCCGCAACTGCCGGATACGCCGACGGTCGAGAACAAGTCGTTAGTGCACAATCCGATCGATGCCTTCGTGCAGTCGCGTCTGGAACAAGAGGGGCTTTCCCCTTCCGCAGAGGCGGACCGCGTGACGTTGTTGCGCCGGTTGAGTTTGGACTTAATCGGACTGCCCCCCACGCTCGACGAGATTGACACGTTCTTGGCAGACGACAGCGCGACCGCGTACGAAAAGGTGGTCGATCGCTTGCTGAAGTCGCCCCATTACGGCGAGCGCTGGGGTCGCCACTGGTTGGATGCAGCCCGCTATGCCGACTCCGACGGTTTCGAGAAAGATAAGCCGCGTGAAGTCTGGTTCTATCGTGATTGGGTGATTAACGCCCTGAATCGCAACTTGCCCTACGACCAGTTCATCGTCGAGCAGATAGCAGGGGACTTGCTGCCGAACGCCACCCAAGATCAAATCGTGGCGACCGGGTTTCTGCGGAACTCGATGATCAATGAAGAAGGGGGCATCGATCCGGAACAGTTTCGCATGGAAGCGATGTACGACCGTATGGACGCCATCGGCAAAGGGATTTTGGGCCTGACGATTCAATGCGGCCAATGCCATAGCCACAAGTACGACCCGCTGACGCAGCAGGATTATTACCGCATGTTTGCCTACGTGAATAATTCTCACGAAGCCAACATGACGGTTTATACACCCGAGCAAAACGAGATACGGCGCGACGTTTTTCGCCAGATCCGCCAAGTCGAGAATGAACTGCAACAGTCTCATCCCGATTGGAAAAAGCGACTCGACCGCTGGGAAGAAAGCCTGCAGGCCAAACGGGAGCCGAAGTGGACCCCGCTGCGACTGAACTTCGATCCGAAAACAATCGGCGGCCAGAAGTTTTTGCTGCAGGAAGACGGTTCCTATCTCGCGGCAGGTTACGCGCCGACGCGATTCAATCCTCAGGCGACGACCAAAACAAAGTTGACGAAGATCACAGGCATTCGTTTGGAACTGTTGCCCGATCCGAATTTGCCCCACGGCGGTCCGGGACGATCACCGACCGGCACTTGCGCCTTGACCGATTTGGAAGTGCAAGCGAGACCGGCCGGCGGAACGGTCAAATTCGCCAAGTTCAAATTTGCGTCGGCCTCGGCCAATGTCTCCCCGGCCGAAACGGAATTGGCCGCGCGCTTTTATGACAAGACCGAACGCCGTCGCGTAACCGGGCCGATTGAATTCGCCATCGATGGTAAAGCGGAAACGGCTTGGGGCATTGATATTGGTCCGGGACGACGCAACCAGGCGCGTGAAGCCGTCTTTCGATTCGCGCAGCCGATTGAGTTTTCCGAAGGGGCTGTGCTGAACATCACTTTGTCGCAGCAGCACGGTGGCTGGAACAGCAACGACAACCAAACAAACAACCTGGGACGCATTCGCGTTTCGGTCACATCGTCTCCCGATCCAGAAGCCAATCCGTTGCCCCAGCGCATTCGGAAGATTCTCTCGATTGCGAAACCAAAGCGCACCGAACGGCAAGCCCGCGCGTTATTCAGTTATTGGCGTACGACCGTTGATAAGTGGAGTGACGCCAACGCGCAAATTGAATCGATTTGGCAGCAGCATCCCGAGCCGGCTTCGCAATTGGTGCTGATGGAACGCGACGAAACACGGAACACGTTTCGGCTGGAACGGGGCGACTTTCTCAAGCCGCAGGAAGAAGTGACTCCCGGCGTTCCGAGTTTTCTGCATGCGATTGAAGAACAGTCGGGGACGCCGTCGCGACTTTCGTTTGCCCGCTGGCTGGTCGACCGCGATTCGCCCACTACAGCCCGCGCGATTGTCAACCGCGCTTGGCAGTCGTATTTCGGCATCGGCCTGGTCGGTACCAGCGAAGACCTCGGCCTACAAAGCGAGGCGCCATCTCATCCGAAGTTGCTCGATTGGTTGTCGGTGCAATTCATGGAAAGCGGCTGGGACCTCAAAGCGCTGCATCGTTTGATTGTAAAGTCAGCGACGTATCGGCAGTCGTCGGTTGTGACCCCGGATTTATATGCCCGCGATCCTTATAACCGGTTGTTGGCCCGCGGCCCCCGTTTTCGAGTTGACGCCGAGGTCGTGCGCGACATCGCCCTCGCCGCGAGTGGATTGCTCAACCGAAAGATCGGGGGACGCAGCGTGTATCCGCCGGCCCCCGAATTCCTGTTTCTGCCGCCGGCCAGCTACGGAACCAAAACCTGGAAGTATGAAACCGGGCCCGAAAAATATCGGCGTGGCTTGTATACCTTCCAATTTCGCTCGGTGCCATTCCCGGTGTTACAGTCCTTCGATGCACCGAACGGCGATTCGTCTTGTGTGCGGCGTTCGCGGTCGAACACGCCGCTACAAGCGCTAACAACGTTGAACGAACCGCTGTTTATGGAGAGTGCCCGCGCCCTGGGGTTGCGTGCGGTGCAAACCGCGTCAACCGACGCCGAGCGATTGCAATACATCTACCGGCGCTGTATCGCGCGAATGCCCACGAGTGACGAAGCCGATGTATTGCTGGCGTTGCTCGACGACACACGCACAAAGTTCGCGATGGCAAGCGAGACGACCACGGAATCAGCTGATGAAAGCGAATCAACACCAAATGCCGCGATGCAACTCGCCGCTGCCAATCTCGCCCAATTGCCGCCAGGCGTTTCGGTCGAGCAATTGGCAGCATGGACTGTTGTTGCGCGCGTCGTGTTGAACCTGGATGAAACAATTACCAAAGAATAAATGAATCGCGCCCTAGATTGCGTGCCAACTGATGTCAGGGAATTGAAGTCATGAATTGTCAGGATCATTTCTATCAGCAAGCCGATCCCACGGCCGTGACCCGACGCTGGTTCTTTAAACAGTGCGGAGTTGGCTTGGGCGCAATCGCCATGAACGATTTGCTGCAGCAACAGTCGGCAGCATCGCCCAAAGATCCGCACGCCTTGCGGCAGCCGCATTTCCCGGCCAAAGCGAAGAACGTCATTTACTTATTTATGGCGGGTGCTCCGAGTCATTTGGAGTTGTTCGATAACAAACCACAGTTAACCAAATTTGATGGTACCCTCCCGCCGGCTGAGTTGATCAAAGACTACCGTGCGGCGTTCATTAATCCCAATTCGACATTGCTCGGTCCGAAGTTCAAATTTGCCCGATACGGAGAGTGTGGGGCCGAACTGTCGGAACTCTTACCGCACCTGGCGGAAGTGGTTGACGATATCTCCATCACCAAGTCTCTGGTGACCGATGCGTTTAACCATGCACCGGCTCAAATCTTGATGAACACCGGTTCGCAACAATTTGGGCGGCCCAGTATGGGTGCCTGGGTGACATACGGCTTGGGGAATGAATCGCGCGATCTGCCCGGGTTTGTTGTGTTTAGTTCCGGCAAGAAGGGGCCGAGCGGTGGGAATTCCAATTGGGGCAGCGGCTTTTTGCCGACTGTGTACCAGGGTGTGCAATTCCGCGGCAGTGGCGACCCGGTGTTGTATCTGTCGAATCCTGGTGGCATCGACAGAGAATTGCAGCGAGATTCGATCGACGCCATCACTCGGCTTAACCAAATTCGTTTGGACGCCGTGGGCGATCCTGAGATCGCGACGCGGATCAACTCGTACGAAATGGCGTTTCGTATGCAGTCGAGTGCTCCCGAATTAATGGAGTTGTCTCAGGAACCAAAACACGTTTTGGAAATGTATGGCGCCGAGCCGGGGAAACCGTCGTTCGCGAATAATTGTCTTCTGGCCCGAAGACTGGTGGAACGGGGCGTGCGGTTTGTGGAACTGTTCCATGAAGCCTGGGATCAGCACGGCGATTTGGTCAACGGCCTCAAAACGAATTGCAAAGATACAGATCAGGCCTGCGCGGCACTAATCAAGGACCTCAAGCAACGAGGTATGCTCGACGATACGCTGGTGCTGTGGGGCGGCGAGTTCGGCCGCACACCCATGGTGCAAGGTGGTGGCGGCGATGGACGCGACCATCACCCCAATGCGTTCACGATGTGGATGGCGGGTGGCGGGATCAAGCCGGGTGTGACCTTGGGCGAAAGCGACGAGTTCGGCTTCAACGTAGTCGAAGACCGCGTCCACGTGCGCGACCTGCACGCCACGATTTTGCACTTGCTCGGTTTCGATCACACGCGGCTGACCTACAAGTTCCAGGGTCTCAATCATCGGCTGACCGGCGTGGAACCGTCGCATGTTGTTGACAAGCTATTGGCTTGAGATTGGCGACGTTCAGCCAGCGTGTGATTCTCTGATCTCTGCTTCGCACCAACGGGCGGCTTGAAATAGCCGCTGTTCATCGTCGGGCCGGCCAATCAACTGAATACCGAGTGGTAGCCCATCTGGTGCGAGTCCGATTGGAAACGAGACCGTCGGAAAGCCGGTGTGACTCCACGGCGAATTGAAACTGGGATCGCCGGTCGTCGACAAATCCGGGGCTGGTCCGGTCGCGGCAGGGGTGATCAGCACATCGGCGTCGCCGAAACTAGCCACGACCTCAGTCCGTGACCGTTCCTGATGGTTGCGTGCGGCAATGTACGTTGCCGCGGAGTAAGCCAATCCTTCCTCGACGAGTTCTCGGATGCAGGGGGGAAAACGATCGGGGGATGCTTCGAATTCGACCTCGTGAACGGCAGCGGCCTCGGCAGCCATGATGCAGCGATGATGCGTCAGCAACTTGTCAAAACATTCAGGCAGGGAAACATCGGTGACGTCGGCACCGGCTGACTGCAAAGTCTGAATTGCAGTATCGCATGCCGTTTTCATCGCTGGTTCTGCTCGGTCCTGGAATAAACCTGTCAATCGGCCGATTCTCGGGGTGGGTACGTCACCCGTGTCTGCTTCATCTGCCAACCGCGGGGATGGCGACATCAGAACTTCCGCCAGAATCGCCAAGTCATCAACGGTTCGCGCGATAGGACCGGGATGGTCGAGGCTTGGCGCCAGGGGAAACACGCCGTCGACGGAGATACGGTCGAACGTCGGTTTGAAGCCGGCCACGCCACAGAACGATGCCGGCCGTGTGATTGATCCACCAGTTTGCGAACCGATGGCTGCCAGGCACATGCCAGCGGCGACGGCCGCCGCCGAACCGCTGGAAGAACCACCGGGAGTGTGATTTGTGTTCCAAGGATTGCGAGTGACCGGCGGATCAAAACTGGCAAATGCGGTGGTGACAGTTTTTCCCAAGATGATCGCGCCTGCCTGACGAAGTTGGGCCACAAGCGGTGCATCGGCTGCGGCGTTTTCTTGGGCGTACCAGTCGACACCGACAGCGGTTGGAAAACCGGCGACGTCGACAATGTCTTTGATGCCGATCGGAATTCCGTGAAGCGGCCCCTGCCAATTGCCGGCCTGTGCCAATTCGTCGAGTTCGCGTGCGCGGGCTTTTGCAGCTTCGCGATCGACATTCACCCAGGCGTGGATGCTCGATTCGAGCTCGTCGATGCGCGAAAGGCAACGCTCTAACAACGACACACAACTCGAACTGCCGGAGCGCAGCTTCTTCGAGAAGCCCGCGATCGTGTCATCAGAATTGGGAAACAGATTCAATGGATCACCAAAACGGTCAGGTTGTGCATGAACCAATTCTTTGTGTCAGGAATCGAACCGAGTTTATCCGTGGAGACTCGATGCAGCAAACGCGGCGATTGAATTGGCGATTCAACAACTGAACGAAAGCCGAACTTGCGATTCTCATACGGCCGGGTCTGTTGGCCGAGATTGACGCATGCCCGGGGGCGTTCGTGCAGCTGAGAAAAGCAGTTCGCACTGAGTAATTGCTCGACGGTGTCGGAGGAACGTGATAACGTAGTTTGGTGATGTTTCCTTTTTCGCCGAAGTATCGAGTCGAGCGTTTTGTGGTGATGCTTTCGAAAGATCATTACGAAGACCGCGCCCCGCTGATTCTGACAAGCAGTTCATAAACGACCAGTCAACTTACCAGGAGACATAACTCATGGCCCAATCGATTCACCGCCGACAATTCTTGAATAATACCGCTATGGGTAGCGCAGCCGGTTTGGCATTGGCCGGCGGAGCCTTGCGGGCTGCGCAATCGGCGTCGGAAACGGTCACGGTCGGAGTGATGGGGCTTAGTCGGGGACGTGCGCTGGCACAAGGCTTTGCGGAGCAACCGGGTGTGATTGTGAAATACGTGTGTGACGTCGACGAGAACCGCGCCAGTGCCGCCGCCGCGAGCGTCGAAAAGGAAGTCGGCAAATCGCCAAAGCCGATCGGCGATTTCCGACGCATTCTCGATGATGAGTCGGTGGATGCATTGGTCTGTGCCGCACCGAATCATTGGCACGCACCGGCGACGATTTTGGGTTGTTCAGCGGGCAAGCATGTGTATGTCGAAAAGCCTTGCAGCCATAACCCGCGCGAGGGAGAGCTGATGGTCGAAGCAGCACGCAAGAACAACCGGGCCGTTCAATTAGGAACTCAGCGCCGCAGCGGACCGGCATTTCACGAGGCGATGGCGTTACTGCATGACGGTGTGATTGGTCGTGTTTATTGCTCTCGAAGTTGGTATGGAAATTCGCGCGGGCCGATCGGCACCGGAAAGCCGGCGGCTGTTCCGGAGAATCTCGACTACGAACTATGGCAAGGACCGGCACCGCGCGTGCCCTATTACGACAACCGCGTGCATTACAACTGGCATTGGTTCTGGCATTGGGGCAACGGTGAGTTGGGCAACAATGGTGTCCACACCATTGACCTGTGTCGATGGGGATTAGGTGTCGACTATCCCATTCGTGTGACATCGAGTGGTGGACGGTATCGCTTTGATGATGACCAGCAGACTCCTGATACGCATGTTGTGGCATTCGAGTTCGAAGGTGAAAAGACACTGACGTGGCAGGGACTTTCCTGCAACAGGCACCGGGAGGGATTCGTCAAGTTTTATGGCGAAGGAGGAACCATGGCTCTCGACGGGAACGGGGGCTACACGGTTTACGATGATCGAGATAAGGTGATCAAAGAAGGGGGCGGTCAGCGCGGCGATGCGATTCATATCGCCAACTTTATCGCGGCGATTCGAAACGACACTCCGTTGGAACTCAACGCCGAAATCGAAAAAGGCCACAAGAGCACGCTGTTATGCCATTTGGGCAACATCGCCCATCGGACGGGCCGCACGTTGAATTGCAATTCGGCGAATGGCCACATTATCGGCGACGATAAGGCAATGGCTTATTGGGAACGCGAGTACGAGCCGGGCTGGGAACCGAAGGTCTAATCCTTCCGCAGGTGTCGACGAGATGAACTGATCGGTTCGGTGGAATTGAAGAGGGAGCAGGCCGTGTCCATTTCACGTCGTGATTTTCTAGGAGCGACCGCAGCCGGTGCCGGGATGTTGGGTGGTTTCTCAACAGCGACATCAGCTGACGAAACACAGAACCGAAAACAGCCGAATTTGTTGTTTCTCTGTTCCGATCAACAGCATTGGCAGGCGGCCGGTTTCGTCGATCCGTTTTTTGAGACCCCGCATTTGGATCAACTCGCGGCTGATGGAGTCTCTTTCGACAATGCATTTTGTACGACTCCACAATGTTCGCCGAGCCGGTCGTCGCTGCTGAGCGGATTCTATCCGTCAACGACCGGAGTCTACGGAAACAACGGGGCGACCGGTGGCGCCCCTTTGCGGCACGAAACGATCGGTACGATGCTGCAGCGGGCCGGTTACCGGACAGGGTTCTTCGGTAAATGGCATTTGGGTGACGATTCCGTTGGAAATGCCGGTTGGGATGAACGCAACACGCGCAGCCGCGATGCCCAAACAACCGATCATGGTATCGAGTTTCTGAAGAAACAGGCCAACGACGACCGTCCGTGGGCGTTGTTTTTGATGTACCTGAATCCGCATGACATTTATCGGTTCCGCCCCAACCAGAATGATGTCTCTGCGCTCGGAGTTCCCCTTTCCGAATCGTGGCACAAAGAGACGTTTGAGAAGAAGCCGTCGATTCACAAGAAGTTTATGACCCAAAACCAAGGGACTTTGATTTGGGGGCAAGAGCAGCCGGTATGGGAGCAATACCGCGACTTCTACCGAGGGAAAGTTAAGGCAGTCGACGACCAATATGGACGCGTTTTGGGTTCGCTGGAAGCTTTGGGGCTGCGCGAGAACACGTGCACATTTGCAACGTCAGACCATGGCGACATGGATACGTTTCATAAACTGATCTTCAAAGGTCCGTTTATGTACGAGCACATGGTCCGTGTGCCGTTCGTAGCGCGCGTTCCTAAGGCGTTTGGTGGAATGCGTGGGAAGCGAGTCGACGACTTCGATACCGTGCTGACCGATGTTGTGCCGACATTGCTCGATTTTGCCGGGTCGAAAGTGCCGAATTGCGACGGTATGTCTTTGAAGCCGCTGTTAACCGGTGAGAAGCCGGCAACAAAGCGCGATTTTGTCATCAGCCAGTATTATGGGAAACAGAAATGGGTCAATCCGATTCGAATGATTCGGACCCATGAGTTCAAGTACAACAATTACATAGAGCATGGCGAAGAGTTGTACGATTTGAAGAACGATCCGGAAGAAATCGTCAACCTTGCCGGTGATGCCGGCTATCGGAGTGTCCAGAAGGAACTGTCTGGGTTGCTTGCGAACTGGGTTTCCGAACATCGCGACCCGTTCTATTCGCTAGAATCGAACGACAGCCAGCTTGCCGACCCAGATTTCCCAGGTCGCAGAACGCCTGAAACGCCCAAAGTGAATTGAGGAAATTCCTCCGCGTGGAAAAGAATTCGGGGCGTCACTTGGTACGGGTGATAGAGTTGTCCGCGGGTTCGAATTCCGGCTGTCGGATTCTCTGACGCGGCCGACCACGACGTGGTTACCGCATCTTTAGGTGCCGACAACTTCTGCTTGCAGTAGTGCAGCACCGAGCCGGACCGATCTCAGCCACGAAAGGCTATCTGACGACGCACATACGCGTCATTTCAAAACACTGATTTTTCCGTGGACTGGACGACGTGGCGAATGATCGAAAGGTCAAAGCGCCATCGATAAGCGACGACCAATTGACCGAGGGCTGACATTGTCATGTTCGTCATGACAATGCTTGCCGGCGACGAACTGTCGTCAATTCGGTCAGATAAAGAAACGGTTATCGCAAGCCAGCCACGTAAAGGAGTACGGTAGATATGACACACGATCCTGTTCGAACAATTCTTCCGTCGATGTGCGCAGTTGCGGTTTTGGTTGTTGTTTGTGATTCCCCCATTCAGGCTGGAGGGATTCTTTCAAAGCGCAAATGCGGTTGCGCGGATCAAGGCCACCAGATGCATCAGAGCTTTGGTTATCAATACCACCACGACCCTGGGCCTCCGGTTCGCGGTCCGATGCCGGGTCCCCCAATGCCACATGTCGAGCGAGGAATGATGCCTCCACAACCGATGGCGAATCCTTCGGTCGTCGCTGTTGACATGTTGCGTCCGCCGGGGACGTTGGGCATGACTTATCGAGTAAAGACTCGTGAGATTCCAGACGAAATGCATCCCCGTGCAGCCATGCTCGAGGTGACCGTTCCATCCGCCGCCGAATTAGGTGAAGTTGTGGAAGCGAACACGCGAGTGAAAGTGACTGTTCCGGGTATGGACGGAAACATCGACGAAGATGGAATCTGGCGATTCGACGTGAAGGCGCTCGTCCCCGGTGTTCCCCATATTTACGACGTGATTTTTGAGTTGGTCCGCATCGAGAGTCGAATCGAAGACCGGCATGGTCGGCAATACACAGTCGATTACGAAGTGAAGATCAAAGACCTGGGGTATCGAAAAGTGCGTTTGATTCCGGGTCGAATCGTCGAGTTGAAGTATTAGATTCGCCGGCGATCGTCGCGACTGGGACTCGTCGCTTGGGAATTGAAACGGAAAAGTGAGTCCGAACGCTGGTTATGACCTGATCCGCGTCCCGAAGACGAATTGTCAGAGTTGACGGTGTCGACGGGACGCGGTTTTTTCGTACTTCGATCCGAGGAGAGCGCCAAATGAGTCAAAGTCCGCTGTTTCACGGGCAATTTGTCGGTTTAGCAAGTTGACACATATTCCCCGGTACCTCTAAGCTATCGGATTGCTCAATTTGCGTTTCCAAACTCTCCAATACCCGAAATCTCGGCCACGTCTGTACCTACAGTTCGTATCGCGTAGCGCGACCCTATCTATTCCCGAGTGCTTAAGACAGAGTTTCAGCACCTGACCACTTAATGTTTATGCAGAAGATGCTTCACACGGAATTAGTGAACTCTGCAACGAGTCGACGACATGAAATTCGCTTTTATGATCCATCCGATCACCACAAAGACCGATTCGCTGATGGATCTGGACTTCGATGGAACTCTCCAAGAGAAGTATGGTGTCGATCCCTTGGGGCTCGGCGCCCATCTGCACAATGCGATTGCCGAATTCCATAAACGGCGCGATGTGAGCCCGAATCCGCATCCCGAGTCGATTGATGAGATGGTTGACCTTCAATCGCCATTGGGGATGGTCACGGGCGGTCGTCTTTACAAGATTCCCATGGATGCGGTTTCAATCTTGGAGGAGCCGGACCGAGCACTCGAATTGATCAACGAGGCAGTCGAGATGGCAGTCGACTGGGGCGCGCGGATCATCGGATTGGGTTCCATGACAGGAATCGTCGGAGGGCGCGGTGTCCATGTCGCCGAGCACAGCCCTGTGGCTGTGACGACCGGAAACAGTCTCACCGTGTACTCGGCGCTGCAAAACCTCTATCACGCAATCGAAGAGTTCAACTGCGACCTGCGACAAGAAACTGTTGCGGTCGTTGGAATCCCAGGCAGCATCGCGTCGGCAGCAGCGGCGCTGTTGGCACCGCATTGTGGAGAACTGATTCTCGTCGGTCGACGGTCGTCGAAACCGGCAGAAAAGCTGGCACAAAAACTGGGTGCCGATCTTGTTCTTGATATTCCCCAAGCTCTTTCTCGTTCGCGCGTGGTCATCACGGCGACTTCGACAGGGGACTGCATCGATCAGTCTTGGTTGCTCCCCGGAAGTATTGTGGTGGATGTCGGCGTGCCCACCGACGTTCGCGGGACCGCAGCGATGCGGGACGACGTTTTGGTGTTAACCGGCGGAATGGTGCAACTACCAGATTCGATGAACCGCGATTCGAAGTTATTGCGATTTCAACATGGCATGATTCCCAGCTGCCTCGGGGAGACGATGTTGTTGGCATTGGAGAATCGCGAAGAGAATCTGTCGCTGGGGCGAACTTTGGACCTCGATACGATTCAGGAGATCGGAAAGGTCGCCGAATCGCATGGGTTCGACTTTTCGCGGTTTTATTCGTTCGGGCACCCTCTCGATGATTCTTCAATCGTTCGGTTTCACAAGGTCGTCTCCAGCGGGAGCCGCACTCGCAAATGGGAAACTGCCCCGCCGATCGATCAACTGGCCACTCATGCGGCGAAACGTCATTCGCGGCACATCAATCCCGTCATGTCGGCTCTCGGGCAATCGAGCGGGTTTGTAAAAACGTTTGTCCGGGGCGAAGGAAATTACCTGATCGATGACGAAGGGCAGCGATATCTCGACTTCGTTTCAGGTTTTGGATCGGTCAATTTGGGGCACAACCATCCGGCTGTGGTGCAGTCCATCGAGCAGGCCTTGGCGCAACAAGCGCCCGGATTTGCCCAGTCGGCTGTCAATCCCTATGCCGCCGCATTGTCGGAATGCATCGCCGGTTTGACGCCGCCCGAACTCGAGATGGTCTTCTTTACTAATAGTGGCACAGAAGCGGTCGAGGCGTCTCTCAAGCTGGCGCGTGCTGCGACGGGCCGACCGGGATTGCTATCCTGCCAAGGTTCGTTTCACGGGAAGTCGTTGGGTTCATTGTCGGTCACTGGGAATCGGGATTACCAAGCACCGTTTGCACCGCTGTTGCCCGACTGCGACTCGATTCCTTATGGCGATTTCACGGCGTTGGAACGCGCTTTATCGACACGGCGCTTCGCGGCATTTGTTGTGGAACCGATCCAGGCAGAAGGGGGCATGAACGTACCGCCGGCGGGCTA
Source organism: Planctomycetaceae bacterium (assembly GCA_028284485.1). Lineage (GTDB taxonomy): Bacteria > Planctomycetota > Planctomycetia > Planctomycetales > Planctomycetaceae > JANQRQ01. The sequence continues at coordinate 35,542 of JANQRQ010000248.1, read as the reverse complement.
TTTGCGCGAAGCTCAAGCTCTGTGCCGGGCCAATGGAACGTTGTTGATTGTCGACGAAATCCAATCAGGATTGGGCCGGACCGGTGCAATGTTTGCAGTCGACCACGAACAGGTGACTCCCGATGTCGTGACGATCGCAAAATCGCTGGGCGGCGGATTGATGCCTGTCGGTGCTATGGTTGCCAGGAGGGACCACTGGTTAAAAGCCTACGGCTCGATACAGTCATTTGCACTGCATACCAGTACTTTCGGTGGCGGAAGTTTAGCCTGCGCGGCCGGTTTGGCAGCACTTAGAACGACATGCAATGAGAATCTTGCTGATAATGCTCGCGATCATGGCGAGAAGCTTTTGAATACCATGAAAGAGTTCTGCAAACGTTTTCGATGTTTGAACGAAGTTCGCGGCCGGGGATTGTTGCTTGGTCTGGAGTTTTCTGTTCTGCCGGCCAGTATTCGCGCGCACTGGAAAGGCAGCGATCAAACCGGTCTGGCTGCGTTCTTGATGCCAGGATTAGAGCAAACCGTTAAAAGTTTTCATGTGCTGCATGCGATGCAGTCATTGCTGATCGGGCACAATATCTATACGCAATTCACTCGTTCGAATCCGTTGGTGCTTCGAATCGAGCCCCCGCTGACAATTACGCCGGACGAAACTCAGCACTTTTTGAACGCGCTCGAGACGACGTGCCGAGATATCGATCATGCAACCGATATGCTAACGGGCACGATTGCAAAAAGTAGTATCGGCGAGCACAACGCAAACGAGCGCAATGCGTCAGGGATGACGGCACCATCCCGGGAGCCATCGGTCTAGATCAGCTAACCATTTTTCGTCCCTGGATCTGGGTCGTGCGAAGCGACTATTCTGGAACGATGAACTTCTGTCGCGGCCGAGAATCAGCGTAATACGCTCCAAACAATCGTCGCTGTGGAAAACCCAAATTGATAGTTGATGAGGTACCTTGCGCAAGAATGAATTGAGCGGTCGTTCAGCGTCATCGCTTCTCTGTCAACAGCGAGACGATCACCGCCGGATCGCGACTTCCGGCGGGTGGCGGTCAGGCCGACGGCCGTTCGTTCAAACCGATTGAAATCTGACAATGGCTTACAAGCTGACGGTTTACGAGACGATTGATAACGTCGATGTCGACGAATGGAACACTCTTCGTCGAGGCGCCCAAGATCCCTTCCACGATCCGAGGTTTATTCGTGCGATCGAGCGAAGCATGGCGGGAACAGGGCGATTTCGACACTTGGTGTTTCGCGATGCTGATGGGAATGCCGTCGCGACTGTTTGTGCCTGTACCTATCGAGTCAACGCAGCACTTCTAGCCGACGGGTGGTCGAAGAAACTGGCAGGGGCACTCGGCCGGGTGGTGCCGCCCCTGCTGAACTTTAATGTTGTGTTTTGCGGACTCTCATATTCGGCGGGGCAGAATCATCTCCGGATTTCCGCAGACGCCGACAAAGCCGAAGTCCTCAAGACGCTCGACGATTTTCTTCTGCAATTCGCGCGCGAAGAGAAAGCCCGCGCAATCGTCTTTAAGGAATTCACAGCCGAGGAGTGTGACCAACTCGGCGAATTGGACGATCTCGGTTACCGCCGTGCTGATAGCCTGCCGATGAATTGCGTTTCGCCCGAGTTTTCTGATTTCGAAGACTATTTGACCAACCTCAAATCGCGTAAGCGTTATCCGATTCGGCAATCGCAAAAGAAATTTGCCAATACGGATTTAAGAGTCGTCCAAATGTCCGGACGCGATGGGGCTGCAGACGTCATCACGGATGAAGTGCACGAACTGTATGAAGCGGTGTTTCATCGTGCTGCTGTGAAGCTCGAAAAGCTACCGCCCGACGTGTTTCGCGAGATTGCTCGCCATTTGCCCGATGAAAGCGCATTTACGTTCATCTACGAAGCGGAACGGGTCGTCGCCTTCGCCGTTTCGATTCACACCGATGAGAACTTTCACCAGATGTTTGTCGGCGTGGATTACGAATTAAACCCCAAGTGCGATTTGTATTTCAATTTGTTCTTTCACGCGATGGATTTTGGTTATCGGCAGGACGTCAATCAAATGTTCGTCGGCCAATCGGCCGATGTCTTTAAACGGCGAAAACTGGGTTGTTTTCATGTGCCCCTTTATTTCTACGTCAAAGGTGCAGACCCGATTTCTGGTTTCGTTGTTCGAACATGGTTTCACGCGTTGTTTCCGCCACATCCGTGTCTGCCTGAGAACGGTACCGAAAGCGTCGATTAACTTGCATCGCGAATTCGATAGTTTGCCAAGGCTGCGGGGTGGAATGCAGTCCATCATGGCAGGCCTGCTATGCCCAAACACCAATCGGTTAGCCCTAGCGACGATCCTGAAACCAGCGAAATGCCAGCCGAAGTTGATCCCGCGACAGGCACGCCGCCACGCGTCGTCTTGCTGACATCGCCAGCACTTTTTGGTGCAACGATTATTAACACGCTGACAAACGTGCCGGGAATCGACATCGTCGGAGTCGGATTAACGGCGAGGGTTTTTAAAGACAAAGGCCCACTCGCGACAGTTCGCACGTTGGTTCAACGGACCGGATGGCGATACACGTTTTATAACGCATTCATCGCGGATGTGTCGTGGGCACTCTTGCGGTTGCGCCGTCGCCCGAATGGGCTTTCCCAACTCGGCAGCGAGGTTCGACTGACGAAGGACGTCAACGATGCGGAGACGATGAATTGGATCCGGTCTCTCAATCCTGACTACATCGCGTCCTATTATTTCAATCAATGGATCGGCCCTGACATCCGGAACATACCGCGCCGTCAGTGTGTCAACATGCACCCGAGTTTACTACCGGCGTTGCGCGGGCCTGATCCCATCTTTCAGACGATTCAGCGTGAGCTCGATGTCTCCGGATATACCATCCACAGTGTCGACGATGAATTCGACACGGGCCGAATTTTGTATCAGCAGCAAGCAGCCGTCCCCGACGGAGTAACCCATTTCGAGTTGTATCGGGGTCGTATGCAGGAAGGGTCGCGGATTTTGGGTGAATGGCTGGCGGGTCGGTTGACGAGTGCTGAGGGAACGACGTCTCATGGCGAAGGAGATTATTCGTCGTTTCCAACGGCTGACGAAGTTCGCGGTTTCTGTCGAGCCGGAAACCGCCTGATGAGTTGGGGCGAATGGCGACGCGCGCTCAAAGACGTCCGATAACTCGACGGATTCATTGGGGCGAGATGCGGCTCGTGCGGAACAGGCATCTGCGGTTGGTCAGAGATAGTCTTCTCGAATCGGGTGAAAGACATCGAGTGCTTTGACGACTCCGTCGAGTGCCACAACGCGATGTGTGACTCCGCCGGGAATCGTATACATATCGCCCGGTTCGAGTATTCGATCTTCGTCGCCCACAAAAAAGTGTGCCCTGCCTTCGAGCACCATGCCCGCTTGCTCGTGGGGATGCGAATGTGCTTCGACGATCGCTCCCGGTTCAAATTCCACAAGGCTCAGCATGATGTGATCGCCGGCGGTTGTTTGAATGTCGACACCGGGAAAAATATTTCGGCGGTGACGATCATCGGAGTTCACAAAGTATTCCGACATGTTTTCTTCATTCCCCATTGAGGTTGCGAACGAGCACCCAATCTGTCAATTCGCACGATGTGCTCTGCCATTCTCAGCCATACATTAGCAGGCCGCGCCCGCAGGAACAAAGAAAGAAACGACCCGCCACGACGTGTCGACGTGGCGGGTCCGGATTCGCGGGAACCCGTGGGTGATTTCATGCTATGTCTTGTGAGCGGGCTTTCGTTGACGACAGGTCTCAGGTACCTGCGGTTGTCTTCTGCGGGCCGCGTTCTTCGATGTTGTTTCTATCTCTCCCAGATATCGCAGTCGACTTGTTCAAATCAACAGCTATCAATGATGATTCCGTTATCGAACCACGGCTTGGAAGGTGATGACCCCTCCAGTTTTTCCTGGCAATGGCTCGGCGAATTCGAAGATGAGCATAATACTACCGTCCTCGGTCATTTCGACGACGATATCGCCTTCCCGATCCGACGATGCACTCTCTTCGACGAACTCGAGGCGTGGCGTCAACTTGTCGATAATTCGAACCTCGCTGACATCCCGATCGCCCAAGTTGTCGTAGCGAAGTGTAAAGGTAATCACGTCGCCCGATTCCGCACTCTCTTTATCAGCCAACTTGATGACGCGCAACTGACCAGGAGTCTTGTGTCCGTCATCAATCTCGATGATCTGATCGGGTTGCGATTCAGACGCCAATTCGTGAACAGCGATCGGTGAGGATGAAATGACCGGAAATGTGTTTTGCGTCCAGGTTTCAGCCGCTGCAATGGCCGATGCCAAGCTCGCTTCATCCGCTTGCCTCAGCCGACCGGATCGCAAGAACGCGAAGTCTTCATACAGATTTGCCAGCTTCGTATGTCCACTGACGCGTGTAATTTGTTGCATGCGATGACGGATCGCTTCCGAATCGAGGCCGCTGGCTCGTGATCGAACGAGAACACGTTCCGAGCCGAGACGCTGCTGATGATTGGTGATCGCCGTGCGATTTCGCAGCGCGTCGTTTCGTGTGCGGCTGATCGATCGACCGATCTGCTCGATCGCCGATCCGGCGTGTGGCACACTGACGCTACGCACCGAACTGAATCGCGGGGCATAAATGGCGACTCGGTTGGAAACCGTGACACGTGCTCGCCCCGAATCGTCTCGATACTCGCCGATTGTGTCTTCCGACTCCAGTCCTGCCCGCGCCGGCCCTTCGTAGTGCATGGGAAGTCCGCGGTCGCCTCCGTCGAAAATGTATTCGTCCGGATGTTCGTGGACGGCACGCGGATCGTAAACGTGATTGCCAGATTGTTCGATCTCAACGGCCGCTTCTTCAAACGACACCGATTGAATCGCCCGTCGGGGCTCTGCAGGCCGAGATTCCACGGCTGCAGGCGCTACACCGGCTTGCGGATACTCATTCATCACCATAAGCGGTGGTGCAATGCCCGGATTCATCATTTGCGGGGGCAAGGAACCGCCGCTGATTTGTGCTAAGGAGTCGTTCGGTCCGCTCGTCGAGGTCGTTTGATCGATCGAGGCACAAGAGCACAGCAGACCGATTACTGCAGCTGTGCTGCATGAGGCCACACAACGCCCAATGCGGTTTCGATCGGAATTGAACCAACGTCTTCGTAGGCGGCGGCTGAATCGCTTCATGGTTTGCCCCCGTTCTGGCCGGTGGCATGATTGGGCTGCGCCGCGACGGGAGCGCCACTTCCGAAGAATGATGGATCGTAACCTTCGATCGGCGGCATTCGACCACCGAGTCGAATAATCAGCATCGGTCGTCCGGCAATGTCGGCTTCTTCCAAGAGGTTCAAACCAGGATCGACGTCTCGTATATCGCGTCCATTCGACAGCATTCCCGGATAAGCCAGTTGCGGCTGCTCCAGGTAGATAACTCGAGTAACCATCCGGCCGTCGAGGGCGTACTCAATTTCTTCGCTCGAAAATCGGACCGGAATCGGGTACCGATCGATTTGCCCGACCGGCGGATGCAAGCGGTCGATTACTTCCAAAGTTGGGTACAGTTCGACTCCCGGGTACTCGGGCATGTCGGCAATCTTCAGTCGGTACGTGTGGCCGACGAGCAGCCCCACCTGTGCCGGTGCCGGCAAAACCGACTCGTTACGACCGGAATCGCTGTAGTAAACGACCGTTCCCTGGCTGGGGAGCTCCACACGCACAGGCTGGAAATATCCGGCGTTGGAGCGATTGATCGTCGTCTGCCATTGAGCAATCATGCCGGGAGGGGCCGTATGATGCAACGGCGAATAATAGCCGTATGCTCCAGGTGACTGCGCCCTGGCCATCGTACAGGTCGTCAACAAGACTAGCCCACAGAGAATCGGCAGATGTCGGCCGAGGCTGGGACCCAAGTTGCGACGAAAGGTGACCAACGACATTTCTCCCGGTTCCAGTTGGAGATTTCTCCAATCGATTGAGCAGCGATCTGTCGCTTCGACGATTGGAAGATTCTGTCTCAGGTTGCTGTTCTTGCGAATCCATTGTCCGAAGTGCTTCGCGATGTGAGAACTTCGGCCGCTTTTTTCTATTTGGCCTACCAAAAACCGACTGCCGTAGTATTTCAGCGACAGTCGGTTGATGGTTTGGGGGAGGCCGCCTGCGAATCGGGATCGCAGGGATTCTAGTTTGAGAAGGTCTTCGTTCGTTTACAGAACGACGTTCCTCAACGATATCTCAACCTATTGGGGAGCTGCCCATGCCGGATAGCTCACTTTTCCGGGAGCATACGTCGGATGCGTCTCGGAGTACTGTACGTGTTCGACAGGCTTCGGCAAGCTCAGGCCTGGCTTGTGTTTCACGTCCAGCAGGAAGTGATCAACCGGTTCGGGTAGTTCCGTTTTGGTCAGGTTACGAACAGTATGAGATTTGAGGCTGGCCGGTTTCCCCAAGGGAAGGTGCGGCGGGCCGGGCAATCCGATTGGCGTTCCGGTTAACGGCATTCCCCACATGGGCGCTCCAGGAGCACCGGAAACCATGTGGTTGGCAGGAGCTCCGGGTGCACCGGGCATTCCCATCAACATCGGTCCCGGGACCTGCATCGAATTGCCGGCGTCGTGCGCGACCGGCATCGGAGGAACACGGTGTCCCTTATCGCCGTCGACCTGGGTATGTGAGATTTGATGAATTGATCCGTTCGGTGCGCCATAGGCTTGGTCGTCAGTGGCTGCGGGCATTTCGAGATCGCGATTACCGACTCGCAAGACTGCCATGATCGTTCCACGACGTTGGGCCATTTCCACGGGATCAACACCGGGATCAAGCCGAGTGGAGACGAGTGTTTCAACGCCGGCGATTGCCAGTTCTTGGAACTTGGCATCGGGAAGGTAGATCACCTTGGTGACGAAGTTGTTGGCTTCGACCTGGTCCAGATCCTCGTCGGTCAATTCCAGCGGAATGCTGTTGTGCGACAAGTAGGCGTCGGTCGTCGGGTGCGTCGGATAAACCTGCAAAGTCGGATACAGGACGGTTCCTTCGCGATTCGGAATGTCCGAAAGCTTCAGCCGATACGTTGCCCCTTGCGGGAAGTTGTACCGCTGCGGAGCCGTCAGCTGATTGCTTGCATAGCCGGCAGGAATCTGCCAACCGACCCGCATACCAGAAGGCCCGACGAAGCGGACTTCGCTGGTTGTGGCCGCAAAACTTTGCGGTGGTGCCGCCATCATCATCGGCATGACCCCCGGTCCAGGTCCGTCAACCATCGGTCCGGGGCGCTCCATCATGGATGCCGGCGGGGCAAAGTGTTCACCTTTGTCAACGATCTGCTGGCCATCGATGGAACAGCCGACACAGACTACGACCAGAGTTCCTAGCGCCAAAAAGTAGTATTTCATCATTACCCCTTTTGGGTATGGCGGGAGGGAATCTGCCGTGGTTTCAACCGCGGCACTCCACACTCGCGCGTCCTTCGATGCTTGGTAGTCCCATCGACCAAAGTTTTGTCACAATTCGACTCGCATTGCGGTCGACCTGAATGTTCGATTCGGCGTAAAATAACCCGCTACGCCCGATTGCATGACCGCTCGACGAACGATTTTTCGATCGGGCAAAGTCAACGCCCGTGGATTGGACGTCGTATGAATCACTAATCGGCCGAACGTGATCGGAATCTTTGGTAAATCCCGTTTTTTCCGGACAACATGAAAAAGTTTCCCAAATTAACATTTGCCGTATCTTTCTTGTTTGTCCTAGGTTTCGCCTATTACAGCTTGCGGATTGGTCCATTCCCCGGGGTGAAATCGGCTTTAGCCGATGGTCGCGAGGCCATGGCGATGATCCCTGCACTACTTTCGCAGCAGGCGGCCGAAGAAGAAGCTGATGCCGCTGTCGAGTCGATTGAAATCGGTGGCAGCGAACAATCCGCCCCAACCGGGGACTCTGGCGATCCGAACGAAATTCTCAAGCAAGCCAGCGAAAGGCTGATCACCGAATACGATTCGGTAAGGGCACGACTGGTCGAAACAGTGGCAATGGACGAACGAAAGTTCCGTCTGACGGGAAGCTATCTGCAGGGGCGCGATCTCAAGCTTCGGCTTGATTTTACCGTGCAAGTCGGTGACTCCGAGGGAACTGTACTGGAAGTTTGCGACGGCAACACGTTGTGGACTCGTCAAACCATCACAACCAAGGGATTTGTCGCCGGCAGCGAAGAGAACGAGGGGGACGAAATCCGGATCACCCGGCGAGACGTCGAAGCAATTCTCGAAGCGGTCGCGGCGACCGAAAAGAGCCCAGAGCAGATTCTCGTTGCGGAGTTAGGTTTGGGAGGGCTTCCCGCGTTACTGGCCTCGTTATCGAGAGCTGTCGATTTCGAGACCGCCAAAACGGAAATCGTCGATGAAGAACAGTTCACCGTGATTGAAGGACGCTGGAATGCCCAGTTCCTGCAAAAATGGCCCGCGACTGCCGCGGGCCAATCAGCGGAGCTGCCTCATTATGTACCCGATTCGATCCGCATTTATTTCGATCAGGATTCCCTGTTTCCCAGGCGGATCTTGTATCTCAAGAAACGACCCGATCGCGATTTGTACCGTCCGATGGTGACCCTCGATTTCAACGACGTTGAATTCAACGCCGAATTGGATCCCAACGAGTTTGATTACACACCGCCCGACGGGGCCGCCTACATTGACGTTACCAAGCGTTACCTCGATCAACTCAATCGTACGAACAATGCGCAGCCATAACATTTTTCGTATCGGCTGCGCGGTTTGGTCGAGGATACGCAACTAAAGTGTCACAATGTCGCGCGAATCCTCTTCTCAAACATTCGCTTCTTCATACCGTCGCCCCTGGCGCTGGTCGCCACCGAGTATTAGCGCCCCAAGTTGGGTGATTTCTGCGGCACTGCATGTCGGAATGCTGCTGGCGTTAGCGGCCTCTTTACGTGGATGCGGCACATTGGGTCCTGAAGCAAATGGAGAAGGGGACGATTACCGATTGGTGGGCCTGTATTTGAAGCAGGTTGACGAAAAAGTGGCCCCATCGGAGACGATAAGCGACTCGACTGCGGAAGATTCGCCCTCATTCAATTCTTCAACCGAAGACTCCGCTGCCAAAGCGCAGGAAGAGACGAACGAACTGCTTGAGGAATTTGTCGACCTTCCGTCGGACAATCCGCGCAGCGTGATTGGTCGTGGCCCGGAACAAAGTGCCGAATTGTCAGGTGACTTGGACGATATTCTCAATCCCGCCGGGCCCAGCGGTGCCTCCGGAGCGCATCAACCCCAAAGGCGTCAAACACGATACCTGGGAATTAGCGATAGCGGTGACAGTTTCGTCTACGTTGTAGACCGTTCGGCCAGCATGTACGACGACGGAGCTTTCCTATACGCCAAGGCTGACTTGCGTGCCAGTTTGCAAAGTCTCGATGCAGAGCAGCGCTTTCAAATCATTTTCTACAACAAGTATCCCGAAGAAATGACCGACGGTCGTGGACCGGCCAAGATGTATTTCGCGACCGACGTCAACCGAACCCGTGCCGGGTTCTTTATCGACAGCATCATTGCCGACGGCGGGACATTTCATAAGCCCGCGCTGATGTTGGCATTGCGATTCGAGCCGGACGTGATTTTCTTCTTAACCGACGCCGACGACATATTAACACCTCGCGACTTGGATGATGTTCGGCGCGCGAATCGCAACCAAACCCGAATTCATTGCATCGAGTTTGGAAAGGGTCCCGATCTCGGACACAAATTTGATAGCTTTCTTAAGAAACTAGCGCGCGAAAACAACGGGACCTACTTGTATCGCGACGTGCTGCAATTGAAGCGGCAGTAGTCGATCGTTTGTATGCCCGAAAGTTTCATTTGAAAAGGCGGCGATGAGAGCGATTTGCTTTGTCTCGTCGGCGTACCAGGCTCGTGGAATTCAGCAATTATCAAGTCGAACGCGATTTTCGCGGCCAGGAATCGGCGACATATGCTGTCATGCTGCGCATCCTGATCTGCATCGGGATCAGTCAGGCGACGAACATCGGCGATGTGTTTGCTCAGGACCGAGTTGAATTGCAGCGGCCACAGCTTTCCGGTCGCGTCGCATTGCAATGCGAAATCCTCGAGTACAACGGCGACATCATTCGCATCCGATTGAATCCCGATGCCCCGCCACGGACCTATCCGGCATCGGAAGTCGTCTCGATTACAACGAACTACAGCCAACCGCACGAAGCCGGTGCTGCTCAATTCGCGGAACGACAAGTCGTTGCCGCGGAAAAATCTCTTCACGAGGCATTGAATATCGAAAGCCGCATGTGGGTTCGTCGCGAAATTGTGGCGCTGCTCACTCGTTGTGCCCTGTACCGCGGAGACTACGTTGCGGCGGGGACGCGGTTTGTTTCACTGGTCTCCAGCGATCCGAATACCCGCCATTTCAAACTCATTCCAGTGGCGTGGATGGCCGTACCCCTTAAATCGGCAACGGAGGCCGCGGCAAAGTCGTGGTTGGACGACAGGTCCGATGTTGCTCGGTTAATCGGGGCCAGTCTGCTGTTCGAGCACCCCGATTGGGGTCGTCGCGCCGCAGGGGAAATGGAAAAACTGGCCAGTAGTGTCAACGAGCGAGTTCGTCACCTGGCCCGCGTGCAACTTTGGCGAATCGATTTGAAATCAGGTGAAATTCCGGAAAGCCGAATGCAGCGTTGGAATCGTCAATTCCATGACGTTCCAGAAGACCTCCGTGGGGGTGCCCATTACCTGTTAGGGCTGGCGCATAGCCAACGCCACGAATACGAGCGTGCCGCCCAATCATTCTTGTGGGTCCCGTTCATCTATCATTATGATCACCACTTGGCGGCCGATGCCCACTTTCAGGCGGCGAAGTCGCTGGCAAGCGCCGGGCAAATCGAAGAAGCGAAGTCTCTCCTTCGAGAGGTTATTAAGAATTACACCGAAACTCCATTCGCAGAACAGGCTTCGAGTTACTTGGGTTCAGTTGGCGGATCGTAGCGAAAGGATGGCGAAGATTCGCATCGCATGTCGCCGGAAAAGCACAGCCACGTTCTTTTCGGAAGCGATGACGGTCGCGACTCGGTTCCAAGCAAGACGCTCAGGGATGAAGGAAAATGCACGCACGAGGAATTAGCAAGACAATTGCGCTGGCGATTCTGCTTAGTTTGGGGCTTTGCCAGCCTTTGTATGCCCAGCAGAATTCTGCTGACGCCGCGCAACCGCTCAACTTGCGAGAGTTATTCTCGGCAGGTGGAACGGTCGGTGTACTGATTTTGTTTCTCAGCTTTGCGATGGTGGCATTGATTGTCGAGCATCTGATTACGATTCGTCGTAACGCGCTCATGCCGCCGGGCCTGGCAGATGAAGTGCATGAACTGATCGCCCGTAAGGAAATCAAGCAGGCCGAGCAGCAATGCAAATTGCGGCCCAGCTATCTTTCATCGGTGTTGGAAGCTGGGTTGGCGGAAGTCGGATTGGGGTATTCCGACATCGAAAAAGCGATGGAAGACGCCAGCACGGAACAGTCAGCTCGGTTGTTTCGCAAGATCGAGTATTTGTCGCTGATTCACACACTGGCACCGATGCTGGGTCTGTTGGGAACAGTGTGGGGCATGATGAATGCCTTTCATGAGTTTGAGTTGCAAGCGACGCCACAACCGCAGGATCTCGCGCCCGGGATCTACAAGGCTCTCATAACGACGCTCATGGGGCTGGGAGTGGCTGTGCCGGCCATGGCGAGCTTTGCATATTTCCGTAATCGTATTGACGAGCTTGTGGCTGATGCATCGCTTGAGGCTCTGCGGGTCTTCGCCGACTTCAAACGGTCGCTTGTCGTGAAACGCAAAGTCCCGAGGGCGAATCGAGGTGAGGACGCAACGGAATCGCGCAAGCCAGAACGGCGGGTGCAGTCGGTAGCGATCGAGCGGGAGACGAACTGATGCGGCTTCCCTCTCGATCGATGAAAAAGCAGATCATCTTCAATATCACGCCGTTAATCGACGTGGTGTTTCTGCTAATCATTTTCTTTTTGGCGGCGAGTCATTTGGCACGCACGCAATCGATGGAGCCGGTGGAACTCCCGACTGCCACGCAGGCGGAACAAGACGAACTAACCGTTCCCCGCAGATTGGTGATTACGGTTACGGCCGACACCGAATTGCATGTCGGCGGGAATGTCGTGAGTTTCACGCAAGTGGAACAAATGATCCAGGGCGGGACAGCCCAACAGAATCAACGCGCGTTGGAAGTGCGCATTCGGGCCGATCGTAACGTGCCGTACGGCGAGATCGAACCGCTACTGTTGGCCTGCGCGAAGGCGGGCCATCGTGATATCGGATTTGCCGTCATGCCCGATTGAACCAGGCGGCGATGCAGCGAGCAAACATGAAAGTTAGTTAACGGTTGGAACAATCGGCCTCATTCGTAAAGTATGGTCGCATGCGAATCCCCACTTACCATCTGGAAGAATCAACGCGCGAGAATTCGTCGATGACGCCGATGATCGACGTGGTTTTCTTGCTGCTGATCTTTTTTGTCTGCACATCTGTGGGGCAAATTCGTGAATCGCTTCTCCCGGCCGAACTGGCCGGTGGCTCAATCGCCAGTGCAGAGCCGGTGGAACAACTCGATCCGCTGGGCGATATCTGGATCGGCCTCAAACGAGAGGGGGATGCGACCCTGTTTGAGTTGAACTCGATCGAACATCGGGACTGGGTAGCGCTGAAGTCCGTCTTAATGGAACTCGCTGAAGTCGCGCCAGAAATGCCCGTAATTCTCGATACGGCCGCAGATGTCCCATTTGGCGACGTCATTGCGGTCTACGATACCTGTCGGGCGGCGGGCTTTGACCAAATCGACTTTGCGACCGATCCACAGTAGGTGTCGGCCGGTCGAAGCGGCCCTCTGGGTTCCGTTCTTGTCGCACGCCCCTGACCGATTCGCATTTGCGAGACGGCTGGCGGCGTGGTATTCCCATTCTTGAGACTCGATTTGCGGCACGATTGGAGAGGCTCGGAATGTGGCCGTCGGACGGTTTTTTCCGCTCGTTTTGGCCTTCGCTTCGCTTGAATCCCGCAGGTCGTTGTGGCATAGTTCACGCTTTGTTGACGTCAATTGCAGTAAACGCGCGCATCTGCGCATAGATTTACGGGTCGCCGGCTGCATTTCTCGAGAATTGTCCTCAGGCCAACTGTTGGGACCATTCGAGATCGAACCGACTTGTCCCGCCGATTGGAGTCGGTAGGCGTGGGATCCGTCACGTTAAAGGACGAACATGGCAGTGACATTGGCTGCTAGTAATCTCGCCGAGTATTTCGAGTCCATCGACGGGATATCCTCAGGTTGGGCGCTTGTTTTAGCGGCGATTGTGCATGTTGCGCTGCTCGGTGCCTTTTTTGGGCTGCCCGCTGGGATCTTCATTTGGACCGAACGCAAGGTCTCCGGTCGAATCCAGGACCGGTTGGGGCCAACTCGAACTGGTGGCCGATTCGGTTGGCTGCAGTCGTTGGCTGACGGCGTCAAGCTGATTCAAAAGGAAGACTTGGCTCCACAGGCCTCGGACCAAATGCTGTTTCGCCTGGCACCTTATATCGTGGTGATCGCGTCGTTCATGGCGTTCATCATGTTGCCATTCGCAGACGGCTGGGTGGCCGTCAGCTTGGATGTCGGCCTGTTCTTGATTTTGGCGATTCTCTCGCTGGAAGTGTTGGGAGTGATTCTCGCCGGGTATTCCAGCGGTTCGAAATGGGCTTTGTTCGGCTCGATGCGTGAAGCCGCGCAAATGGTCAGCTACGAAATCCCGATGGCGATTTGCGTGTTGATACCAGTCGTTGCGGCTGGCAGCCTGAACCTCGGGGATATTGCCCAAATGCAATCGGGCGGAATTCAAAACTGGCTGATTTTCAACGATCCATTTACCTTTGTCGGATTCTTTGCCTATTTCACCTGCGCGACGGCGAGCTGTAAGCGGGCCCCCTTTGACTTGGCCGAAGCCGAAAGCGAATTGGTGGCCGGGTTCCTCACCGAGTATAGCGGCATGCGTTGGTCATTCTTCTTCTTGGCCGAATACGCCAGTATGTTCATTGTGTGCGGAGTCGCGGCAATCTTGTTCCTCGGCGGTTGGCATATCGGCATTCCAGGGCTCGACCCATTGAATCTTGGTTCGTCCAGCGCGGCTATGTATTTCGCCAACCTCATCGGGATGGTGGTCTTCATCGCCAAGGCGTCGCTTTTGGTGTTCGTGCAGATCTGGGTGCGTTGGACGCTGCCTCGTCTGCGAATCGATCAAGTGATGACCACGTGTTTGAAGTATCTCGTGCCGATTAGCTGTTTCTTGTTCTTAGGGGCGATCTGTTGGCCTTTGATGGTATCGATTCTGGACTTGCCCAGTTTGGGACGCAAACCGATTGCTGAACGGTTGCATGAATCGTCCGTCACCTCGTTAGACTCCGCTTTTGAAGCAGGGCCTGACGGTCGAGTGGTGCCCCCACATGAGAATGTCAATGCGTCAGATCCAATCATAGCTGCGAACCAGGATCGGGAGGCAATCAACCGATGAGTGCTGAACAGATCCATTCCGGCTTATTTGCGCTGTTTGCCATCATTGCCTGCGGTGCAGCCATCGCCGTCGTCATGAGTCAGAACATTGTCCGCATGGCATTCTGGCTGGTGATGTCGCTCGGTGCGACGGCGGGGTTGTTCTTTCTGCTCGATGCCGATTTTGTTGGTGCGACGCAACTCTTGGTTTATGTCGGTGGGACTGTTGTTCTGCTAATTTTTGGCGTCATGCTGACAGCCAGTGGACCGTACATTCGAATTCGCATGTCCCCGGCTGAAGGAGTATTAGCTGGCGGCATCGGAATCCTGTTCTTGGCGATGGTGTATTCCACCGTTGGTGCAGTGAATTGGGAGAACGTGTCGAGTGCTGCATCTCCATCTGGTTTAGGAGCAGGCGTCAGCGAAGGTTTTAATGCTTCTTCGCAGGGAAATACGACTCGTCCACTTGGTTTGGCGTTTATCGGACTGCGGCCTGACCGGGATCTCGGGGCCGACATTCATAGCCCGTTAAGCACGGGATATTTGCTGCCGTTTGAAATTGTGTCGGTTCATTTATTGGTCGTGTTAATTGGTGCGGCCTATTTGGCCCGCGCAAAACGCAGGTCCGACACCGTCGAAGAGTGATACGACCGAGATGGTGTTGCAGAGGTCGTTGGTCGGCGCAGAGCGGTTGAATTAGGAATTTTGAGGATTACAGATGGAAGTCGGGTTGAATCACTATCTGTTTGTCGGTGCGGTGATGTTTGTGACCGGCGTGATTTGCATGGCTTCAAAGCGAAACGGCATTGGTGTGTTGATGGGTGTCGAGTTGGTGCTCAACGGTGCTAATGTCAATTTCGTCGCCTTCGCGCGATATACAGCTTTGGGACTGGATGGTCATGTGATCGCGATGTTTGTCATCGTGTTGGCAGCTGCCGAGGCGGCTGTCGCGCTGGCAATTGCGTTGAACTTCTACAACAACCACCTGACGATCGACGTCGACCGCGGTGACGAGCTACGCGGATAGAGATAAAAATGCCAACGGAATCTATCGGCAACGAACTGGCTTTACTGTTGGGGATCGCCTGGCTGCTGCCTCTTGCAGGCTTTGCAGTGGAGATCTTCGGCGGTTTCTTATGGCCCCGGGTCAGCCGAACCGCAGCTTATATCGCGGTTGCCTGTATCGGGATCGGGTTCTTGTGCAGTTTCACGGCGTTGATGAAATGGGGCAACGCAACCGACTGGGTCGTCTTGAAGGGGACCGACTCGCATCACGCTTCGGCAGGCGAACATGGTGGCGAGGGCCACGGTGACGAAGGTCATGGCGACGAAGGGCACGCTGAAGAGGCGGCGCATGCCGAACATGCCGAGGGCGAAGAGTCTGAATCTGGCGTGCATCACGACGCCGTTGCCACGACATTTTCCGGCACGATGTATTCGCTGGGAACATTCGGCGGCTTAGAAGTGACGCTCGATTGGTACATCGACAGCCTGACGCTCTTGATGTTCACCATGGTGACGCTCATTGCGACGTGTATCCATGTGTTTGCCATCGGATATATGAGCGACGAATTAACCGAGGACCATGTCGACCACGAGGTCCACACGGCCGATGGTGGGCATTTTCACCGTCCCGGTCGCTTCTACAAGTTCTTTTCGTACATGTCGCTGTTTTGTTTTTCGATGCTCGGATTAGTCCTGGCGGGGAACATCTTCCAGGTGTTCGTGTTTTGGGAACTGGTCGGCATTTGCAGTTATTTATTGATCGGGTTCTACGTCGAACGAAAGTCGGCGAGCACGGCGGCGAACAAGGCGTTCATCGTTAACCGCGTCGGCGACTGGGGCTTTATCATCGGCTTGATGATTCTGTGGACATACTGCGGAACGTTTCGGTTTGTCGGGGAGGAATCGACCGATGGGCACGCCGCCAAGCCCGGGCTATTTGAAATGGTCCGCGGCAACGACGGCCAGATTGATGTCAACGAAGAAGAGGACGTCGTTTATTTGCGCGACGCCCATGGTCATCGCCTGGAAGATCCCGAAACGCACGAACCGAAGACAATTCCGTACGCATTGCTGATTGTGGCCGGGCTGGGAGTTTTCGGTGGGTGCATCGGCAAAAGTGCACAGTTTCCGTTGCAAACGTGGTTGCCCGATGCAATGGAAGGGCCGACACCGGTGTCGGCTTTGGTGCACTCGGCCACAATGGTCGCGGCTGGTGTCTATTTGGCAGGCCGCTTTTACCCGGTATTTACGCCGGAAGTTCTGCTGACGATTGCCTATATCGGCTGCATTACTTTGTTTCTGGCGGCGACAATTGCCGTTGTGGCGACCGACATTAAACGCGTCCTTGCCTATTCGACAATTAGCCAACTGGGCTACATGATGCTCGGCATCGGGCTCGGAGGCTGGGCGGCCGGCCTATTCCATTTGGTGACTCACGCGTTCTTTAAGTCGCTGATGTTCTTAGCGTCGGGGAGTGTGATCGTCGGTTGTCACCACGAGCAGGAAATGCCGCGCATGGGCGGGCTGCGGCGTAAAATGCCCATTACGGCCTATACGATGCTGATTGGAGTGATCGCCATCGCGGGTTTGGCGATTCCCGGTACGGTGATTGCCTTTTCGGGTTACCACTCGAAGGATGCCATCGTCGCCACAGCCTTGGCGCATACCAATTTGAACCCGGGACATTTCTTGCTGTTTATCGTGCCGCTGGTAACAGCGGGCATTACGGCGTTTTACATGTTCCGGTTGTGGTTTTATACATTTGCCGGTGAGCCACGCGATCAGGAATTGTACGACCACGTGCACGAATCGCCGTGGGTGATGACGGGGCCGTTGCTGGTGCTGTCGGTGTTTGCGGCCGGATGTGCCATTGGTGGCGAGCAGGGCTTTTTGTATTCCATGTTGAGCCACAGTGAACCGGCGGGCGTTGCAACCGGAGTCGAGGCGGCTGCGGTGTCGTTACCTGGGCACGACTTGATTCACGACGTGCATCATGAAGCGGGTGTGATGGCATTGTTCGCCGCAGTTTCAGGGGCGATTATCGCCTATTTGCTGTATGGGGCGCATGTCCTTAATCCGGCGGATATCCAGCGACACTTTACCGGCCTGTATACGTTTTTGGTTGAAAAGTGGCGGTTCGACGACTTGTACGATGCCATGTTCGTGCGGCCTTCACGCGTTGTGGCCGGCTGGTGTGCAGCCACCGATCGTGTGGTGTTCGACGGCATTTTGCATGGTGCCTGCCGTGCGGCCATTAATATTTCGAAATGGGATCGCCTCTTCGACGAGGGAATCGTCGACGGGCTGGTCAATCTTGTTGGAAATGTTGTATTTGGCATCGGCCGATCGTTGCGAGTCGTTCAAACCGGCCGGCTTCGCCAATACATCATGTTCATCGCCGTTGGCGTGTTAACGCTGTTCGTTTTGTTGTTTGCATTCTTTCCCAAGTATTAATCCATAAAGTGGACGACTGCCTCGGCCCATCGATCGATCTGTCGCAGGAAAACTGACAAACCATGAGCCTGAGCCCTACCTTTCTGCTGACCGCGATTATCTTCACTCCGGCACTCGGCGCGTTGTTTCTCGCCTTTTTCAATAAAAAGGCGGTCGAGCCGATGCGGATGACGGCGCTGGTCTTCACCGTTGTGACCTTTATGCTCACGTTGTTCTTGCTGAACGATTTCAGCGCTGCCGAGCCCGGAATTCAACCGGTTCAAGAGGACGGCACTCGTGGCGTTTCCCATGTGTGGATTGAATCTTGGAATATCAATTACCAACTTGGCTACGACGGAATTAGCGTGCCGCTGGTGCTGTTGACGAGTTTCATTTGTATGTTGGCAATGCTGGCATCGTGGAGCATCGAAAAGCAGGTCAAAGGTTATCTGATTTTGTACCTGCTGCTGGAAACCGGCATGTTGGGAGTCTTTCTGGCGCTCGATTTCTTCCTCTTCTATGTGTTCTGGGAAGTGATGTTGCTGCCGATGTACTTCCTCATCGGAATTTGGGGCGGGCCCCGCAAAGAGTACGCCGCGATCAAGTTCTTCCTGTATACGCTGGCCGGCAGTATCCTCATGCTGATTGCCATGCTGATGTTCTACTTCGGAAGCTCAAACCTTCCGGGCGGTTCATCGTTCGACATTTTGGCTTTAACACAAATCGGGCAGGGGAATGTTGCTGGGATCACGTTTGATCGAACCGTGCAGATTACGGCGTTCATTCTTCTGTTCATCGGGTTTGCGATTAAGGTTCCGACTTTCCCATTCCACACCTGGTTGCCCGACGCGCACGTCGAGGCTCCAACGCCGATTAGTATGATTCTGGCCGGCGTCCTGCTGAAGATGGGCGGATACGGAATTCTGCGAATCGCCTTCCCGATCTGCCCGGTCGGTGCTCAATACGCTGCCTATGCCTTGGTCGTCATTGGTGCGGTCAGCATCATTTACGGAGCATTCGCCGCCTTGGCACAAACAGACTTCAAACGGCTGGTGGCCTACAGTTCCGTCAGTCACATGGGGTATGTGCTTTTGGGAATCGCCGTCTGGAAGATCGGCGAAGATAGTGCTGCGGTCGGACGAGACTACTGGTTGATGGGAATGAATGGAGCCATGTTCCAAATGCTGGCACACGGCGTTTCTTCGGCCGGCATGTTCTTTATGGTGGGCGTGATTTATGACCGGGTGCATCACCGCGATTTGAACCAATTCGGCGGATTGGCCGGGCTGATGCCGGTTTACACCGGACTGGCGGCCGGTATCTTCTTCGCCGGCTTGGGCCTACCGGGACTGTGCGGATTTATCGGCGAAGTATTTGTCATCTTAAGCGCGTGGAACTACTCCCCGGTGCTGGCGATTATCGCCGCCTCCGGAGTGATTCTGACCGCTGGCTATATCTTGTGGACGATTCAACGGGTTTATTTGGGCCCGGAATACAAAGGCCCGCACGCCGAAGCTATCGTGCCGATGAATTACCGAGAAATGACCGTCGGAGCCATTCTTTTGGTGTTTGCGATCATACTGGGAATTTATCCGGAGTCGATGTTCGGCATCATGCGAGAGTCGATGGCGTACTTGGTTCAGTCGCTTGACCAGGGATATCAAAACTACGCAGCCGCCGTTCAGTCGACTTCCGAAGCGATATCAGGCATTTTGAAGTAAACAGAAGCTGCAGGCGTTCTCCAATTGAATTGACTGGCAATGGATTTTAATACACTAGTCGAACGAGTCGTGCATGACACAACGCAGGTGTCGTTGTGGTTGTTTGCGCCCGAGTTGGTGCTATGCGTGACGATTGTGCTGCTGCTGTTCGTGCGACTGTTTAACGCCGATCGGTTTATCCCGACCTACTGGATGGCGTTGCTCGGGGCACTGGTCTCGTTCATGTTTTCGTTAACGCAGTTTTATCAACTGCGGACCGAAGTGCTGGACTCGTCGACGTTTTTCACCGGACTGTTGGTCTTCGATCAGTTTACGGCGTTTTTCCGCTTGTTCCTGTCGCTGTTTTTGACATTTGTGGTCGCATTGACCGTGCTGAGCGGAATTCCCGATGAAGAAGATGGGCCCGACTTCTACGCGCTACTGTTGGGGTCGACCATCGGGATGATGCTGATGACATCGGCCAACCATTTGCTGATGCTGTTTCTGGCGGTCGAAATGACCAGTGTACCCAGTTACGCCATGGTTGGGTTTCTCAAGGGACGCAAGCTCAGCAGTGAAGCAGCCTTGAAGTATGTTGTGTACGGCGCGGGTGCCGCCGGGGTCATGCTGTATGGCCTGAGTTTGATCGGGGGCCTATTGGGGACCGCAAACCTTCCGGAAATGGCCGACCGGATCAATATGATCGTTTCCGGCGAAGCCGGAATGTCGGATGCGACGGTGCGAACCTTGATGCTGGCAGCGTTGATGGTGTTAGTCGGTGTCGCTTTCAAATTATCGATTGTGCCTTTTCACTTTTGGTGCCCGGATGCCTTCGAAGGGGCTTCAGCCGAAGTGGCCGGATTTCTGTCGGTGGCTTCGAAAGGGGCGGCGTTTGCATTGCTCGTCCGCTTTTGCCTCGCATTAATTGGCGATCCAAGCGGTGCTAGTTTGTCGAATATGTACGTTTCGCTGGGTATCGGCATCGGGGTGATCGCTGCGGTGACCGCGACTTTTGGAAACCTGGCAGCCTATGCGCAAACGAATATCAAACGGCTGCTTGCTTATTCCACGATCGCCCATGCCGGTTACATGCTGATGGCGGTTGGGGCACTATTGGTCATTTTGAATGCACCGGCGGATTCGGGCATTAACGTGCATACAGAGGCCATACGCTGTATCGAAGGGCTTTTGTATTACCTGTTCGTTTATATGTTCATGAACCTGGGCGCTTTTGCGGTTGTGGCGCTCATTCGCAATGAAATTTTCAGCGAAGAAATCAGCGACTATGCAGGACTATCGCAACAAGCCCCGGCGCTTTGCATCTGTATGGCGATCTTTATGTTCAGTCTGACCGGCTTGCCGCCGCTGGGCGGATTTTTCGCGAAGCTGGTGATTTTTGCTTCTCTGTTCAAAGCCGGAACGGTCCATTGGTCGATGTGGGCCATATTGGCAATCGGTGGACTCAATACCGTGTTTAGCCTGTTCTATTACATTCGCGTCCTTAAGGCGATGTTTATTGCACCTGCGACTGAGCAGTCGAAACGCGTCGCTGTTCCTACGATTGCGAGCGCTTATATCATCACCGTTTCCGTGCCGGTCGTCCTCTTGGGCATTGCCATTCAAGGGTTGAGTCAGACGGCGCAAGATGTTGCCAACGTAATTCTTCCCTGACCTGATATCCTCATTGAATTCGACAGCATGTCCGATTCCCAATCGAATGCGGCCCTTCGACAATTGCTCGTATCTATCGGGCGGAGCCTGCTGCAATACACGGGCGAAAGCTGGCCTTGGACGGCCGCCGGTTCTGAATCGAGCCGACAAACGATCGAGCAACTTGTCGCACGGCAACAAATGCATGTCGCCCGTATTGCCGGATTGCTTTCGGAACGAGAATCCTTTGTCGACTTCGGAACTTATCCCACCGATTACACGGATCTGCATTATGTGGCGTTGGGATACTTGTTGGATCAGTTGATTGCTGACGAAGAATCACTGATTTCACAACTAACAGACGCCACGACCGCGTGCGCAGACGATCCCGAAGCACTTGAAGTTGTCGAGTCGGCATTAAGCGACGAGCGCGATGCTGTCGCCAAGCTCGGCGAGCTGTCGGAATCGGCCGCGGCGGCCATTCGCGTCTAGAGCGATTTACTTTTTCTCATCGGCGTTTCTGGGCTGTGGGAGCCGGCAATCATAGAACAAAACGTGATGGCCGCGGCCACAACTCAGCATAACACGCTGTAGCCGTACCGAAACGCCGATCGCTGCGCCGCATCTGATACGAGGTCAATGAAGGGCAGCACGTTGCGTAAGTCGATTGCGGAATCTTGGAATTATGCAATACTCTCTCATCGACACGCATGCTCACCTCGACGAA
Source organism: Planctomycetaceae bacterium (assembly GCA_028284485.1). Lineage (GTDB taxonomy): Bacteria > Planctomycetota > Planctomycetia > Planctomycetales > Planctomycetaceae > JANQRQ01. The sequence goes on along the minus strand of JANQRQ010000248.1, from coordinate 13,458 downwards.
GACGCCTTCGCGGACGATCGTGAGCAGGTTGTCGAACGAGCCCGCGAAGCGAGCCTCGAGGCGGTGGTGACCATCGGCACAACGGCAGACAGCAGCCGTAGTGCGGTCGAATTGGCATCGCAACATGAACTGCTATATGCCGCCGTCGGTATCCAGCCGAACTATGTTTCCGAAGCACAGCCGGGCGACTGGGAGACGATCGAGCAGTTGGTGACCGATCCGAAGGTTGTAGCGGTTGGTGAAACAGGGCTGGACCGCTACTGGGACTTTGCACCGTTTGACTTGCAATCGGAGTACTTCAAGCGGCACATTGCTCTCGCGCGGCAGCACGATTTGCCGTTTGTCGTTCACATGCGCGACTGCGAAGACGACATCGTCAGCCACCTGCGCGACGCGGCGCAAAACGGTCCGCTTCAGGGTGTCATGCATTCCTTCACCGGCAGTGTGGCGACGGTCCAAGCGTGTCTCGAAATGGGGATGTACGTCTCATTCGCCGGTATGGTCACATTCAAGAAAAACGATGATTTGCGCAAGGTCGTCGCCGAAGTTCCCTTCGATCGCGTGCTGGTGGAAACCGATGCTCCTTACCTGGCACCGGTGCCGAAGCGGGGTAAGCGCAATGAGCCGGCCTATGTGGCGCACACAGCGGAATGCCTGGCCGGGGTCTATGGCGTCAGCCTGTCCGAAATGGCGAACGCGACGACGGAAAATGCCCGCCGATTGTTCGGATTGCCCACATAAGCGGGTCGCATTCGCCGTTGCGGCGCGGTATCTTGTGGCGAAGTTGTCATCCCCGCGCGAATGGGCAATTTGCGTGGTTGCTGCAAGCGAGATTAACAACCAGCTTGGAAATCGATGGGACACACGGACGGTTTCATCTCATGGAAAGTACATCCCGCCAGGGAACGGTTGGGTGCGGCCATTCTTGCCTCCCTCGTCATTGGTGCTGCAGCCTGGTTGGCGTTCGACCTGATGGAAGACGTCTGGTGGGGTGTTTTCGCTGCCGGCGTTCTCATCGTTTCGCTGAGCCGATTCTACTTTCCCAGCAAGTATATCGCTGATGGTGAAGGGATTACGGTTCAAGGCCTTTGGCAGCGTCGCCGGTATCGCTGGTCCGAATTTCGGCGACTGGCCTATGATCGTCGCGGAGTGTTGCTTTCTCGACGTGCCAAGCCGTCGATCGCCGACCCATTTCAAAGCGTGCAGGTCTTGCTCGGCCAAGAGCCGAATCAAACGATTGCGTATCTTCGAGCTCAACTTCGTCAACAGGAGGGCGACTTATGCAGTGGTTGAAGCATGCATTTGCGGTCGATCCGCCTGGGCCGGCCGTACCGAACGAGCAGGAAGCCGTCGCCGTCGAATGGGTTTGTCGACAGGTGGTGCAGCGTCATCTGACAACGCCGACGCTTTTGTTTTTGGAAATGTCACGTCCGTTGAATTTCGTGGGCGCGCAGTCACTGCATTTCTTCGGTCCAATTCTGTCGAGCTTGTCAAACGGTGAGGGGTGCCGTCATTTTGCGACGTTTCTCGAACGCCGAGGTTCGGTCGACTACCTTATTGGCCGCATCGAGGCATTAGAGGATTCTTGCTCAGCACGCGAAGAAAAAAAGTCTCTACCACACCGCGACGAATGACACATGCCATAGCCAAAGGTTCGCGAAATTACTTCGCCGGAGGCAGTTTTCAAAGAAGAACTTGTAAGCGTTTCGAGGTGACAACCAATTGGAAACGAACTGAAAATCCGGATCGAAGCGATGACCCATTATGGGTCGGGCTTCTTTAAAGAGTACGCAAGCAATCTGTAACCATTTCAAATGATCAGCGTCGATACCAACAACATCAATGTGATTCTGGCAACCGATTGTGGCAGCACGACCACCAAGGCGATCCTGATTGAAAAGATCGATGGTCACTATCGGCAAACATTTCGTGGGGAAGCCCCGACAACCGTCGAAGAGCCGGCAGCCGATGTGACGATGGGCGTCGTCAATGCCGTCACCGAAGTCGGAGAGTTAGCAAACCGTCGATTGATCGACGATAACGGCAATATCATCCGGCCTGCGACCGACGGCGAAGGATGCGATATCTATATTTCGACATCCAGCGCGGGCGGCGGTTTGCAAATGATGGTCGCCGGCGTTGTCCGTGAGATGACGGCCGCCAGCGCCAAACGTGCTGCACTCGGAGCCGGAGCGATCGTGATGGATGTGATTGCGTCAAACGACAAACGATTGCCGCACGAACAGATTCAGCGCATTCGCGAACTGCGGCCGGATATGATTTTGATTTCCGGGGGAACCGATGGCGGCACGACAACTCACGTTGTCAAAATCGCCGAACTGGTGGCACCGGCAAAACCGCAACCAAGATTTGGCGGCGAGTATCGTATGCCCGTCATTTATGCCGGCAATCAGGACGCGGCTCCGCTGGTTGAGAGAACATTTGATGATTCGATTGACTTGTCGGTCGTCCCCAATTTGCGGCCTGTGTTAGAGCGGGAAAATCTGGGACCCGCCCGCGATCGCATACACGATTTGTTTCTCGAGCATGTCATGGCGCATGCCCCCGGCTACGAAAAGCTCATGGAATGGACCGACGCGCCCATTATGCCCACACCAGGGGCTGTCGGAAACATTCTGCAAACAATCGCCGAGCAGCAAAATATCAACGCGGTCGGTGTCGACATCGGCGGTGCCACGACGGATGTCTTCAGTGTATTTGACAAGACATTCAATCGAACGGTTAGTGCCAACTTGGGCATGAGCTATTCCATCTCCAACGTTTGTGCCGAAGCGACAATGCCCACGATTCTGCAGTGGGTGCATTTGGAAATGGACGAACGTGAACTGCGTAATCGTGTGAAGAACAAAATGATTCGGCCGACGACGATTCCGCAAACCTTGGAGGCGTTGATTTTCGAACAAGCCGTCGCCCGGGAAGCCCTACGACTGGCGTACATTCAACACAAAGAGTTCGCAACGACTCTGCAAGGTGTTCAGCAGCAGCGGACGGTCGGCGATACTTTCAGCCAACAGACGGGTGGGCAAACGATTGTCGACAATATGGCGTTGGATCTGCTCGTCGCTTCGGGGGGAGTGCTCTCCCATGCGCCGCGGATGCAGCAGACGGCGGCGATGTTGATCGATGCATTCGAACCGGAGGGAATCACGACGCTGGCCAAGGATAGCATTTTTATGATGCCCCACCTGGGTGTGTTAGCTCAAGTGCATAAACAAGCCGCTTTAGAAGTCTTCGAAAAGGACTGCTTGATTTACCTGGGGACCTGCGTGGCACCGAGGGGCCAAGGAAAGCCGGGCAAACCGTGCTTTCAGTTTTCCCTTGAGGGCGATGGTATCAACGAGCAGGGGAACATTACGGTCGGCGATTTGCGTTGCATTCCGTTCGCTTCCGGAGTCCGCGCAAAGCTACGAGTCGAACCGGCCCGCGGTTTTGATATGGGAGCCGGCCCCGGAACGGCCGTTGAACGAGAAGTCAAAGGGGGAGAGGTCGGCGTCGTGTTGGACGGCCGAGGGCGGCCTCTTCAGTTGCCCGAAAACCGCGAGCAATGCCGCAAGAGTATCGAACAATGGGTGCAAGCGTTGGGTTTATATCCGGATTGACAAGCGGGCAGCCGCGACAGATTGAAGTCGGATGATCAATTTAAGGTTTTGTGAATGATCCTCTCCTTGCTTAGCCAAGCGGTGAGAGTGGGTCGGAGAATTATCAAAGTCACACAAAATGGCACACGCATATACTCCCGGGCTGAAAGTTAGTAACCGCATGCGGTACCGTTGTCGCCGCATCTTGCCGATTCCCGGTGACGTACTGGTCGAAACCGGCACAACTGTGGAAGCGCAACAAGTTGTCGCCCAAACGTTCATGCCGGGTGATATTACGCCGCTCAACATGGCGAATCTATTGTCGTTGCCTCCGGCGGATGTTGTGGAGTGCATGCTCAAGCAGGAAGGCGACACCGTTGAAGTCGGGGATGCGCTGGCCCGCACCAAAGGGATTTTCGGTTTCTTCAAGTCGGAGTATCGCTCGAAAGTTGCCGGCACGATCGAATCAATTTCCGGCGTAACGGGTCAGCTCATTATTCGAGGTGAACCTCTGCCAATTCAAGTGCTGGCCTATTTGGCCGGCGAGGTCGTGGAAGTTCTACCCAACGAGGGTGTCTCCATCGAAGCGGATGTGTCGTACATTCAGGGGATCTTTGGTATCGGCGGCGAGACCTATGGAAGAATCCGCATGGCGTGCGGCGGCCACACCGAAGAACTCACGCAGAATCTTATTACCGATGACATGCAAGGAGCCATCGTGATTGGTGGTGCCCGCATGAGTGCAGGCGCTGTTCGCAAAGCCATCGACGTTGGTGTGTCCGCAATTGTCTCCGGTGGGATGGACGATCAGGACCTTCGTGACATTTTGGGATACGACCTGGGGGTCGCCATTACTGGTTCGGAACAGGTCGGATTAACGCTGGTCATTACGGAGGGATTTGGCGAAATCGCCATGGCGGAGCGAACATTTCAACTTTTCTCCGAACGGGAAGGGGATGATGCCGCCGTCAGCGGAGCCACACAGATTCGTGCGGGAGTCATGCGGCCCGAAATCGTCATTCCGCTGAGTGAAAGCGAGCGGCAACAAATCAAAGAGGGTGAACATTCGGATGGGCTGTTGGAAATCGGCACTCCAATACGAGTTATTCGGGATCCACATTTCGGTCTGATCGGGGAAGTCGCGGCTCTACCGACTCAGCCGGTTGATTTGGAATCCGAGTCGAAAGCGCGTGTGTTAGAAGTGAAAAGCGAAGCCGGCCAAACGTTTGTGGTGGCGCGGGCGAATGTAGAAATCATCGGAAGTTAGTGAATTCCCTTGGCGAGTCGGCTTACTTGGCTGATTGAGAATCAGAAAGAATCCAACAGGGTCTGACATTTGCAGTGGCCCAGCCACTTTCGGGAGCGATTGATGGAGCGAACGCAAGAACTTCTGATGGTTCTCTGTGTGATTTGCCTGTTGCCGATTTCAGCGGTCGGCCAGGAAGTCGATACCGACGCTGGTGAGGCCGGTGACCCTGCAAGCTTACGAGCGCCAACCGAAATCTCAGCAGAAGACCATCCGTGGGACGGCGGTGAAGAGATTGAGCTGACATTTTCGCTTTCCCCCGACGATCCGAAGGATCTCACATCTGACGATTTGGTCACGTATGTTGTCTCGCGTGCCGGCGAATATGGAGGACTGTATAGCGAGGTGGCGCTTGTTGTTCCCACGGCAGAAGATTACGAACAGGGACACATCGTTTATACCGTGCAGAACAGCGAGCGTGGGGAGCCCTATTTCTTTCGCGTTCAAGCGACCACTTTAGATGGCCGAACGTCGCCCTATGCGGAGACGACCGAGGCGGTGTATTCGACCCGCGAGTGGTTCGCAGGTCATCGCACTTGGCTGGCGATTGTCACCGCGCTGATCAGTGGGGCAGTGATTACATTTATTCTGCTCGCCCGCGCCGGCATCCAATTGAAGATTCGCAAGATCGCCGGGCTCGAAGCGGTCAGCGAAGCGGTCGGTCGCGCGACTGAAATGGGACGATCGTGCCTGTTCGTACCTGGCGTACAGGACATGAAAGACATTCAAACGATTGCAGCGATCACGATTCTGGCGCGCGTGGCACGAACCGCTGCGGAGTACGAAGCCCGCGTCGAAGTGCCCACCGCTCGTTCGTTGGTGATGACTGCGGCACGCGAAACGATTGAAGGTTCGTATCTGTCAGCCGGTCGCCCCGACGCCTACAACGAGGACTTGATCTACTACGTCACCGATGAGCAGTTCGGGTATGTGGCGTATCTGTCCGGAATGATGGTCCGTGAAAAACCAGCCGCCTGCTTTTATATGGGGTCTTTTTTCGCCGAATCGCTCATTTTGGCGGAAACGGGCAATTCGATCGGTGCCATTCAAATTGCGGGCACCGCTCAGCCGGCACAACTTCCCTTCTTCGTGGCGGCATGCGATTACACCTTGATCGGCGAGGAGCTCTTCGCAGCATCGGCTTATCTTTCCGGTTCGTCGGAAGAACTGGGAAGTTTGAAAGGGCAGGACTTCGGCAAACTGATTGTGGCTGTCGGGATTATCGTCGGCTGTTTGATCGCCACATATCACGAACTGGTCAACAACGGATTTTTCGGGTGATGCATTCGCCATCCATATTAAGACAACTCGGAGATTGAGAATGTCCACGTTTCGGAGATTCCATTCATGAAACGTACAGTTCCCTTACTGATTACGACGATCAGCGGATTCTTGCTCATCGCGGCCGCCTTCATTCCCGCGACCGAAAGCTGGGGCGAAGTCGTTACCGTGTGGTTCGATATTCTGGCCGCCATTGCCTTCATTCTGGGCGGCGGCAACTTGATGAAGGTGAATCTGAAGAAAATCAGCGATCGCGTGCCGGGTTGGGGATACGCCGCCGTTACGCTAATCGCTTTCTTGCTGACGTTGGCAGCCGGTCTTGGGAAAATTGGGTCACCGCCGGCTTCCGACCAGGAGTTTTACGGTGAAACATTTGCCAGTCTCCCCGCTGCTGCTTTTCCCGAATCTCAAGTCACACGGATTGCGGGTGAAATCCCAGAGAAGGAAGAGGCGCAACTTCCCGATTCCGTGCGGCGACAAATGTCTCAAGAGCAGGGCGAGATCGTTTTCCGCGGCTGGATATTGCCGAATCAGATCGAGGATTTGAAATCCTTCAAGCAAACCTTGGAGTGGCAGTGCACTGTTGAGAACTTGGCCGAAGCGGCTCAACCACCGGAAAGCTTACGCGGAAAGGCATTCTATTACAGCGATCATTCTGCCCTCAGTTTTCGTGGCGTCATGGACGAGGCATCGCGCACAGAACTCGCTGCCATGAGCGATGACACGCGATGGCAGCAAGCGGTGGATTCGATCTACGAAGCCAGCCAGAAAACGACAACGATCGATGTCGATGCAGTGCCAACGGGGTTTGCCGTTCCGGCATCGCTCGCCGACGTTGTTTCTTATTCGGTGTCGCCCCAACAGCTGAGCATGGCGGGGCCGATGTCGCGGTCCCAACGCGATGCATTGATCAACGTCTTCCCTCCGCTGCGCCCGGCATCGGAGGCAGAGATTCAGCAGTTTATCGACGAATTGAACGGTCTCGGCGAGCCTTTGACCGAAGAACAACAACAAGTCGTCGAACGAAATCTGCGCGGCGGCTGGACCGCTGAGGAATTGATAACCGTGCTCGATGGCGCCGGCCAAGCACAGCCGGTGGCCAAGACCGCATGTGAAATGCTGGCAGAAAAAGAGCAGGGCGTGACTGAGATTGATCCGTTTCATCCCCCTGGAGACGATGTCGAGCTAACCAATTCGCAGCAAGCTGCAATCGGGCAGTTTGCCAACGACGAAAGCATCACCGTTGCCGATCTTGTCGATCAGCTTCAAGCGGAGACGTTCACAGGAGCGCAGGCTGGTGCGATGGCAGCATTCTTTGCGGCATCTCCCACGGCCGGTGGGCGCGGAAAAACAATCTTTCAGGACTTGTTGAAGCTTCCAGGGACGAATCTATCGACCGGTCAGCGAGATTGGCTGCTCGCCGATTTCCGCAGCGAATTTGAATGGAAAAAGAGCGTTTATCAACTGTTTACGGCTGCCCACACTCCGAAGTACACCTGGTCCGGTCCCTACCAGTCGGGAGGCAACCTGTTCTGGTGGTTGTATGAGTACGCGTTCAAACCGCTGACCGCCACAATGTTTGCCATGCTGGCGTTTTATGTGGCATCGGCGGCGTTTCGCGCGTTTCGCGCCAAGAATCTCGAAGCGATTTTGCTGTTGGGAACGGCGTTCATCATCTTGTTGGGTCGTACCTATATCGGGGTTGCGATGACCGCTTGGATTCCCGATGCCCTGAAAGCGTTTCGCATCGATGAATTGACGATTTACATCATGAGTATTTTTGTCACGACAGGGAACCGGGCCATCATGATCGGCGTGGCACTCGGAATTGCATCCGTTTCGTTAAAGGTCCTGTTGGGAATCGATCGGTCTTATTTGGGTTCGCGAGAAGATTAGACAGACCAAGACCATGAGAGATTTCCGTAGTCAGCCCTATTCGCAAAATCACTCAACGGCTTAACAAATGGGAATCACGACGGACAGTCGTTGAATCAAGGACGCGAAAGCCTATGTATCAATTCTTTAAGACTCTGGATCGGCGCTGGGTGTTTCTGCTGATGGCATTGGCCGTTGGGATTCCCATCTTGATGCAGTTGCAGTTTCCCGAAAAGCCGACCGGGTTGGCTGTGGTTGTCTTCGAAGAAGTCGAACGCCTGAACGAGGGCGACAAGGTCCTGATGGCTTTCGATTACGACCCGTCAGGCGAGGGTGAACTGGGGCCCATGGCGACTTCATTCGTGCGGCATTGCTGCGAAAAGCGCCTCAAGATGTATTTTACGACATTGTGGCCGGCCGGGCCGCAAATGATCCAAGACTCGATCAACCGAGTGATTCGCGCTGACTTTCCGGGATTGGTTTACGGCGTCGACTATGTGGACTTGGGGTACAAGTCCGGCGAGGAGGGCGTGATCAAAGTGATTGTTACCAACCTTCGCCAGTTGTATACCACCGACGCCCGCGGAACGAACATCGATCAGATTCCGATGTGTCTCGATGTCGACAACGTGCAAGATATGGATTTGATTGTCAATGTTTCGGCTGGGTATCCGGGCACAAAGGAATGGGTGCAGTATGCATCGACACCGTACCCCGATGACATTCGGATTGTTGCCGGTTGTACGGGAGTGCAGGCACCTTTGTTCTACCCCTACGTTCCCCAGCAACTTCCTGGCATGCTGGCGGCAATTAAAGGGGCTGCTGAATACGAAGAACTGGTCGTCAACAAATACGCACCAGACGGTCCGGACCCAAAATATCTCGAAGCAAAGCGGCGCATGGGGCCGCAGCTAGTTGCCCATTTATTGATGATCGCCTTGATTATCGGTGGAAACACGATCTACTTCATCGAACGAAGACGAGGAGGGGTATCGGCATGAAGCGTGAAACCCTCATTTGGCTGATCGTACTGGTGATTGCCGGAATCTATTTGTCTTATCGCTTCGCGACGGTAGGGATCGGCAGCGTTTACGTTCAAGAACTTGGCGGCGAGCAGGCCGAGGCCGGAGTGGCTGAGATCGCAGCCGGAACGGCAACGCTGAGCGTATCGCGCACATTTGGTGTGTGGGCAGCGGCGATATTCACGTTGTGCATCTTTTCGTTTTTGTATCGCGATAATCCGTTGTACAAGTTTGCCGAATCGGTAGTGGTTGGTGTGTCGGCGGCTTACTGGATGGTCGTGCAGTTTTGGGGGGTGATTATTCCGAACCTGTTGGGAAAACTTTGGCCCGCGTGGATTCAGTCGTGGGCGATGCCGGGCCTGTCACCTTTGTATGGTGCGTATTGGTATATGAATTTGATTCCGCTTGCACTCGGTGTGATGTTGCTTTGGCGATTAGCGCCAAAGGGAGCGTGGATTGCCCGATGGCCGTTAGCGTTCATTGTCGGCACGACAGCGGGAATTCGAATGGTCGGATTTATCGAGGCCGATTTCTTGAGCCAAATCGCGAACAGCATTGTGCCGTTAGTCGTTGCGACCGATGGTTCGATCGACGTGTGGGCTTGTATTCGCAATTGGATCATGATTCTGGGAATCATGGCGTGTCTGGTCTATTTCTTCTTTTCGATTGAGCACAAAGGAGTGGTGGGGCATGTGTCGCGCGTCGGGATTTGGGTCCTCATGATTACGTTTGGTGCCTCTTTCGGATATACGGTGATGGGACGTATTGCATTGTTGGCGATTCGTTTCGAATTCTTGTTTGACGATTGGTTGTGGCTGATCGATCCGTTGCAAAAACGCGTCGGTTTATAACCGTTGCGAAGTTTTGCATTGCGGATTTGGTAGTGATCTGGCAGCCGCAAGTACCGTTAGTGTCAGGCAGTCGATCATGGCGCGAAGGGAAATCATTCGATGGAGCAGCTAGCGGGCAAAATCGCTGTCGTCACTGGTGCTAATCAGGGGATCGGCAAGGGAATCGCCGAAGCTCTCGCGCAGGCGGGATGCCGGCTCGCCATTTGTGCACGCAACCAACAGAAGCTTGAAACGACTGCGGCCCAGTTCCGCGAACAAGGTTTCGAAGTTGTTACACAGTCGGCTGATGTTGGATACGAGTCGGAGGTGGATGCGTTTTTCGAGACCGTCATGCAGCAATACGGCGGCGTTGATATTCTCATTAACAATGCGGGAAACTTCGATGGCGGCCGGCTGGATCAAGTCACGTTCGATGGGTGGAACAATGTCATCGGCGCATGTTTGACGGGAGCATTTCTGTGCAGCCGTGCGGCATTTACCATCATGAAAGACAACGGCGGTGGGCGCATCCTCAATATCGGTTCAATTTCGGCGCAACGTCCACGAAATGGAAGCGCTCCTTATGCCGCGGCTAAGTTTGGAGTTTGGGGTTTGACTCAGGCGATTGCATTGGACGGACGCGAATTCGGCATTACGTGCAGTTGCTTACATCCGGGAAATGTCCTCGTCGAGCGCCGGACCGATACCGGAGCAGATTCCGACGAGGAGCCGATGATGAGCATCGAATGTATCTCGCGGGCGGCGATTTCGATGCTGACATTGCCTCCGGATGTTAACTTCTTAGAAGCGATTGTGTTGCCACGTGACCAACTTTACTTGGGCCGTGGTTAATTTCGAGTTGCTTCGAAGTCTCTCGGCAATCGCAGCCTTCAAAGAGCGCCGGCGTGTCCCAATGTCGCCGCGTTCCAAGCCGCGGATACATGGCCATGCAAGCGATCCTGCAGAAAACTCAGAACCATTGGTTCTTATCGACCAAGGTGATCGGTTCGCGGTCCTCAACAAAGCAGCGAATATTTTCGAGCAATGTATCCAAATGACGCTCGGCGATATGCGGGGATGCGGCAGCGACATGCGGAGTAATGATGACATTCTCCATGTCCCAAAGCGGATGATCTTCCGGCAATGGTTCTGTTTCGAAAACATCGAGTCCTGCACCGGCGATTTCACCTTCTTGTAGTGCCGCTGTCAAATCGGCAAGATCAACGATAATTCCACGGCCAATGTTGATCAAATAGGCGGATCGGCGCATGTTTCCAAACTGTTCCGCGCGAAAAAGTTTTTCTGTGGCCGGGGTATGCGGTGCGGCGATGACGACAAAGTCGCTTTCGTTGAGCAAGTTCGGAAGTTCGGTGGGCATCCAAACTTCGGGCACGGCTCCCGGTACTTCTCGATGGATCGGGTCGACTGCGATTGGGTTCATTCCAAACGCAGCGGCACGTCGACAGATCTCCGAGCCGATATTGCCCGCGCCAATCACACCAATCGTACAGTCGGATAAGTGAATATGCGCGCGATCGATAGCGCTAACATGTCCCGGACCATACAAAAAGCCGGCGCGTTCTTCTTCGCCGCCAATCGGTTCCCATTGATGGCGTATTTGTTGGCGAAGGTAGAGATGCAGGTTGCGGGCGAAGCAAAGAATGTACCCCATAACATGATCGGCAATCACGTCGGAAAACAGTCCTCGCATGTTGCTCAATTGGCAGGGATGCTCAATAAGTTCGGGAAACAAATAGTGTTCCAGGCTCGCAGTTGGTGATTGCACCCAGCGTAGTTTTTTTGCGGCGGCCAACAATGAAGGTGTGATCTTTCCAAAGAAGGCTTCTGCGTCGACGATTTCAGCGAGGGCGGTTTCGTCGTCGGGTGGATTAACGACATCCAGCGATTCGTCGACTTCGCGGATACGAGTGAGTCGATCATCATCGATTGCAGGAAAGACGACCAACTTCATAACAATAATCTCCAAGTCGCGATGTGAAAAAAATTTCGGCTGTGCGTCAATTTGTTAAGAGGTTGCTTTGTTGCCGATTGAGAATTCTCATAATTATTCACGAGTCATCTTGCAAAAGTGTAACAGTTTTGCCCATGAAATTACGTTGCGAAGAGATTTAGTTGAACGAAGATTGTTCGATTGTCAAGTGTCGAAAATCCGAAACGCAAACTCAAAAAATTTCCGCGATCTTACTGCTTGCCCTCAACGAGTTGGTTCGTCACAATGGCCCTTCAATTGCTGCAGGTTTTCGAAAATAACTTTCCCGTTAATTTATAACGAGGCGATATAATGCAAGTGTTCTCCCGCGGGGTCAACGAGGGGTTGGTGATCGGCGAAGATATATATGTGACGGTTCTCGATATTTATGAGGACCGCGTTCGATTGGGTATTAGTTCGCCGAATAACTGTCCGTCCTACTGGGAGCAGACGCTTTACGTCGAAGAGGCAGAGAACTTTGCAGAACTGCAACTTCAATAGAAGTGTGCTCCCTGCATTTCTGATGCTGATCAATTCGATCCTCGGCTCCTTTCTCGTTCCCCTTCGCTAGGGAACGTGCAGACTGGGCTTGGAGAATGGCGGCAGAACTGCCAGAATGGATCGTAGTTCGCCGAGATTTCAACGAGTGGCGTTGGGCTTTCGCGCAATCGGCCGAAGTCCGGCGTTGTCATCGGAATCGGCTTAACTGGTTCGATCGGTAAACGCTGCGGCGGTTTCTCATTAATCGCGGGCATTCAGACAGAGAGTCCGACAAACGTGGCAGTTGTGACAGCGGCGCCGAGAACGGCTATAGGTCCATCAAGCATCGGCTTGACACCGGAGCAATTGCCGAAACATATCGCCGTCATCATGGATGGAAACGGGCGATGGGCCAAACAACGTGGTTTGCCTCGCATTGAGGGACATCGACGCGGCGTGAAAAGTGTGAGGACGATTGTCGAATCGTGCGCTGACTTCGGCATCGAGCAACTGACGCTTTACTGCCTAAGCAGTGAAAACTGGAAACGTCCACCCAAAGAACTCGACTTGTTGATGCGGTTGCTCCAGCAGTATCTCGTCGAAGAGCGGTCGGAAATTCTCCGGCAGGGGCTGCGATTTTCTATCATCGGGCGCAGAGAAGGCCTGAGTGATGGCGTCATCCGGGAGATTGACAAGTCCGAGAAACTCAGTGAAGGCAATACGGGCATGCGACTTTGCCTCGCTGTCAATTACGGCGGTCGCAGTGAATTGGTGGATGCTGTTCGAAGCATCGCGCGCGATGCCTCGACCGGCGCGCTTGATCCCGATGCCATTGACGAAGAGTTGATTTCGCAACAACTGTATACAGGCGGAATGTCCGATCCCGATCTTTTGATTCGGACAGCCGGCGAAATGCGAGTTAGCAACTTCTTATTGTGGCAAATTAGTTACGCTGAAATTTGGGTCACCAAGAAATGCTGGCCCGAATTTCGAGAGCCGGACCTTGTTGATGCACTTCAGGACTTTGCGTCGCGCGATCGGCGGTTCGGTGGGTTGAAGGAATGACTCATTCATG
>JANQRQ010000244.1 GCA_028284485.1 Planctomycetaceae bacterium | reverse complement strand
GGTGGTCCAGGTGGATTTGGCGGTGGTGGTGCCGGCGGTCCGGGTGGATTCGGTGGCGGTGGTGCCGGCGGTGCCAATACCGCAGCAGGGATGTTCAGTATTGCGCAATCCACAATGCAGGTTATTCAATCGCGTCGGCAATTAATGAATCGCAACTTCGCCCAGCAACGGGCCACGTTGCGTCAACCCTCTCAGCAGCGCGCGAATCCCTTACGGCGACGATTGACGACTACAGGGACGGCGCCGAGAACGAATAGCCAAATTCAACTCATCGCGCGGCTCAGACAGCGGGAACAAGAACGGCAACAATCCCGTCTACAGCGTCAGGCAGAACGGCAGCAGGAATTGAGAGAACGCCGCGAGAACAGTTAATCCCAGCAAGAAAACTCCGTGTTTTCCGGGATTGGCTCCGAATTGCCCATGGTGATAAACAGGAAATCTGAAGAACAGGAAAAGATTCTTAGCCGCATCAATCCGTTATCAACGTTCGATTTGCGGGTCCGCCTTGCTTCAATGTAAACGCCCTCACGGTAACGGCGATGGTTAGTGCACGTGTACGCCATCGCCGTTCCCGGCGTTTATTCCCGTCAAGTCCTCCACCATACCTCACGCGAACGTTCGCCTTCGACCTCTCCTTGCAGCGATATTTCATTCGGAAGCCCCTCGCCGGCCCCGACCAACCATCCACGCAGAATCCGCGCTGACGTACGGCCGTCGCGGTGGATTGTTCAGCATTCGAATCGGCAAATCCACTTTTTCCTTGTCGCCGAGTTCCCTTATTTCCGATCGCATGGCATGATGATCCCGTATTAAGGACATTGGACCATCATCGTCATCCTGATCGGATTGGAACAGTACCTATGCCGGATCGCGATGCGGCAATCGCCAGCAATTACGAATTGGCACAAAATGCGTATCAGCAACTTGGTGTCGACACCGACGAAGCGCTGCAGCGAACTGCCGAAATCGCAATTTCCCTTCATTGCTGGCAAGGCGACGATATTGGTGGCTTTGAGTCAAGCGGGTCGGTGATCGGTGGCGGACTGGCTGTTACCGGGCAATACCCTGGCAAGGCGCACACTCCTGACGAATTACGGGCCGACCTCAATAAGGCGTTGTCGTTGATCCCTGGTCGGCATCGCGTCAATTTGCATGCCAACTACGCCGAAACAGGTGGAAAGAAGGTCGAACGTAACGAACTTCAGCCAGAACACTTTCAAAACTGGATTGATTGGGCGGCATCGGAAGGTCTTGGTCTCGATTTCAATCCGACATTCTTTGCGCACGATAAAGCTTCCGATGGATTAACGTTGGCGCATCCCGATTCCGGAATTCGCCAATTCTGGATCGAGCACGGAAAGGCGTGTCGCAAGATCGGGGCTGCCATAGGAGCCGCATTACATTCCCCATGCATTACGAATGTATGGATTCCCGACGGCTACAAAGACACGCCGGCAGATCGGAAAACACCCCGCGAACGATTGGCCAATTCACTCGACGAAGTGTTTGCCGAACCGTTCGAACCGACGCATCTGTTGGACGCCGTCGAGTGCAAATTATTTGGATTAGGTTCGGAAAGCTACGTGGTGGGATCGCATGAATTCTATTTGGGTTATGCGATTCGCAATAAGAAACTGCTTTGCCTCGACGCCGGCCACTTCCATCCAACCGAGGTCATCTCCGATAAGATTTCCGCTGTTATGTGCTGGCTCGACGAGATTCTGCTGCATGTGAGTCGTGGTGTCCGCTGGGATAGCGACCATGTCGTCACAATGACTGATGAGCTACAATCAATTGCCTTGGAATTGGTGCGAGGCAACTATCTGAGCCGAGTGCACATCGGCCTCGATTTTTTCGATGCCAGCATCAACCGGGTCGCTGCATGGGTCATTGGTGCACGCAACATGGCCAAAGCTCTGCTGGCTGCATTCCTGGAACCGTCCCAGCGACTCAAACAGTTGGAACTCGAAGGAGACTTCACTTCACGACTGGCGTTGATGGAACAACTCAAGTCGATGCCTCATGGCGCGGTTTGGGATTACTATTGTGACCAGTCCGGTGTACCAATCGAAAGCGAATGGTTACATTCCGTCAAGCAATATGAGCAGGATGTTTTGTCAAACAGGTAACGGGCGTGCCTCAGCAATTTCGTGCCCGCGACCGTGCCCGTGACCGCGAAACCAATAGAACCCCACAACGATAGACATCAAACGATATCGGAAGACCAATGACACCCAGCGAACCACCTGCTGCGACGAACGCAAACGCGCGTCCTGTGCCGATCATTACCGTTCAGCAACATATTCTCCAAGAACAAAAACGCTGCCCTGGTGCATCGGGCGAATTCTCCTGGCTGCTTTCGGGGATCACGCTGGCCACAAAAATGATCCAGGCCAAAGTTCGCCGGGCTGGACTCACCGACATTCTCGGCTCGCTAGGGGATGTCAACGTTCAGGGGGAAGTTCAGCAAAAACTCGACGTCTACGCTAACGACGTCCTGCTGCACTGCCTGAGCGTCCGTGAGAGTATCGGCGTGCTCGCTTCGGAAGAAAACGAGCGGCCCCTCACCGTGCACTACGAATCGCCGAACGCCAAGTACGCGGTTGTGTTCGATCCACTTGACGGCTCTTCGAATATTGATGTCAACGTCAGCGTTGGAACAACGTTTGCCATCTTGCGCAGACCGGTCGACGTCGAACTGAACGAAGTCTCGAAATGGGTCCTCCAACCAGGAACCCAGCAAGTTGCGGCGGGATACGTCGTCTACGGGTCGTCAACCATTTTGGTGTATAGCGTTGGAAACGGCGTGCACGGATTTACGCTCGACCCGTCGGTCGGTGCTTACGTTCTCAGTCACGAGAATATTCGTATGCCCGAACGCGGAAAATACTATTCTGTTAACGAAGCCTACCGAGACGATTTCCCGACTGCCTATAACACCTATCTCGATAAGCTGCGGACCGGGCAATTCGGACAGGCTTATGCCTCCCGCTACATCGGCTCGATGGTGTCCGACTTTCACCGCACATTGTTGAAGGGTGGGATCTTTCTGTATCCCCCAACCAAGGATAACCCGACCGGAAAATTGCGGCTGCTGTACGAGGCGAACCCGATTGCCTTCATTGCTGAACAAGCGGGCGGCATTGCCACAGACGGAACCCAGCGCATTCTCGACAAATCTCCTGACAGCATTCACGAACGAACTCCATTGGTCGTGGGTAGTCCATCCGAAATGCAGGATTTCCAGCGCGTGATGCAGGAACATGCAAGCTGAACTGCACCGTTCTTGTTGTCAGTGAGTTGCAGCAGGTCGTGCGGCGATGGTCCGACTAGTAGTGGTGCCAAAACCCTCTAATGCATCGCGCAGACTCTAGCATACTAGGCGAGAAAACAGGCACAACCGGGTTTTGGGACTGGTTCTAGTCCGACGCCCGGGCTGCGTCAGCAATCCACTCGTCAAACCAATCGCGCGTTTCCTCGGCCACTTCCTGCGTCGGATCAAACCAGATTTTGACGTGCCCTGTACGCGGAATGAAGACCAGTCGTGATTGACCTTTCGCCGCTTCATAGAGTCGCAGCGCATGGTACGGGGGAACCATCCAGTCGTCGGTTCCGTGCACAATCAGCACTGGTGCATCGGTTTGGGAAATGGCAGAGATCGTGTCGGCCATATCGGGATCGAAGTCAGCACGCTGGCCGGCTTGATTAACCGCATTCTGGATTGTTTCGTTGGGGATCAAACGTTCGATACCCGGCAGGACCGTCCGCGAGTAATCGGGTACGACGTCGCGCATCGTACTGAACGGTGCGACTGCCACCACGGCCTCGATCCGCTCGTCGCGCCCGGCGAGTTGAATCGAGGTCGCCGCTCCGAATGAGATTCCGTAAACGCCGAGTCGCCCGGAAATCAGATTGCGGTCTTCTAGTTCATCAATCACTTGCGACAAATCCAGCGACTCCTGAATGCCGTATGTCACTTTTTCTCCGGTCGATTTCCCATGGCCCCGCAAATCGACCAGTACGGCTCGGTAGCCCTCTTCTGCCAGCATTTGCGCCGTTCCCAACATCCACAAACTGCGGCCCCAAATACCATGCAGGACAAGCAGAGTTCCGCGTGGTGGTTGTTGGCTGGACGGCTCAACGATGGAAACCGACAAACTGGCTTCCGGCGGTCCGACCGCAACTGTGAACTGTTGATCGATGCCCAGAACTTGTCGCGCGGCTGGAGCAGTCGTCGCTGCCCGTGAGAATGGGTTAAACCGATTCGGCGGAGTGGTCATCACTTGGCTGAGAAACGAACTGCACCCCAGCGAGCAGCCGACCATCATAGCTGCGAAAATGCCAATCGGACCGCACTGTTTTAAAGCCTTCCGGTTCTGTTGCATTCGGTCTCCAAGTCTCGGTGGGAGCGCATTTCATGCATCGGAAAAGCGGCGTATTCGCATCAGCGATGACGCATTCGCGAGCAGGCACTTCTCGGCAATTAGCCGAAAGTTGAGCGAGTCAGAAGTGGCAATTTGGTGAACTAAGAAGCTCGAAGAGGGGAGCGGGGGGTGTACCCGGAAACCGCCGACCGGTCAATATCGGATTCATGGCGGTAATGGTCTCCTGACATAATGGACACCGGAACAGTTTCAGCACCACAAGCGGCGATTGCGTTGCTCGTCGCCAACAGCGGCGTCGCGCTCGAGTACAGGACCCCACGGCACCGGGCAATGGAGCCTCAATCAGCGCGCACGAACGTCCGGCAAAAGCGGGTAAACCCGCGATTTTAGCCACGCAAACCAGGAATCGGTTGATTGACGCCCGATTCGTATCGCGACTATGATGGCGACGGTAATCTTTGTTTGTCGCCGATCATTTTGGCCGCTCATCCAGCCGAGGATGCCGGTTCTCCGGCCCCGCTTCCCGATAACGATTTTCTATGTTCCGACAACTCGGCAGAAATGTTGTGCGTTTCTGGCCATTCTTGCTGGTGGCCTGGGTGCTGACGGCCGTTGCGCTGACGATGGCGGCACCCAGATGGACCGATGTCATTCAGCAGGGGGAGTTTGCATTCCTGCCTGAAGATATGGCCAGTCGCCAAGGCGAGGAATTGTTCAAGCAGTCGTTTCCCAGCGATTTGCTTGCCAGCAGCGTTGTGATTGTCGTGCGGCGGGAAAGCGATCCCAACGGACTTCAAGACCGCGATCGCGAATTCATTACCGATATTCTGCAGCCCGGATTGGAAAAGATCGCGGAAGAAGAAGGCATTGCAGCGACCAACACCGTCGAGTCTGAGGATGACGATGAATCGGAGAACCTGACACGCGTCCGCACTTTTGCCGACCAACGCATTGGGAAGCTCCTCGACAGTCAGGACAACAAGGCGACGTTAGTTCTGGTCGAGCTAACGACGGAGTTCCTCGATTGGCGTAACTCGACTTTGGTTAAGCGGGTCGAAGAGTTAATCGACCGCAACGGCGATTTAGCAGAATCGACTCCACCGGGTTTGGCGCTTGCCGTCAGCGGATCTGCCACCGTCGGGCGAGACATGATCAAGGCGGCAAATGATAGCTCGCAGGCTACGGAATTATGGACCGTCCTTCTGGTGATCATGCTGCTGATTGTCATATACCGCGCGCCCATCATCGCCATGATTCCACTCGTTACCGTTGCCATCGCCACACGGATTGCTTTGACGACCCTCGCGCAGTTGGCAAAGTGGGATATCGTCGGGCTGTTCAACGGCATTGAGGTGTATGTCACAATTCTCTGCTACGGCGCCGGAGTCGACTATTGCCTGTTCCTCATCGCCCGCTACAAGGAAGAGCTCGATGAGGGAGCCAGTATTGAGGAAGCGATTGAAAACGCTTTGGCCAAAGTCGGTGCGGCACTCACCGCCAGCGCCGGGACCGTCATGTGCGGCATCGGCATGCTGGTCTTTGCGGAGTTCAAGAAGTTCCAGCAAGCCGGCGTTGGAATTACGTTTGGCCTGTTTGTGGTCTTGTGTGCAGCACTCACGTTTACACCGTGCTTGCTGCGGCTCACAGGACGCTGGGCCTTCTGGCCGCGCGTTCCTACCGATCGGCTTTCGACGTCGGCGGGATGGTTGTCCACAACCAGTTTGATTGGCCGTCTCCTGGAGCGGGACTTGATCCAGAACGCCTGGACCCGAATCGGTGAGAAACTGTTGAAAAAGCCGGGCCGCATTCTCGCGACCAGCGGATTGTTGATGCTTCCCTTTGCCGTCGTTGGCTGCTCCTTTAACGACTATTTGAGTTACGGGCTGCTTAGCGAACTACCGCGCGACAATCCCAGCGTCGTCGGAGCCAAGGCGGTACA
Source organism: Planctomycetaceae bacterium (assembly GCA_028284485.1). Lineage (GTDB taxonomy): Bacteria > Planctomycetota > Planctomycetia > Planctomycetales > Planctomycetaceae > JANQRQ01. Next base: position 10,520 of record JANQRQ010000244.1, on the reverse strand, counting down.
AACACATTTTCCGGCCGGTGTTGCCGGTCCGGTGACAATTCTGCTGAAAAACGCAGATGTTGATTTCGCGGATGACTCGATCATTCTCGACTCCATCACCGATCGCTTGATCGATAAACAAGGGGAACTGCAATTAGCCGACGTTCGCAATCGGACGCATCCCTTGGGGCTCCATGCGTCCACGGACGATGAGGAAGAGTCCGGTGATTCGAAGCAGAATTTCTTTTCCATGGCCAGAAACCGAGTCAGGAATCAAAAAGTCAGAGAGTACTACGTCAGCCAGGCGGAAGGTCTGGAAGGCCAGGTCGCTCGCATCGATGTTATTTTCCAAGACGACCCCTTCTCGCGAAATAGTATCGCCCAACTGGAACGGCTCCAAAAAACGGTCGATGCAACGTTGACCGGGCAAATGCTTGGAATGCACTTCGACGACAGCGACGAGTGCCGCATCGAATCGATCATCGAGGAAACTCCGGCGACTGATTCCGGTTTGCGCCCAGGTGATCGTATCATCGAAGTCGAGGGGCAGTCGGTCGACCGGCACGATGATCTCCGCGCGATGATTGGCGAGTCGTCGTCCGACACAATCAACATCGTCGCAGAGCGCGAATTGTCGGAAGGTCCGCGCGCGCGAATCGAAGTCGATCTTCCGCTCGTGGAAGGCTGGCGGGAATTCTCGACGACCGAAATGGCTGCGCTCGGCCCAACGCCTAGCATCCGCGACCTCAAAATTGTCACCGACCGGGATCAGATTCGCGTCAACATTTTGGTACTCGCCGGAGTGTTCTTAATTCTGGTCGTCCTTTTGCGAAAGCCGGCCATTTCGCTGTACCTCATCGCCAGCGTCTTCTTTAGCTATCTGGCCACGCTCGGAGTGACATTTGCGCTATTCTGGTTCCTCGACGGTTCGGAATTTTCCGGCCTCGATTGGAAGGTCCCGATGTTTCTGTTCACAATCCTCATTGCGGTCGGCGAAGACTACAACATCTTCCTCATGACCCGCATTGAAGAAGAGCAAGAGCGGCACGGCCTCGTGCAAGGTGTCGTGGTGGCGCTCCAGAAAACGGGCAGTATCATTTCCAGTTGCGGAATCATTATGGCCGGCACGTTTTCGTCTCTGCTGGCTGGAACATTAGTCGGACTGCATCAACTCGGTTTCGCGTTGGCATTCGGCGTCTTGCTGGATACGTTCGTGGTGCGTCCAATCTTGGTACCGGCCTATTTGATTCTGCTTTATGAAGGACGTTTAGGGGCCCTCGGCAAAATCTTGGGTGCCAATCGATTGGCGGAGCGGCAAGTGGCTTCATCCGTCGAAGCTCATGGCGATTCGTGACTGCCTTCGAAAATCGGGTGGCCAACCGGTCGATCGTATTCAAGTTGCGTTTGTAATGTGCCTTGTGCACATGATAGAACGGATAAAGCGTTGGATCGCGCCGCATGCGTGATCGACTCTGGCGTCGGTAGGAAATCAGTACCGAATCTCTCACGTGAGGAAGGTTGATTTGAAAACGGTTCTTCATCAATTCGCGAGTCGGCACTCTTTCGGTTGTCTGTGGGCCGCGGCGCTGATCATTACACTTCAGGCGTCACCGGCGAGCGCCCAGGAACGCGTCGTTGGCTGGCATAACAGTCTGGAAAGCGCTCAGCAATCGGCCGCCGAATCGCGAAAGCCGATCTTTGCGGTCTTTCGCTGCGTCCGCTGACCCGAGTGTTGGATTTGGGATGGGCAGGTTGCCCACGACGACCCTGATATCCGGCGCATGCGTGACCGGTTTGTCTGCGTTCGCATTACGCGCATGAATGGGGTCCATATCAATCGCTTCGAATTCGACTACGACACGACTTGGAATTCCTTCTTTCTCGATGCCGACCTGAATGTCTATAGCCGCTACGGCGGACGCGATGCCGGCGAACCAGACGCTCGGCTCAACAAGGAATCACTCATTCAAACCATGAATGAAGTCCTTGAGGTGCACGCCAATCGGGAAGCACGCCAGGCTGCCGGCGAGGCCGTTTTTCAAACAGTCGATCCCGACGTCAAAACGCCCGAAGATATGCCGCTTTTGCAGCAGAATCATCGCGGTTGCATTCATTGCCACCAGGTGCGCGAGTACGGCTTGCTGCAGTCTTTTCACGACGGGCAGTTCACTCGCCGCGAATTGTTCCCGTTTCCCTTACCGGAAAACTTGGGGGTCAACTTCGATTTGCAGCATGGGCATCGCATCGACCAAGTTGAGCCAGGCAGCCCGGCTGAACAAGCCGATCTAAAACCCGGCGATGTCATCACCCAGGTCAACAATGTTCCCGTTCATTCCGAATACGATTTCCGTTGGGCCCTGCACCGCGCCGCCGACCAACAGCCGCTCGCCGTCAAGCTCGAACGCCAGGCAAAGGCGGTTGAAGTCGTCACAACGAATGTCACACCGACCGGCCCCTGGCGAGAAACCAACGTCGGCTGGCGAAAGTCGCTTCGCAGCGTGCCATTTCCATTAGGAGTTCGCGGTTATTCGTTAAGCCGCTCTCAACGTCGCGAACTGGAATTACCACAAGACAAAATGGCCCTGCGTGTCGTTTCGATTCGCGAAAATCGATTTGGTTACCAGCTCGGTTTGCGTCGACTCGATACGATTGTCTCCGTCGCCGGCGATCGCGAGTTTCGCTCGTTTGCAGAGTTCGTCTCCGAATTACTGCATCATTACACGCCGGGGGACAAGGTCGAGGTCACCGTGCTCCGCGAAGGAGAAGAGCACGACCTTTCTGGAGAGTTCCCCGACTGGTTCATCGAAGAATCGACTGTGCCGTAGACTTCCAACGTGAAGCCGTGTCGTTCTTGGGCCACATACTGCCTGAATTGCTGCCTTGCAACAAACTCGTGCGCGACTTAGCAAGGAATTGACTTTGGCACTCGATTGTTCACGCAATGCTCACATGCCAATATGGGAGGGCGAGGCTCCTGCCGAGCCGCGATGCTCAAGTCCGATGATTGTGTGTTACCGACTACGAACGGAACTGCGAGCGATCGATGACGGCGACAGCCACCAACGCTTCACGAGGAACTCATGTCCAAACAAATCGTCCACAAGGTGACTGAGCGCAGCGAGGCCAGCGAAGCGGGGATCGCCCTGCAGCTGTCGCAAAACCGGGAAATTGTGCTAAGCGTCGAAGCCGATTGCCTCGAAAGAATGCGCAAATCCGCCCGCGTTTGCATCGAGCAGCCCCAGGGGAGCACGTTTTCCATCATTTGCGACGAAGGGCCTTACCTGCATGGCGATGACTCCGCGCCGCCGCCGCTCGCCTATTTCAGCGTGGGCATCGCGTTTTGCACGCTGACGCAAATGTCCCGCTACGCCGAAATGACCAAGCTCAACATCAAACACGTCAGCCTTAAGCAGAAGATCCGTTTCTTTATGAAAGGGTCGGCACTCAAGGGCACACTTGCCGGCGGAGGGTTGGGACTGCAGACCGACATCACTGTCGAATCGGACGAACCGGCCGACAAGATTCGCGAAATGGTTCGCATCGGCGAGCAAAGCTGTTTTGCGCTGCAGTCGTTGGTACAACCTGTTCCGGTCGAAACAACAGCAACGCTCAATGGGGAACGGTTAGAACTCGCCGCCAAGGATTAGTCTCCGTCGGTTTCAAAAACGGGAGGGCGAGGCTCCTGCCGAGCCGGATGGGTTCGGAATCCAGTTATCAGTAAAATGTACCTAACCACGAAATTGACGAAAGGCACGAAATCGGACAACAAGTCCGAATCAAAATCCTTTCGTCCCTTGCGCGTCATTTGTGGCTCCGACTCTGAGTGTCCTCTGTGTCTCCGTGGTGAATCAACAGGCGATTCCCGCATGATAAGCCAACGGATTCATCGTTTCGCAGTTCTTATAATCGTCACCTCTCCCTCTAGGAGAGGTCGGCCGCAGGCCGGGAGAGGGCATTTGGAGAAGAGGATTCCGATCTCGTACCCAGGCTCCCGCTCCTCGGGTGGTCCCGCCTGAGAACGCACTGAACTCGAGATTGCTGTCTCGTATTTGCAAAGTCAGCCAATTCTGAATTCTTGATAAGCCCACCTCGTCATTCCCGCGAAGGCGGGAATCCAGTTATCAGTAAAATGTACCCAACCACGAAATTGACGAAAGGCACGAAATCGGACAACAAGTCCGAATCAAAACCCTTTTGTCCCTTTCGCGTCTTTCGTGGTTCCCAATCTGAGTATCCTCTGTGTCTCCGTGGTGAATCAACTAGGCGATTCCCGCATGATAAGCCAACGGATTCATCGTTTCGCCGTTCTTATAATCGTCACCTCTCCCTCTGGGAGAGGTCGGCCGCAGGCCGGGTGAGGGCATTTGGCAAAGAGACTCTCAGCCACGGACCGACACGTATATTCACGGATCGGTTTAACGAGTCGCTAGATTCATCCGTGCACATCCGTGAAATCAGTGGTTAACCCATTCTCGATGAAGACCACTTACAGTAGAGAACGCCGAGAGACTCTAACATTCGCGTCACGAAGCGTGCGACTTACCCCGGCGAATGCTGCACACAATCGTCCCGATGGCAAACAACACAAAGCCGAGCCATCCGCCGCTGGCCGTCGGTATCGCCAAAAAGATCGCCAGGCCGGCGACAATCAACAACCCCGGGTAATTCTTCCGCAATCGGCTTCGCACATCGCTGGCTGCCAGCGTGATTGTGGCGGCCAAACCGAGCAGCACCCAGAACGCGGTCCAGACGATTCCGACGCCGTATTCCACCGATTGGCTGGCTCGCACGGACAGCGCCAATTTCGGTTGTCCCCCCGGCTTGGAAAAGACCAGTTTCTGTGCCCCCTCCGGCACCGGAATTTCCATCGGCAACGACAATCCGCCGACCTGTGTCCAACCGCGTGCGAGCGTGTCCGCTGCCGGAACAGCCTGACCGGCGAATCCTCCGAAAACGAATCCCGCACCGCCACCGCCGAAACCAGCTCCGCCACCGACCGGACCGGCGATGAGTCGTCCTCCCGTAACTACGCTCGCAGCCCTTTCGCGGTTGTCGACAAGTTCCTTCCAATTCTCAGGAAAGCGGATCGGCTCACCATGAAATGGAATCGCCGCCTCCTCAACTTCATTGAGCGCTTCCCACATTCCGCGGTCTTCTTGCGCCGCCTTCTCCCGAATCAAACGCTCGTTCAGACCAGAAAGATTCCCCAGCGCTTGCTGGCGTTGCTCCATCCGATTGAAAAACGAATTCGGATTCTTCGATAACCGCTCCAATTCGATTTCGCGCGTCACTTGCCCTCGCGCTTGTTCCGGCAATTGAAAATTGAATCCCAGCGCCTCGCCACCTGCTTCGCCGGCTGCTAAGTCAGTGAGTGCCGGAACCATCGCAGAGTTACTGGTAATAAGGGCGTCGTTGTTGTCAAAGATTTGGGCCTGCTGCTGTTCGTCGTCCAAAACGGCCGCCTTGCCGTAGCGTTCGGTGAAGTGCGCCTCGCCGGCTTCGTCGTCGACGCGCAACTGCCGCGAGTAGTCCGACAGCTTCTGTTGGTACAGTTCCTGCGCTTCACGCAGCTCTACGTCTTGCCCCAATTCACCGTCAACATCGTATTCGACGGCTGACGAAACCTGTTCATTGAGTCGTTTGAAATTCTGTAGCGCCTGATACTTCTGCCGCGTGCTCGCGACACCTTCCAGGACGTTGACCATTTCGGCGGCATCCTGCAGAATCGATTTCGCCCGCGATTTCTCGGCATCGCCGGTGCCAGCCACGCTCATGTTGGTCAGGCTCGAATTCAGCGACTCGCTGCCGTACAAATTTTTCGGCAAGTAAACGGTCCACAGCGTGCGTGCGACCGGAATGCCGAACTGCGGATCGTCTTCCAGCGAGATGACGTGCGGCGCCGGCATTTGAAAATCTTCTCCCTGAACCGACAGTTCGCTGGGCACGTCGCCTTCCAGTCGACCCGAATAGGCGATTTTCACTTGGAATGACAGATCGGCCGCACTGGTCTTCGGCAATGCAATCAAATGCCATTGCTGATCGTTGCGCTCGGTTAACACGGGGCGCGACGGACTGTCTCCCACGAAGACCGACAATAACCGAGTGCTCTCCGGCATGCGAAGGGCCAAAAACTGCCGCGTGCGATTCTTAATCGTGTACGTCGACATGGCGCGAAGTGTGCCGTCGTGGGCGACAACTGTAATGATTTCCGCCAGGTTCACCGACGCGGGCGCACCTTGTTGACGGGGCAGCCGCCGCACCTGCCACGCGGGCGTTTCCGCCGCACTCTTCACGCGCACGATTTCGACCGCTTGTTGAACGATATCCTCGGTGCCGCGAATCGGCAGCTGACCGGGATCGATGGCTTCATACGTGTCGGGATTCGTTGATTCCAATCGATTCAAGCTTTGATTGATCAGCACCACATACTGAGCTTGCGAGGCGAGCGGCTCGCCGGAAGATTCTGCATTAGGATTCTTAAACGAAATCGCCGGCGTTTGTACGTCGGCATCACCGGGTGGGGGCAGCGTCGCCGTTCCCAATAGAAAGTAGCCGTCGCGCACTGGGTCACGCAGCGTGACGGTAAACTGCACCTGCCCGTCAACAGGATCAGCCGGCAGCACTTGCCGTAAACCGGCCCCTTGAAAATCGAGCTTGCTCGCCAGCCACTCGGGGACGGAAAAGACAAACGTGTCGGCAGCCGCCTGCGTGATTTGCCAATTGAGCGCCACCGCATAACTGAGCATCGTATCGCTGACCGTAATCAGCGTGACGGCATCAGCGGCCAAAGTCGGTGTGGCCCGCTGTAAATCGAGATTGATAAATCCCGGTTCGGTTTCGGATGAGGTAAATGCAAAGCGAGCCGGTTGCGATCGGCGGGATCGCAAATCTTGCGAAAGTTCCGCCGGATCGACCGATCGCCATCCCTCGAACGAACTCAAGTTTGCCGAAATCGCATCGTCCAACCAAATCGCCGCCTCGGCGCGGGAACGATTGATTTCCAATGGGGCGGGCATCATTAAGTCAGCCGTCGGATCGCCCGGAGTGCGGGGGACCGTTCCTTCAAACGTGGCGTCGGTGCGGCCCAGTCGCGGCGAGTTGAATTCGATCGTCAGCAGCGGGCGGTCTTCGTCCTCGGTGTTGAGGTACCAGTCCCGCATGTCGGTGGCCGCCACATCGATCGGCAAAAAGCCGACAGGCAACTCAAGCGAGATGGTCGAGCGGGGTGCTTGCGTCAATGTGAACTGCATATGCCCCGCGAATCGAATCTTTCGACGTTCCACGGCCACCGCGTATTTCACGTTGACCGATGATTGTGGTTGTCGCCGCGTGATGACAAAGTCGAGCGACACTGGACGCGAGTTGAAGCGATAAGCCGACAGCGGCGCTCCTTCCGGACGATTCAAAGGAAGTTGTGTTTGAAACGCCGAAGTGTTGATTTGACGCAGGTTTTCGAGACCAGTCGTACGCAACGCGAACTGAGGTCCGGCAAACAGGCCGACGATGCCGGTTTCCCGCGTTACTTGCCGCGGTGCGAAATTCGGTAATGGCAAACGGGTCGAGTCGCCGGCGACTGATGCCTCGTAATGCAATTCGATTTGCAGTCGGGTTTCGTCGTCGACCGATCGGCGGAAGAAGATCCGCAACACGCGTTCGTCGCCCGAGTCGTCCAATTCCCAACCCCCGACGTCGGGGCCCGTCACTTGTTTGAGCCGCACCGAAGCGGGCAGCGTAAAGTCGATATCGGCCAGCGACCCTTGCGGCACGCGGAACCGATAAGCCGTGCTCAAGCGTGCGCCCGAATCGTCGACAATGACAGCAGTCGCCGAATCGGCCTGCACGATTGCTTCGGAAGGTCCGGTTTGTTGCTGCGGCTGCCAGGTAACCGTGACATTGCCACCCGCATCGACGGGGATTTCGACAACCGGTTCGTCGCCGTCACTCTGGACACGATAAACATTCGATGCGCCGTTGACCCGCACGTTGAGGTCATCGGCCGGCAGCGTGAATAACACCTTGCCGGCGGGAACTGCTGCCAGCGGTAGCGTCCAACGTCCGGCCGGTCCGGTCAATTGGGCCGGCACGTGGAATTCCAAATCGAGCACATGCACGCCCGGTTCCGAAATCACTACATCCAAAGGCATCGTCTTGCGGTTAGTGCGGGTCAGCAGTGTCGCCGGCTCGCCGTCGAGCGTTGCCTGGGAAATCGCTACTGGTCCCACAGGAACCGGCAGCACGATTTGGGAATCGCGAAAGCTGTGCACCACAATGCGGGCGTTGACCCGCACGTTGGCCTGTCCGTTTTCAGTAGCGCCATCTTCGTCGTTTTCGAGCGAGGCGGCATACAAAGCCTGCGCCACCAAACCGTCCAACGGAGCCTCGACCGGTATCCGTTGGTCGGGATGCGCCAGATTCCACAGCTTCAAAAACTGATCGTGGGGAATAAAGACCTGCGTCGCAGAAAGCGGGTCGTTCTCGCGGTCGTACGGAATGAAGACGGTCGGCTCGTCCGAATCGGGGACCGGTTCTTTGACGATGACCGAACCGCGAATCGCATTGCCTGGCTCTTCCTGAGCCGGCAGTTCCTGCACAGTCGATTGCGTGATCAAGGTCGCCAGAGCGATCAGCGCCGCCGCTTTGCCGAACTTGTCGCGGCAACAGCTCCAGACCCGCAGGCAGCAGCAATTGCAGAAACCACGGACCAGCCACAAACCGGTGCCGAAAAGTCCGCCCAAGAAGATCCCGTTGAGATAAACGTGGCAATGCACCGGCGCCAAAGTGATCAGCGACAACGGCCCGATGAGCGTGAGAAACGCCAAAAACGCCTTTTTGCCGAGCGAGCGTTTACGCATCCACCAGAAGAGCAGCAGCACGCCGGTCGCCAGACAGAAGAGCCAGGCGTCGCCAGCCCGCTTGTCGGCGTAGCGAAGTGCCAACCCGCTCGCTTCGGTCGTGCCCCGCGTTCCTAGGTATTGGAATTCGCGTTTGACGAAGTTTTCGGGAATCTTCAGATCGACTGCGAGCGAGAGCAGACCACCGGCGTACAACGTTCCACCACGGCCGAGTGCGCGGACAGCGAAACTTGTCGTGGGAGCGAAGTCAAAATCAACGCTTTGCGGCGCTAAGCCGCCAAGTGTGCCAGCTACCGCTCCATCGCTGCCCTGCAAGGTACTTTGATTGAAACGTCCAGCCGCGCGTTGCGGCACTGCCGATGGTGAATCTGCACCGGGTGGTTGAGCGCCAAATTGTTGGGCGGGGAACCCACCTAAATCATCGCCTGAAGTAGGTGCTGTGGCCGAATTTGCGAAAACGTCATCGACTTCCGCCTCGAGGATCTTCTTGGCCTCGTCCTGAGCGGCTTGGCCGCTGCCGCGGATCATCTTCCCAGCCACGCCCGAATCTTCGAAGTCTGCAATTCGGCCTTTCGCCAATTCCGATGTCGGCTCTTCCGCACCAGCGGAAGCAGCCTCGGCGTCGACTTCCGCTTTCCAAGCATCTCCCAGGTTGATTCCATCTGCGAGAGTTCGTGATTCGTCTTGAATGCCGAGTGTTATCGTGGGACGACTTGCGGGAGCTTCCCCTGCCATACTGCCTGATTCGTCGGATACCGCGAGCATTGGTTCAGTGTTCAATCTTGCTGTACGGGCGGTAGTCATTTCCGTGCCCCCAGTCAACGGGTAAGCGAACGGGCCAACTGCTCTTGAGGACGTGAATATCGAGACCGAAATCGGGATTACCACCACCAGCAAACAAATCATCGCGCCACCGGCGAGATTGCCGTAACGGAAGGCAAAGCCGATCAGGGCAGCGATAATCACGACAAATGCGATGGCGATTCCCTGGTCTTTCAATCGCGTGAGTGAGCCGAAATCAACACTGTGCCACAACCGGCTCAAAAACGAATCGCCGGTGACTTCGTGGACCGGTTCGAACGTCCCGTCGGTGGCAGCCAGGAAACTGTCCTTGGGGTAATGGACGGTCCAGCCTTGGTTGAGCATTTCGATCGGCTGTTCGGTGCCACTGCCGCTGATCGCCGAAAGGGCGGGCGGGATTTGCAGCACTTGCTGCATTTGTGGTAATTGGAATCGATCTCCTTTTTCGGCCCCGTTGACCGACGTGCGGTAGAACAGTTGCAGTTCTCGCGGAGTTTCGGGGCTGTCCGAGGCGGGGACCGGAACCAGATAAGCATCTTCCGAGGCGCGAACTTCGACCGGTTCGCCGTCGATTAAGGTGGCCCACAGTTCGGGGGCCTGTTCGTCCTGAAAGTAGGGAAGCTGGACCCGCAGGTTTTGCACGCCAACGATCAGCAGCTTGTAATCGGCCCGATGTTGTATCTGTCCATTACCGCCGATCACGCTGGTGATATTGCTGGCCGGGCAAACGGCGGTTGGAACGGCGACACGATCGTAACGTTCTTCGTTCAATGTGATGGTATAACCCGGTGCAACGTAGCGGTAGGCCGCCACGATCCGTTCTTGAGGCTGATAGGTGACCGGCGGAAGATCGAGTGGATCGACTTCGTCGAGCGGTTGTCCCGACAG
>JANQRQ010000243.1 GCA_028284485.1 Planctomycetaceae bacterium | reverse complement strand
CACGAATACATTAACGGTTGTGCGCGGGTTTAACGGAACGACGCCTGCCACACACGGCAATGGTGCCAATGTGGTAACACTCGGGGCCGTTTCGGTGAACACAGTTCTGGACGCCACATATCGCTTCGGCGGCGCATCAGAAGATGTGTTGAACGTCGATCAATTTCTCGCGGCGTCGATCGCGCGTGTCGAGCTATTTGGAACAGGCGCCTCTCCCGAAATGGGTGTGGTGTTGGTCAACTCCGACAAATTTGGCGGAGCAGGTGGTGGCGAGGCATTTGCCGTCTTCGCCGCGCAGGATGCCGCGTCCCGCGATCTCGGTTTGCGTGAAATGATGCGAAACTTCAGCAATCTCGGACTAGAGAATGATGATGGCGATCCGGCAAACGTGACACAGTTTATGGGAACGTTAACCGGGCAACCGAATCTTTCGACGACGAATACGTTTACCCCATGGAATCGATGGAATGGTGTGAATCAGCCGGGGATCGGCGTGATTAGCGCCTTCGAGGGCGCCCTCGGTGCCGATACCGATATCTTCCGACCGGCTGCAGATTCCAAACTGCGGACTTTGGGGAATCCCTTTGATGCGGTCGCCCGCGAAGCGATGGTTCTCGACTTCTATGACTTCGTGAATCCGCTCGATGGTCACACAACAAATGCGACCACAATCACCGATCCGACCAAAGTGTTGTTCATTGATGCGGTGGGCGATGTTCCCGGTGGTCCGGTCAATGACATCTTTGAAGTGTTCTGGAGAATCGACGGACAACTCGTTTTTGATCCTATTACCGGGCAGGTCCATCGAGAGAGATCGTTGCGTCCGTCCGACTTCGGATTCACGACAGGCAGTTTCGTTGTTACGGCCACGATTTCCGACCTAGCCGGCAGACGGTTCGGTAACGGCGTTGACCTGGTGCGTAACGGCACGAGTAAATTGTCGCAATCGGTTACTTGGCAAGCGTCGATTCCGATCGTACAAGCTCCGACGTTGGTCACCCCGCTGGGAATCACAGTCGATCCGTTGCCGACCTTCCAGTGGACCCCCAACGACTCGAGCGGGCAGACCTGGGAATTGCGCGTATTCGACATCGCGACTGGGGATCGTGTCATCACCGAACTCGGTTTGCCGACAACTTCGTTCACTCCAACCAGAACCTTATTGAACGACACTTTCATTTCGGGCAATACCTACCGGTGGACAGTGCGCGGGATCGCTGCAGACGGTACCCCAGGCGACTATTCGAATGGCGGCATCTTCACGGTGCGTTCGGAAGCGCCAACGTTACAGGGACCGCTTAATCCGACAGCCGATGTCTCTCCTACGTTTATGTGGAGCGGTGTCGAGGCGGCGGTCGGCTACGATCTGATGGTGAATGACTTGACGAATGGTGCACCAATTGTTGGTGGCAACGGCCCTGCGAATATCGGTACACCGGTAATCAACGTGCAGGACATCGTGGGAATGCAGTACACCGATCCGAAGTTGCTGCAGCGAGGCAAGACTTTCGAATGGATGGTGCGCCCCGTATTCGCCGGAGGCCTTCGCGGGACTTGGTCTCAGGGTGGACGTTTTTCGACGGAAGCATCGTTAGAAACGCCAATCGTTCTCACACCGATTGGCCCCGGACAATCGGTGACTCCCAATTTCACCTGGAGCGGAGTCGAGGGAGCGGCACGCTACGACTTGTGGGTGAACGATTTGACCGACGGCACGTCGGGCGTCATTCGGGAAACGAACCTGACAACCATGAATTTCTCCCCGACTACGCCACTCGCCGATAATCACCGGTACTTGGTCACTGTGCGAGCCATCGGCGAAGACGGCTTGCTCGGCAGATTCGCCAGCCATAGGGAATTCTCCGTCAATACATCGCTGGCCCGTCCAGTGCTTCAGTCGCCGGTCGGTGCTAACGAATCGTCGACTCCGAAGTTTCAATGGACGCCAATCCCGGGAGCAGTCGCCTACGATTTGTGGGTGAACAACCTGACGACGCGGCAGTCGCAAGTGATTCGTGAAAAGAACCTCACGGCGACGATGTTCACGCCGACCACACCTCTTGACAATCAGAATCAATACATCGCGACGGTGCGCGCCGTTGCCGCGGATGGCAGTTTCAGCGAATGGGCCCCGCATCGCCGCTTCACCGTGGGGAATCCATTGGCGACGCCATTGCTCTTGTCCCCCAAGGGAAATGGCAATCCGAACTCGCCCGAGTTTAAGTGGTCGTCGGTGACCAATGCTGTCCGTTATGAATTGTGGGTCAACGACCTGACGACCGGCCAGCAAGCGGTCATCCGCCGAGATGACCTGACGGGGACTTCCTATATCGATCCGACTCCTTTGGTTTCGGGGCGGCGATATGTCTATACCGTGCGTGCCATTGATGCGACCGGCAACACCAGCCTGTGGGCCTTGCATCGTCAATTCTCGGTAGGGACGACGCTCAGTCGGCCGTTTCTAATTTCGCCGATTGGATCCACGACCGACACGACGCCGACGTTCGAATGGACGGTCGTTGTCGGTGCCGTGCGGTATGAAATCCGGGTGAATAATCTGACAACCGGCGAGAGTTCGGTCATTCAAAATTCCAATGTGGTTGGCACGCAGTATACCGATCCGACGCCGCTGACGGTGGGACATACCTATCTTTGGACGGTGCGAGCTTTCGACGCGAACGGCAACTTTAGCGATTGGGCGCCGCATCGCTCATTTCGGGTTCAAGGTGTCGCGCTGACCGGTGAAGCGGAAGAGATCACAGCGGAATTGATCCCGACTGTCGATGTCGATGTAAGACCGCAATCGGCGACGTTGCAAACCGAGCGTAACCAAGAGGAGCTGGACGGCGATCCCGCGAAGCAACCGGTTGCGGCGGTGACGTCTGATGAGGAATCATCGACCGCAAATGGATCGGAAGCAGTTATCGCGAAGCTGCCGATGGAAGCCGATATCGTAGCCGGTCGAACGGAAGTTCCAGCAGTAGCTGACGCAGATGTCGATTTAGTCATGGCGGAATGGCCGATGGTTGATTGGTGGGAGCGACAAATGAGGACGCTGGGGAAACCACGGATCAATCGTCGTACCTAGCGTCGCCGCGTGGCCGGTGACGTTCAGTCCGTCCTCAGGCTGCCACCTGGGGACGGACTGCCCTTTGGAAAGTAAGGGCGAACGGTATGAGCAGTAGTGTGGTAGACCGCGAACCGGCTTCCATACGGTTCGTGTTCGTGCCGGTACAGCTGTAGTGTGCGTGCTTGCACGCACAAAGTGATAGCTTCAATCGCAAAGCCATATTCCAAACGATGCGTGCGAGCACGCATCCTACGAAGTTGGCCTTTGGGGGCCAAACGTAATTCGCAGAACGAAATCGCGGGAGGGCGCGGCTCCGGCCGAGCCGATTCGCGCGTTGCCTTGTAAACTTATTCTCAGGCGGCCAATCGTTGCTTAAGATATTTGGGGGCAGTTCTCCGCATCCTCGAAAACTCTCATGATCAACACGTTGGAATCCCTCTGTCGTCGGCCAGGCAAAAGGGGAGTCATAGCGATACTCTTGTGCGTTGTCGGATTGCTCTGTGGTCTGCACCTCTACCAACGGCATCACGCTGTGGAACGAGCGATTCAAGCGATCGAAACAGCGGGCGGCGAAGTCGGGTACGGCTACGTCGCCACCGATTGGTTCGCCATCGCCGGGATTGCCCCGTCGCTACGCCGGCTTGGTATCGACCTGGATGGTGTCATTTACGTCCATCTCCCTGGCGACCGCGCCACCGTCGAAACACTTGAGCAACTCGGCAGCTTCAACAAGTTACAGCACCTGATTCTTACCGTCGGCACGCTCGACGACGAAGAGTGCGCGGCGATCGGCAGGCTGAAATCATTGGAGCAGTTGTCGCTGTACTTTGTGGAACTGAGTGACGACGGTTTCACGCAATTGAGCAACCTCAAGAAACTGCGGCGGCTCGACTTTATCGGCTGCGTTGGTGTCTCTAATGACGCCATCAAGCGGCTGCAAGACTCGCTGCCCGATTGCGAGATCATATTGGGTGCCGAATTGCCGAACGGCTTCTGACAATAACGCCTCTGATTTCGGGCCGCCGTGCTCCAACAGTGTCGTGCAATGCGAGTCAACAGCTCACGTTGTATCCCAAGTGGATCAACTCGAAGTGCTGGAGCGCTTTACATTTTCTCGCGGGCGTTGCTGGCTCGTGGGAGACTGCTATCATAGGACAAAACGCGATTGTCGCGGCCACAAGTCAGCGTAATACGCTGTAGCAACACCCTTACGATTGGAATCTGCCCATGCGACTTGTTGTTCTGATGTTACTTGCAACCATACTTACTGGCTGCTCTGCCGACACCAGCCAGGAATCAACTCCAACGAGCACGGACGAATCGACAGCAAATACGGCTGTAAGCGAGAATACAGCCGACCAGGATTCAAACGTGTTCGTGATCGATGTCCGTTCCCAAGAGGAATGGGACACGGGACATGTCGAGCAGGCCACGCACATCCCGTATACGGAAATCGCCGACCGGATCGCGGAAGTGACTGACGACAAGGATGCCAAGATCGTGCTTTACTGCGCGGCTGGCGGTCGTGCCGGCACGGCGAAATCAAGTCTGGAGAGTCTCGGATTCACCAATGTTGAAAATGGCGGTGGTTACGACGACGTCAAAGATCGATTCGAATAGCAGTTGCCGCTTGGCGAATCGTACCGCCGATGCTCACGACGTTCTCCAAGTCTCTGCTCGAATGTTCGCCGTTGGCTTACGTCGGTCTCCGTCCGCCCCGAAGCGTGCTATTAGAAGTGGTCCCCAAAAACGACTATCGTGGCCACGAATCAGCTCAACACGATTCAATGGGGACTGGGCGCCGGACGGAGTGCAAACGATTTGAAGACATCGATGGACGGGGTGGTATAAGCAATGGTCCTCGTCAGAAACAAAAACGGCCGCATGCCGAAACATGCGACCGTTCAAGGTGGAGGATAGGGGACTCGAACCCCTGACCTTCTGGCTGCCAGCCAGACGCTCTCCCAACTGAGCTAATCCCCCATTTGAGGTTTGGCGAGCGATCCGGACATCGCCGTGTGCCGAATCCAACTTTAGGACATTGTCGGCAAATTCGCCGTCCGTTCCACAACAAAACCGGCAAAAGTTTCCGCTTTAAGTGGCGGGAGCGTCAACGTAGCATCGGTGAAGAAACCTGTCAAGCGGCGGTTGCTGGTTCGCAAACCGTCGGCCGCACGATACCGTTTCACTCGCTGTTGCCATCGGAAAAGGGCTTCTGGCAGCCGGTTGCGTACGTGGATCTCCACGACCGTTCTGGTCACTCGGGATCCCTCAACCGCGATTCCAGTGCTGTGATTTATGAGGTCGGCACCTACAGCGGGCTGATCACTGTCATCGGCAAAGAATGCCGGTCGTCAACGCTTACCGCTGGTGCGTTCCGATTGATTCTGAACAGGAGCGAGCCAACTCCTCTGAATACCATGAGCAAGCCGGTCACGCGTCGGCTGTCTTTTCCGCGGCGAATGCTTCCAATGCGAGATTCTTCAGGCCGCTCAGGTCGAGTTTTCCGGTGCCGAGAATGGGGATTTCGTCGACCTGCAAAAAGCTGTCAGCACTCGGAATCCACAGGTTGGGCAGGCCGGTTTCAGCCAAATCCTTGAGAACTTCCGCGACCGTTTTGGACAGGGGGCGATGGATGACGATCAACCGTTCCCCCTTTTTCTCATCGGGAACCGATGTGACTGCGACTTGGATTTCCGGTTCTTCGTCGTCGCTGTGGTCGTCGATTAAACTCGCCAAGGTTTCTTCGATTTTGAGATGGGGCACCATCTCGCCGCCGATTTTCGAGAACCGGCTTTGCCGGCCGGTGATTTCGATAAAGCCCTCGTCGTCGATGCGTGCGATGTCGCCCGTGTTGTACCACCCATCGCGAATGGCCTGGCCCGTTTTCTCCGGCTCGTCGAGATAGCCCTGCATGACGTTGGGGCCCTTGATCATCAACAGCCCTTCGCCACCCGGCTCGAGATCCTCGAATGTTTCCGGGTGGACAATCTTGGCCATCGTGCCGGGCATGACGCGGCCGACCGTTCCCATCTTCACTCCGCTCTGTTCAGGGTTGCCACAGCGATTGAGCGGAACATTGAAGGCGGCAACAGGGGAAAGTTCGGTCGTGCCGTAGCCTTCGATTGGTGCGATGCCGAACTTCTCTTCAAAAGCGTTGGCCAGATCGACAGGCATTTTTTCGGCACCGACCGCGACGAGGTCGAGGTGCTGCATTTGTTCCTGTGAGCAACGCTTGAGGTACGTCCGCAAAAATGTCGGCGTGGCGACCAAAATCGTCGTGCCATGTTGGCCACACAGTTTGCCGATCAATCGACCATCGAGTGGATTGAAGTGGTAGACGGTCTTAACTGGTAATGTACCTGTCAGCCACAAAGTGACTGTGTAACCGAACGAATGGAAGAATGGCAGCACGCCCAGTAACACATCGGTTTCTTTGATATTAAACAGATCGTCCACCGCGCGGATATTCGACGTGATATTGTAGTTCGACAGCATGACGCCCTTCGGGGAACCGGTGGAACCCGATGTGAAGATGATCGTCAACAAATCGTCCTGCGGGATCTGATTCAAGCCATACAACGCGTCCAATATAAAAGCTGGAACCACAAACGCCTTGAAAGCCGCGGTTAGTTTTTGCAGGCCGGTCGCTTTGGGACGCAGGTCTTCCAAGAAGACAAATTCGGCATCGAGGTCGAAGGGCCGTTTGTCCAGGAATTTTCGGCTGGTCAGCACTTGGCGAATGTTGCACTTCTTCAAACAGTAATTCACATCGTCATTTGAAAGTGTGTAGTTCAAATTGACGGCAACACGCCCTGAAAGAGAAACCGCGGAATTGGCAACGAAGCCACCCACCGAAGGTGGCAGCAAAATGCCGACCATGCGATCGTTTTCATCGAGGACATGTTTCTTGAGCAAATCGTAAACGACCATCGTTCCGGCGAGCAGCTTGCCGCCTGTCAATTCTGCTCCGGTGGAGTCGGCCACTTTCGATCGAAAGCGGGCTGATTTGCACTGCCGCAAGAATTTCCGGATCGGAACCATTTCCTGTTGTTTGCGATTTGTCACGGCTTCAACTCCCAGTTCTTCGACCGCGTTTCGTACGTCGTCGACATCATCCGGACTGACCATGTGCTGCCCGAACCGAATGTCCACAGGGTAGGGCCAGCGCTTCGGTCGTTTCCACAGCACCTTGCCACCCGAATAGCTAAAGATACTTCCCCACAATCCATCAAGGAAGACCGGAATGACCGGGGCATCGGTTCCTTGAATGATTCGCATCATACCGCGCTGAAACGGCAGCAATTGTCCCGTGCGGCTGATTTGGCCTTCGGCAAAGATGCAAACCAAGTGGCCATCGAGTACGGCTTGGCGGGCGGTCTTTAACGATCGCAGGATTGATTTCGGACCAGATTCCGACTTGATTGGAATGACTCCAAACTTGTCGGCGAACCAGTTCAAACCGGGTACGTGCACATAGTCGGCGTAGGCAACCATGCGAATCGGGCGGGAAGAAGCCAGCAGCAGCAGAATGCCGTCAATCCAGGAAATATGGTTGGCAACGAGTAGCGCACCCCCTTCTTCGGGAATATTGTCGCGGCCGCTGACTCGAACTCGATACACCGTGTGGCTCATCAGCCACACAACGAAGCGCATGGTTGCGCTAGGAAGCAGCAAAAATGCGTAGGCAGCAACCGGCAACGTTCCGAGACCTGCAACGAGAAACACCTGCCCGGCATCGAGGTTGAACTCGCCTTGCAGGATCGGGAACAGGCCGGCTACGCACAGCATGCCGGAAAACGTCAAAAAGTTCGAAGCTGCCAGCAATGAGCCGAGCGATTTGGGGTGACCGTATCGTTGTAGATAGGCCTGCAACGGAACCAAAAATAACCCGCCTCCCAAACCGAGGAGGAATAGAAACAGGGCGGTCGCATAGTAAGACGTGAAAGTTGTCGAAAGGACAACTGCACTGATCGCGATGGCCAAAGCACCGAGTGGTACTAACCCCAGCTCAACTTTTCCGGCCGAGAGCCAACCGGCCAAAATATTGCCGCAGCCGACACCAATCGTCAGGACGGCGAGAAACTGTCCGACATTTTTTTGTTCCAGTGAGAGCAGATTGAGAACGTACGTATCGATATTGATTTGTGCCATCGAGGCAAGCGACCAAAAGAAAGCAATCCCCAATGCCACGCGCAAGATGCCCCGATCCTTCCCGAGCAAACGCAAATCGCGAATCGTTTCGGCGGCCGGGTTGATCGGAAACTTGCGCTGCGGATCAGCGGCCGGCAAGCGATGGATCAACATGCTCACGAGCCATCCGCACGTGGCCACTCCCACGCCAGCCAGGCCAGCGATCCAGATGCGAGATTGGCCGTGGTCGGTCAGTTCGTACAGGTAACCACCTGCGATGCTGCCGATCACAATGGCGATGATCGTCGTTAGTCCGACAAAGCCGTTGGCGGACGATATGCTTTTGCGTGGGACGACTTCAGGAATGATTCCGAGTTTGGAAGGTCCGAACAATGCACTTTGCGAACCCATCATTAACACGACGCCGAATAACAAATAGACTTGGCCGCTTCCGAGAACCAGCGCGCCGACCAACATGATTGCGATTTCCGCAATCTTGCAGCCGACGATTACCGTGCGTTTGCTAAAACGGTCTGCGAGGAAACCTGCGTAGCTGGCCAGCAGGATGAACGGCACGACGATGCACGCGAGCCCCGCACCGAGCACGTATGATTCGTTTTCTTTCGGAAAGTGATCGCGTGCAATGGGAATGGCGAGCCAGCGGAACATGTTGTCGTTCAGCGCGCCGAGGAACTGTGTGACGAGAAACGCCAAGAAAGTCGGCGAGCGGAGTGAACGTTGGCGATCTTCAGGTGGAGTCGCGTCCATGGACATATTCAGGTGCGGCGGCGCGGAGAATCAATCTCGAAAACTGTCGAATCGTTCGACGACGTGACTGTACGTCGCGCGCCCCGGATTTGGCAAGACGGAAACTGGGAATTGCTCACGTCCGAGATGCGATGAGACATTCGGTTACGCGAGATCGAAGTCGCCGACACTGCAAGATGTCGAACTGAGCATCCGATATGCTTCACATCGCATCATGGAATCATGCGGAACTCGCCGCGATGACGCTCGGCGAGTTGAGCCAGCGTTTTTTGCGAACGCAGGTAGCCTTGGGCGATTCGCAATTCCTTGTCGTTGAGCATTCGTCGGGCGCCGCGATAGTCGCCTGCCACCAATCGTTCATATCCGGGCCGCATCTCTTCAGAGATTTCTCCGGCGAACGACAGTGTGTGCATAACCGTATGAGAAGGCTTGATATTCAGTAGTTCCAATTCGGCTTTGTGCTTGAAGCTACCGTCCGTCAAGAAGTAGATCACGTCCGGATTCAAACGATGCGCGAGTTTAACCGCATCCGTCGGATCGGTTTTTCCATCCGCGCGGATCGATTGCATCCAGTAAAGGTACCGTTTTTTCGCGTTCGGCCAGGCCGGTTGAAGCGTTCGGGCCGGCATGGGAATGGCTTCTTCGTTGAAAAAGATAATGAAGAACTCCATCGTCGAATCCATACTGCTAATCGATTTGACGAGTTCAATCTTCAAACGGCCGAAGCGTGTTTTTCCCTCGCTGTTGTGAGGATGGTTCATACTTCTCGAACAATCGACGACATAGACGAAGCGTCGTCCGACCGGGGCCGAACCGAAGAAACCGCCCGGCCCGCTAGCAGCATTTCCCGCGGAGCCCAGATCACCAGTCCCTGCTGCGGGAGCGACGACTTCAGCCAGTTCACCGATGGTTTGATTCTGTGGGAACCAGGACATGGCGACCTGAGGCGAAGCCAGGTTCGGATCGCGGAACTTGAACCCGACACCACCCGTATCCTGCAGATTCGTTGTCTGATCGTCTTGAGTTTCGACCTCTTCGTCGATTTGGACGACCGCTTCCGGTTCGATCGTTTCAACGGCATCGGTTTGTAAAACATTCCAATGACTGTCGAGCCGCTCTGAGTTTCCGTACCTCAGGGTGTTTGTCCAAATGAGGCCGACGGCCAGCAGCAGACCCACGTGCACGACGACCGAGACGAACCACGCGGCGAATGATCGCGACGTCGGCATGCGCCGGATAAAGTGAGCGGGGATTTGCTGGGCAGAATGGGGCAAGATACCAAGTCTCGCAATGAAGCCTGGAGAGACAACTCGGTTGCCGGTCGTCCGTGTGATACAATAATTGTAATTGGACGAATTTGGTGTTCTGAAACCTACGTGTGCAACGAACTTGTACCTCCAGACTACCACGTAAGTTAGGGTAGGGCAAAACCAGATTTGGCCGGTTGTGGCGGCTGAGCCGGTTATGACGCAGTCACCGAATTGACAGAACGAGTTCCGAGTTGTTAATCGGAGATCGATCTTGCGGTTAGGTATTCGGCAGGAATAGCGTGGCATGAACGGCAACCTGCTACTGTACCGTGGTTTGTGAGATTTGGGAGAATGACCATCGAGACCGATCGGGAATCACCGACGATTTCTGCCGATTCACCGGGTGACGAACCTGCAGCACCAGGTACGCCCAGTACGGATTCCACGCATCCGATCGTCTTTTTTGACGGCGTCTGTGGGCTATGTAATCACACGGTCGATTTCGTGCTGAAGCACGATCGAAACGCCGTTTTTCGATTCGCGCCCCTGCAGGGAGAACTGGCCGCGCAACAGTTGACGCGACAGGATACCGAGTCGCTCGCCTCGATCGTTTATTCGGGGCCATCGGGAACATTTCGTCGATCGGCGGCGGTGGTCCGTATCTTGTGGGGTTTGGGCTCGATATGGAAATTCTGTGGCACATTGTTGTGGCTCATTCCGTTACCGCTGCGCGATTTAGGCTACAAAATGGTGGCAGTCAGCCGGTATCGCTTGTTCGGCAAGAAAGAGACCTGCCGCATGCCAACGCCCGAAGAGCGATCTCGCTTCTATGACTAAGCCCCAAAAGCTCCGAAGTATCGAAATCGGCAAGTCCTAAGCGGGATTTCCGTGCCGGTTCGAAGTCCCCGTTCAAATTCAGAGTGATTCTCTGCGGGGCGGTTGCGTCGTGCCCAGTCGATCGCGATTATTTAAGTCTGCGAAAGTAATGCATGGCGCTGACACGGGACCCTGCGCGAACGCCAGCCATTGAGAACAACGGGGAGTGAGAAACATGAGTAAATGTGGGCAGTATTTTGTGGCATTGCTTATTGGTGTTATGGCGACAAATGCCATGACCGCTGCAACGGCTCAAGCCCAATCAAGTCGCCCAAACTTCATTGTGTTTATCGCCGATGACATGGCTTGGAATGATTGCGGGGCATATGGCCATCCACGCATTCGCACACCGTCCATCGATCGACTTGCGCGCGAAGGCATGCGATTCGATAATGCCTATTTGACGTGCAGTTCTTGCAGCCCGAGCCGATCGAGCATTATCACAGGCCGCTACCCCCACAACACTGGGGCACACCAGTTGCACATGCCGCTGCCTGGTGAGCAAACCACGTTTGTGGAGTCGTTGACGAAAGCCGGTTACTACACAGCGTCGGCGGGCAAATGGCACTTGGGGGAGGCGACGATTCCCAAATTCAGCACGGTTCATCAGAAGATGAACATGTGGGTGTCGACACTCCAGAATCGGCCGCGCGATAGACCATTCTTCATGTGGTTTGCGTTTTCCGATCCGCACCGGCCTTATGAAGAAAATACAATCCCACGGCCTCACTCGCCGGAAGACGTCATCGTCCCGCCGTTCCTGCCCGACAACGACCTGACCCGCAAAGATTTGGCCCTCTACTATGACGAAATCGGTCGGCTTGATTCGGTTGTGGGTCGCGTCATCGACGAGTTGGAAGAGCAGGGCGTGACCAACGAAACGATGATCGTTTTTCTCAGCGATAATGGCCGTCCGTTTCCGCGGTCGAAAACGACCATGTACAACAGCGGTGTCAAAACGCCTTGGATCGTCCGTTGGCCGGGGCGCGTATCGCCCGGCACGACCTGCCAATCGATGGTCAGCTCGATCGATTTGGCGCCGACGATATTGCAATTGGCCGGATTGAAGCCCGGAGACTCGTTTCAAGGCGTCAGTTTCGAGCCGTTGCTTGACGACCCGCAATCATCGGTGCGCGACTTCGTATTTGCAGAGCACAACTGGCATGACTTCGACGATCATGGACGATCCGCCCGCAACGCAGAATTCAGTTATATGAAGAACTATTACACAGATGTCTCCGGTTCGCCCCCCGCCGATGCGGTACGAAGCATTACCTATCAGGAGATGATCCGGCTGCACGCGGCGGGCGAGTTGCCGCTCGAGCAGGCGACCTGTTTCCAAGTTCCACGTCCGCAGGAAGAGTTATACGATCTCACGAATGATCCGTACGAATTGAACAATCTGGCCAGTGAGCCGTCCTATGCGTCATCCCTGGCAGAAATGCGAATGGTCCTTGACGACTGGGAACGCGAAACGGGAGATTCGGTTCCTCCGTCGCGACGTCCGGACGAATTCCATCGCCAAACAGGGGAACGTCTTGCCAAGCGGAAATAGCGATGTGCCTTGTGTACGGGTAGGGATCGAGGGCTTGTGATTGTTGACGAACTCCAGGCGATTGCTCTTTTCAATCGACCAATGCGAATCTGGTTTGCGGATTGTTGCCACAGAACGTTCCGCAACGACTTGTTGAGAAGCTCAGGGATGGGAAACGTATGAGCGAGTCAAATGCGGATGCTGGGCAGACCGAGCGATTGGAAGAGCTTCAAGCTCGCCCGGATGAATCGGGTCCTGCGCAGCGACCTGAACAGCGATTTCGCTGGAAGATCTTTTTGCTCTTATTGGCCTTCGCCGTGGTCAGCTTTGCGGCGCAATGGTGGTTGATGAGGGAAGACGCGACGACACGCGTCATGGTGACGATGGGTTTCGTCTCATTCGACATTCTCATGTTGTTGGTCTTTTGGTTGTTTTTTTCCGGGTTATCGCGTCGAGCAAAAAAGATCGGACTCGGAGTATTGGCCGTTCTGACGATTTTGTTTTTCAGCCTGTTCCGGGTTGTGGGATATCGAGGCGAAATGCTGCCCATTCTGGTTAATCGATGGACGCCAACCGCGGAAGAGATCTCACTTGCCTACTTCGAAGAGCAAGATCGTTTGATGTCGGATGAACCAATTTCGAGCGAGTTTCCTGAAATCACCGAGGCGGATTGGCCCGGTTTTCGAGGCCCGCGACGCGACGGAATTGTGATGTCGGCTGAGTGGCGACGCAATTGGGACGACAATCCGCCTAAAGAGCTGTGGCGGCATCCAGTCGGATTAGGCTGGTCCTCATTCGCGGTTGTTGGTGATTGGGTGTTTACTCAGGAGCAGCGTGGCGAGAATGAGGCTGTTGTCTGCTATGAGTTACAAACGGGACGTCAGCGTTGGGTATGGAACGATAAGGCGCGTTTCAGCGAAACCCTGGGTGGCGATGGCCCACGTGCGACTCCGACTGTTGCCGGTCAGCGAGTTTACGCTTTGGGGGCAACCGGTATCCTCAATTGCTTAGAGGCAACAACCGGTAAGCTTGTCTGGTCGCGAAATATCCTTGACGACGCTGATGCTTTGAACATCTCTTGGGGTATGACAGGTTCGCCGTTGGTGTTCGATGACAAGGTGGTCGTCAATCCTGGTGGCGGCAACGACGCCGGCGTTATCGCCTACGACAAGAACAACGGTGAGATTCTGTGGAAAAACGGTGACCGCGTCGCTGCCTATTGTGCACCGCGCCTGGAAACCATCGATGGCATCCGACAAGTTGTGACGTACGGCGGAGAGGGTGTCGCCGGGCACGAAATTGAAACCGGGGATGAACTGTGGTTCTTTCCCTGGACGAACTCCGACCAGATCATCGCTGCCCAAACGATTCTGCTGCCAAGCGGTTTGATGTTTGTCAGCGCCGGATATGGCAAGGGGAGCGCGCTGTTCGAAGTCAAACACGTTGGCGGAACATGGTCGGTCGACGAAGAGCCGGTCGAGGCAACGAGTCAATTCAAGCTGAAGTTCAACGATGGCGTTTATCGCGACGGCTACATTTACGGCTTGGATGAGGGCATTCTTGCCTGCCATGATGCGACCACGTTGAAACGAAAATGGAAACGGGGCCGATTCGGTTACGGTCAATTGTTGTTGGTTGATGACGTTTTGCTTATTCAGGCGGAATCGGGCGATGTGGTGTTGGTCGAAGCAACGCCCGATGCCTTTCGAGAGATGACACGGATTGAGGCGCTGACCGATAGAACCTGGAATCATCCCGTACTGGTCGATGGATTGCTGCTGGTCCGCAATGACCGGGAAGCGGCTTGTTTTGATGTGAGCTTGTCTGAAGACATTGCCGTAAAACCGCATAGTAGCGATGTCAACTTGACGGCAGCGGCGTCGGCCCTCAAAATAACGAATAAGTAAACTCCTTCCTGTTGTTCCCCCAACAATTGGCCGGGTTTAATGCAATCGCTGGGTTTGCATTATCCGGTTCCTACCACAATTGTGAGGTCGCTTGACTCAATGCAGAAACGCATTCTGTCATTTCAGCCACTCATACTTATCTCCGCCATCATTGCCAGCCCACTGTCATGGGCAAAAGCCGATGCGGAACCGCTACATTCGGCGATAGACCGATTGATTGCCGAGCGGTTGGCCGAGCAAGGTGTGGAACCGTCGCCCCAATCGTCCGACACGGAATTCTTGCGACGTGTAACGCTCGACCTGACCGGAACCATTCCGACGGTCGAGCAAGTCCGGGAGTTCCTATCCGATCCCGCGCCGGACAAACGCCGAAAAGTCATCGACCGGCTATTGGAATCGCCGGAATACGCGCGACACATGCAACACCTGTTTGATGTGATGCTGATGCGTCGTTTGTCGAGCAATAATGTTTCGGTCGCAGAGTGGGAGAAATTTCTACGAACGTCGTTTGCCGAGAATCGACCCTGGAACGAAATCGTTTCCGAGATTCTGACTTGTGACGGGTCGGATGCTGATCATCGTGGCCCGGCGCGATTCTATTTGGATCGCGCTGGCGATGTTGATGAGATCACGCGC
The DNA here is from genome assembly GCA_028284485.1 of Planctomycetaceae bacterium. Classification (GTDB taxonomy): domain Bacteria; phylum Planctomycetota; class Planctomycetia; order Planctomycetales; family Planctomycetaceae; genus JANQRQ01. Next base: position 17,594 of record JANQRQ010000243.1, on the reverse strand, counting down.
GACGTGGCCCGGGTCTTTCTGGGCGTCAATCTCGAGTGTGCGCAGTGTCACAACCACCCCGAAGTCGACGATTGGAAACAGGCCCACTACTACGGCCTCTCTGCGTTTTTTGTGCGTAGCTATCTTTTCACCGACGCCAAAAAGAAGACAACGATTTACGCCGAAAAAGGCGAGGGCGAGGTGGAATTCGAATCGGTCTTTCAGATTCGTGATAAAACATCCCCCGGTGCCCAATCGACGCCACCACGATTATTCGACGGCGAACCGATTACAGAGCCGGCCTTCAAAAAGGGAGAAGAATACAAAGTCAAGCCGGCGAAAAATGTCCGGCCGATTCCCAAGTTCAGTCGCCGATCACAAGTCGCGGCGGCAGTAACCGCCTCAGACAATGTGCAGTTCCGTCGAAATGCCGCGAATCGACTGTGGGCAATGATGATGGGGCGGGGACTGGTGCACCCGGTCGATCAGGACCACAGCGACAACCCGCCGACACATCCACAGTTATTGAATTTGTTGTCCGATGCGCTCATGGCGCATGGATACGATATTAAATGGTTTCTACGGGAACTGGCGTTGAGCGAGACGTATCAGCGATCGAGTGTTGCCGCTGATAAGCTGGATGCAGCGGCACCCGACACCGATGGTTTCTATACCCAAGCGATTCTCAAACCGCTCACCCCGGCTCAGTTCGCGTCGGCGATAGTTGAAGCAACCGGCGAAGCGGCCGTGCAACGGTCGGCGCTCGGCAACAAGCTGAATGAGGAAAGCTTGCAAAAGAAACTGTCCGGCTATGAAAAGCGATTTGTGCAACTGTTCGGCGGCCGGGCAGGCGAAGTCCCCGAGGGGTTTGTGACCACCGCCGATCAAGTACTGTTTCTTTCAAACGATTCCATGATTCATGGGTTGTTGCGTCCGAAGAAAGGAAATCTCGCGCATCGATTACAGGCGATTGCAGCGGACGATTCCAAATCGATTGCCGAGGAGCTTTTCGTTTCGGCGCTCAACCGAATGCCGTCTGAACAAGAAACCGATGAAGTCGCGGCATTTTTGAAGGATCTCTCGACCGAGGAGCGGCCGCAAGCGATTCAAGATCTCGTTTGGGCTCTTGTGACCTCATCGGAATTTCGTTTTAACCATTGACCACACGCGGGAGGCGGATTTATGCGTTGTTCGTATGCTTGTCATTCTGACGAACACGTTTCTCGTCGTAGTTTTCTGCAAGGCGCTACCGGCGGAGCGCTGGGCATGTTGGGCTTTGGCAATATGGTGCACGCCCGGGCAGCCCAGCAGTTGCAGTCACGTCATAAGCAAGTGGTTGTCTTCTTCCTGCGCGGTGGGGTCAGTCAGTTAGAAACATGGGATCCCAAGCCGAATACCGACACCGGCGGACCGTTTCAAACGATTGCGACCTCCGCTCCCGGCATACACATCTGCGAGTTGTTGCCGTATACCGCCCAGCAAATGCATCATCTGTCACTCGTGCGCGGCATCAATACCAAGGAGAACAATCACGCCAAAGGGGCGTACATAATGGAGACGGGCCATCCCGAAACGCCCGGCTTTCAATATCCTTATTTGGGGTCGGCGTTTTCTTATTTGTTGTCGCCGCCGGAAAGTCCGTTGCCCGGCTATATTTCCATCGGAGGAGGCGGAAGTTCGCGCGAGTCGTCGTTTCTCGGACCGCGATTTGCGCCGCTCTCGCTTAGCGATGCCAAGGCACCAAGCAATCTCACTCTGCCGAATAGCTTGAATACAGAAGCGGACGAACGTCGTCGAGCATTTCGTAACCAAATCGGCGAGCGTTTTGCCGAAAATCGACGTGCAGCCGATACGGAAGTTTACAATTCCTCTTATAGCCAGGCGAAGGCGCTGATGGCACGCCGCGATATTTTCGATTTGAGCGGCGTTTCTGATAAGGATAAGGAGCGCTACGGCAGCCACGATTTTGGTCGGCATTGTTTGCTGGCACGCAACCTCATCGAGAGCGGCGTGACCTTCGTTAAAGTTCGGCATACGAATTACGACACTCACTCGGAGAATTTTAATTTTCACATCGAGCAACTGGGCGAGTTCGATCGTCCGTTCGCGTCGTTCATCAGCGATCTGCAAGACCGCGGGTTGCTGCAAAGTACGTTGATCATTTGCATGTCCGAATTCGGGCGGACACCGAAAATCAACGCACGTGTGGGCCGCGACCATTGGGGAACAGCCTGGTCAGTTGCGCTGGGTGGCTGCGGCATTCAAACGGGTGGCGTTGTCGGTAAGACGAACAAAAACGGAACGGCAGTCGTCGACCGCGAAGTGAATGGCGGCCATTTGTTCCATACGTATTACCGAGCTGTCGGTCTCGACCCGACCGATGACTTTTATCACAACGGGCGACCTTTCGAGAAAGCGGACCCAGCAACTGACCCGATTCAGGAGCTGTTGGCATGAGCAATTTCGGGGGCAAAGCGGCCTGGTCTCTGGCATTGACCGTTGTGTTGCAATTGGCAGCATTACAAGCGGCCGAGCCGGAGAGCGCCGATAAAGCGGCATTGCAAATGGATCCGAAGGGAATCCATTTGCAGGCGACTTTTACGGGCCAGCGCCCGATGTTTGCCTGTCGGTTTGACGATGCTGGGGAACAGATCTTCACCGGAATTGAAGGGAACGAAATTCAGCGATGGAATCTGTCGACTGAAGAACATACCGAACTGAAGGGCCAATCGAGTTGGGTGCGGCGATTGGACTATTTTTCCACTGGGGACCTGTTAGTTGCCGGAGATTACGCAGGCAATCTCATTTGTTGGGAGTCGGCGAGCAGTACTCCGCGAATCCGATGGGAATTGGATGCCCACCGCGGCTATGTGCGAGCTGTTGCCATCAGCCCCGACGGTCAGTATGTGGCGACCGGGGGTAACGACAACTTAGTAAAGATTTGGTCGTTGACCGATGGCTTGTTGATTCGGCAGATCTCCGGACACGAGCGGCACGTTTACAACGCTGCGTTTCATCCCTCGGGCGAATGGCTGGTCACTGGCGATTTGACCGGCATTCTCAAGCAATGGGAAGTGGGCACATGGCGACACGTACGCGATATCGACGCCAAGGTCCTCTGCAAATATGACAAAACTTTCCGTGCCGATTGCGGCGGAATACGGGGGATCGACTTCAATCATGACGGGACGCAGCTGGTTGTGTGTGGTGTCACCGACGTGACCAATGCTTTTGCGGGTATCGGCACACCAGCGGCGGTTCTGTTTGACTGGGAAAGCGGCGAGCAGCTGAAGCTGATGAAATCCGAAAAGGCGGGCATCGGAGCCTGCTGGAGCGTCCGATTTCATCCGTCAGGAGAATACGTGGTGGGGACAGGCGGCCGCACAGCGGGCAAGCTGTGGTTCTGGAAACTCGATGAAGAGCAGCCGTTCTTGGAGTTCGCGCTACCCAATGTTGGCTACGACATTGCCATGCATCCCGATACCTATCGACTTGCTGTGGCCGTGTACGATAAGACCGTCCGGATTTACGATCTCAGGCCGGAAGTCAAATCGAAGGATGAGGCCGAGAAGAAAGACGACGGACAGAAAAAGGGCAGCGTCAAGAAAGTCGAAAAAGCCGCCAAGAAGTAGACCGGTCGCGGAGCAGAGCGACGATGCTTCGGCAATGCAGAGATCGAGTACTGTCGAATTACCGATACGGCTCTGCACAGTCACCGGCTTTCTTGTCCAACTATAGCGCTTATAGAAAACTTGTAACCGTCCTGCCTCGCGAAAATACGCTAATTGCCCTGTCAAAGACGAACTTCGCGGGCATAGGAAAGAGCAGATTGCTCTAGTGGCGTTTCGCTCCCCGCCTGCTCTTCGACAAGCTTACTGTGCAAAGAATCCTCTTTCACCAAAGTCGCGGAGCACATCGAGAAATGCAAAACAAAGACAGGATGAACTAGATGGACAGGATTGATCTTTTTTATCTTGTTAATCATGTGCATCCTGTCCAATTCTCTTGGCTGAAAAGAGAATGTACGAACGCGAACACAGGCGTATCTGAGTGACCTCCGAGTTCTGTGGCTTGGCGAATAGGAATGTTTTTCCGCAGAAAGTCGTAAAGTGGACCACGATAGAAGCGAAAGTTACGAGCGTACGTCCTGACCGAGATTCGTAATTTTCGTCGTTCCTCAATTTGTCGACAGAATCGCACTGACGAAAAGTTCTCACGCGAAGGTGCTAAGACGCCAAGATGATCAGTTCCTTTCTCAGCGGCTTCGCGACATCGCGTGAAAAGATATCATCGAAAATAGTTCGACTACTGATTCTCCGGCGCCAAAAATGGCCGTCGCGTTTCGATGCAGGCCGTTCCCCCCAGTTCAAATTCGTGGCAAACCATCGGTCGCCATTCGTAATGTCGGCATGTGCGCATCGTGGGGTCAAACCACAGGCACCGGTCTTGTGGTTCCTGTCCGCGATACAAACCCAGAAAGTTGGCGTCGATATCGTCGATGAGGTGCTGCGGCAATCCCGAAGGGCGAAACGGATGCGGGCCCGTTTCATGTGGACGTGATGTGTACAGCACGACCGGTGAACCATTTCCTTCGCAGCATAAACCGCAATCGTTACACGATTCCGGTTGCAGTACATCAAGTTGGATCATAGGCGATCTAATCCATTTGTTGATGGCTGACGACGGAATACTCCGGTATCGCGCAGGAGTATGAAACGCGGTTGGTCAGCGTGTTACGCTGCCTCGTGACTGCGGTAATCGCGTTATGTTCTATCGTTGCTGGTTCCCAAGAGCCAGTAACGCCCACAAGAAAAAGTCAACCGCTCAAAAGGCTATGTGCCCTTATGGTAACCCGACGCGTCAGCGAGGGAAGAATCAACACCAACGTACTTCGTTATTGTTTGGTTGATCGTGATTTCAGCGACAAAACGAGATACGCACAGAAAGTCCCTCACTTACGTTTCGGGTTACCAAATACAAACGACACGACAGTTTCCACTCGAAGGGACCGAAAGGCTGTTCCGTTTAGCGTGCCTTCTCGGCAATTTTGCGGTAGATGTCGAGCGCTGCGCGGTATTCCGCAAGCGCATCATCTTTTAGCACCCCCTGATGGCGGGCCAACTCTTCTTCCATGCGGCGGATCATGTATTCGACTGCTGCCCGCCGCGGTCGCAGCGGCTTGCCAGCCACTTCGAAATGGACCGGGCTGCCATGGGCAAACCGCAGACGATCTCCGGCATGCTTTTCAAAACAACGGACGACGACCCACGAAGTACCGTCGATATCAACCGTGGTATCAAGGGGCGATCGAAAGCCGCCGGTTTCGGTACTTTCATTCAAGGGGGGAATTGTTTCGATGACGTCGCCATTAACAATGACTTCGATTCGATCGAGCGGGACGGCGCTTTCTGCCGAGCCGGTGATGTGGCATCCGGTACTCGCGGTCGCATTCTCAAAAATGTGGCCCGGCGGTTGGCCATTATATTCGACGAAAAGCATTGGCCCAGTCGTGACAAACGATCGGCCCGCATCGAGGCCGTCAATCCAACCTTCGTAACTGAAGCCCTCCGGCAGATCGACATACACCCGCCCGAATCCCAGCGGCACGGGATGCACACCGGACGCGGTTCCAGCCGTCGGCCGCATCCGAAATCCACAATTGAGTAGGGCATAGTAGGTGGCAAAGCCAAAGTCCATCCAACCTTTTTCGGTAAAGCCCTTTTCGGTGGTTTCGATTTCCACGAAGTCGGGCTTTGTGTGGATCGTCCAGTCGTAAAAGGCGAATTCTGTCCGCCATATATGGTTGTTCGACAGTTCGAACAAATCGACATTCATGATCGGCACCAGCATCATCGACCAAGGCCAGGAATGCTTGTCGAGGTCGAGCAGCGCACCTTGTTGGCGTGCAGCTGAGGCGATCGGTCCCACCGGGGGCGCACCGATCGTCACAGGGGATTGATGGTTCAAAAGGAAAACGGCCCCCAGCGTGTGGCGATTCCCATCGACCGTGAAGATTTCGTACTCGGTGTTAACCGGGTAGATCACATGCGTGTCGTCGATGCTGATCAGTTCCGGCTTGATGTCGCCGCCGGTATTCTTGTTGCCTCGCCCCGGTGGTGTGTAAGCGGTCGTGACCCAGTTTGTCAGTGGCAAAGCCACATTGAGGTCTTCAGCCATGATGATATTCGGCAAATCTTCGAGTGTGCGATGCACGTGAGTATCTCCGGAATACCAGCCGCGTTCGGCGAGATCGATCCAACGACGGAGTGGGATTTCCACGGTCACGGGATCGTCGCCCACGCGGACTTCCTTTGTCGTGGGCAAATACTCTTTGCCACGCTCGGCAGTGATGGTGTAGTCGCCGGGAGGCAGATTGGCCACGAAATCGTGTGCAGAAAGCGTCGTGTGCAACTCAAAGCTTTCGGGTGTGCGTTGTTTGCGATACTCGACTGCCGAGCCCGAATCGGATGCAGATTTCGCCCAGTACCACTCGCCATCGCTCGACGATATGTATAGTCGCGCTGAGATAGTTTCGCCGGAATCAGCATCGACGATTCTGCCACGAAGTTCCGCACACTCGCAGGCGGATGACAACAGGCCGAGAAACAGTGAAACAAGGCAGGACGGCACAATCAAAAACCGAGGCATCAGAGTTCCCCTGTTGAACTTCTATTTCAAAACGAAGCCAGACACCATCAGTCGTTATGCCACGCATCCGAACGGGATGCAAGCGCCGAGTTGGAAGGTAATTGGCTGGAAGATGGCAGCAATTGAATGGCTCCAATACGTCATGAAATACAACCTGAAACGCTGATGCAGGATTACAGCTCGAAATCAAGATACGACTATCGTGCCCAAGAATGGAAAGCATCGAAGCCTGACGCGCCAGCGAACGAAATATCGGCGGAATCCTTCGCTCGCGCTTCAGGCTTGAATTGTCTGATCCCATTGATAGTCGGTCTGCAGGTTCTCGGCGAGACGCCCATCAATCAAGCGACGTTGATAGCGGTGCCGGACTGAATCAGCCAAAAGAAAACGGTGGCCACCAAAGCTTATGGTGCACCACCGTCTTGCAGTTTGCGGAATCTACGATTTGCGTCGTGGACGACTATTTCTTTTTCTCTTCGTCGTCGCCGATAAGCTTCTTCGCTTCGGCGGCAGCCTTGTCCGCTTCCTCGGCTTTCGTCTGCGCTTCTTGCAATTGTTTTTGGACTGCTTCGGCTTGTTTTTGAGCCGCTTCGGCACGGGCACGCGCCTTTTGCGAAAGCGTCTGCAGCAATTTCAATTCTTCCTGAGCGGCAGCGGCACGTTGTTTGGCGGAATCAACCCGGCCCTTAATCGCTTCCGCTTGTTTCTTGGCTGCTGCAGAGGCGGCTTGGGCTTCTTTCAGTTTCGCCTCGGCTTCCTTCTTCTTCTTAGCCTCTTCTTCGGCCTTGCGCTTGGCTTCCTCTTCGGCTTTGCGTTTTTCTTCTGCTTCGCGTTTGGCCCGCTCTTCGGCCTTCTTCTTTTCCAAGGCGATATTGGGAATGACTTCTAAATCGGGCAGTGCTGCTATGAGTTTCTGCTGACCCGCTTCGGTCACCTTCGACTGCCAAGTGTAAAGCCGCTTGAGATTCTTCAACCCTTTGAGGTGTTCCAGGCCGGCGTCGGTGACTTCAGTCCCATAAACATTGAGGTACTCGAGGTTTTCCAGACCGGCGATATGCTTCAGTCCGGCGTCGGTGACGGCCGTCTTTTCCAAATGCAGGCGAACGAGATCAGTCAATCCGGCAATGTGTGCCAGACCAGCGTCGGTGACGGCCGTCCCACGCAAATTCAACGAAAAGACCGAAGACATTCCCGCCAGCGGCGCCAAATGATCGTCATTCACTTCGTTGTCTGCCAGATGGAAGGCAACTTCGATACGGTCGTCGTCTTGAGCAACTTCCAAAACCGACCCGCCCGACTCTCGAATTTTGTCGAGTGCGCCCGAATCTTGTCCGTATGCGACCGTTCCTAAGGTGAAAACGAATGTCAGCGCCAAAGCAGTCTTCATGTTCCGCATCGATTATCCCTCCGAGTCGAGCCGGCTCGATCAAGTTACATAATCTTCGTAATCGAAATATTTCCACATAAAATTGTACCACTGCGTTCGACCGGATGGGAGGTACTGACCGGGCCAGTTTTGCAACAAACGGGCAAGTTGTGACGGTCGGCGCGCTGCCCTATTTTCGCGAAAAAATCGGGAAATCTCGGCTCGAAGCGGGGCCGATCGAGCCGGAATTGCGATTGTGGCGTTAGGAAGTTTCGATTACGATCCGCCCCGTTTTCGCGGTCGGCCCGGTGACCCGTATCGGTTCCGCCGCCTTGAGTCTTCGGTTTCGCCAAATCCCCGACCCATTTCGACGTTGCGAAATCGAAACTTGACGGATGTCTCTCGCAGAAAGGAGTCCCGCCCATGCACGCGAGAACAAGCGGTTCGTTCACAGCGATATTGATGCTCTTGCCGTTGATCGCTGTTCCCATGTTCGCTGTTTTCGGCATCCCACAATTCGCCCCAGTCGTGGCATCGCTGTCGTCGCAATTGGGACAAAACCAGGCACAACCGGCGATCGCTTCGGAGACGGGCGAGATGCAGAATTCGTCCAATGCCGACTATTTCCAGGAGCAGAACGAAAATTGGCCAAACAGTCGCCGCGCACGGCCGCAAGCCGCGGTGATGACGAGTCCCTCGTCCGGTGACCAGTGGGATCCTTTCGCACAACAAGCGTCGTACGAATCGGAATCGATGCAACCTGCGACTGCACGCGTTCCGCATGCCAAATCCTCGCCGCCACAACGTGCCATGCAGGGGTGGGCCGTTGATCCCGCCAGGGCAACCGAGACGTCGACCGAATTCCATGCCGTCGCCGTGGCCGAATCGCGTGGTCTGGTGAATGGAAGTTTCGAAGGAGAGTTCCCCCAAGAAGGGCAGCAGCAGCGCGTGCCATTACAGCAAAGCGAACCGTTAACGTGGCAGGAAGCGGCTGCGCGGCTGGCGGAACTGGGAATCCGTCAGTACAAGTTGGAACCGGGCGAACGGATGAATGAGTTTCATTTTGCTTGTTCCTATACCCCGAAGGACGACCCACGCATCACTCACCGTTTCGAAGCCGAAGCGACCGAACCGATTCTTGCGGTCAAAAAAGTCTTGGCTCAAATTGAAGAGTGGCTTCAATATCGATGATGGACATGTACGGGCACGGTGTGGGGAGTGACCTGCATTCCGCCGATTCTGCAAATGGCCAGTGGCTGCATCTGCCCGGCGAACTTGCACTGCAAGACTTCGGCCGCCCGTCTTCCGAGCGCAACGGGCGGTTCTATTTTCGATCCCCAATCGGTGACGCAGTCGTTTCGCAGGTGGGTAACGGAAGCCCGTACCGCCGCAATCGCAAAATGGCCCGACTCGAAGCGGTGTTGTTGGTGGCAGAAGGGGCCCTCACCACCCGCAAACTGGTGCAGTTGGGAACGTTGGTCGATGCGGCAGAAGTGCGGGCCCTCATTGATCAACTCAACGAGATGTATGACGCGTCGGGGTCGTCGTTTCGAGTCGAACGCGTCGCAGCCGGTTACCAGTTGCTGACACGGCCCGAGTTTTCATTCTGGATGCAAAAACTGCATCAAAGGCAAGCGCAATTGAAACTATCGCCTCCGGCGATGGAGACTTTGTCGATCGTGGCTTACCGTCAACCGATCGTGCGAGCCGACATCGAAGCGATCCGAGGTGTGCAAAGCAGTGAAATGTTGAAGCAACTGATGGAACGCGGCCTGGTGCGGATCGCCGGCGAGGATGACTCGTTGGGGCGGCCCTATCTCTACGGTACGACGCGAAGATTTCTGGAACTATTCGGGCTGCGCAATCTGGATCAACTGCCGATGGCCGAGGAACTCAAGCCGGTCAAGCGCGACAAAAAGGCCGCTGCAGGCGAAGTGGCCGAGTCGCCCGACGAGGAAGCGGACGAGTTGGACATCGACGATGACGAAATCGATGAAGACGACACGGTCGATGACGAATTCGACGATGAGGAATACGAAGACGATGAAGAGCTCGAACTTGGCGACGATGAGTACGAAGAAGTTGAAGAAGACGATGAGGAACTCGAGTTAGACGACGACGCAACCGACGAACTCGACGAAGAGGATGAGCTTGAGAATGAAATCGAAGACGAATTCGACGACGAAGACGAGGACGACGACTTCGAAGAGACGGCAGAGGGCGAAGAAGATGAACTAGCCGACGATGACGACAATGAGCATGTCGACGATGCGGAAGTCGATGAAGACGACGAAAGCTGGGACTCCGCCGCTTAACGGCGTGACATTGCCGTCCTCACGACAACATCTCGAGCAGGGATGTGCATTCTCGCTGGACCTCTTCTTGCGAACGCGGCTGATGGAAGGCGACGACCTCGACGAGTGCCATTTTGAATTCACGGCGGGCGGTGGCATACTCGTGATGCAGCTTCGCTGGATCGATTCCCCATTCTTGGGCGATTTCACGAATGGGTCGACCTTCTTGAAACCGGAGTCGCAGCAGTTCGATACGGCGTTTGGCAGGCTCTCCTAATTTCTGGGCTCGAACCGCTTGCCGTTGCGCAGCCTGTTTCATCATCGACTTGGCCCAAGCGCGGTCAAAGACTTGGGAGTGCTGATCGTCTTCACCTGCGATGACCTCCAACTCGACGCCGCTCTGGTGTTTCTGCTGACGCACCGGGTGACGAGCCTCGAAACGCCGGGCAACGTTGCGAACGACTCCATACAGGAATGGCCGGAAGCCGCCATCGCAACGTCTGTCAGCACGGGCCAGTGGTCCCCCGTCTCGAAAGCATTCGAGAAATACTTCCTGGACGGCATCGTCGATCGATTCGCGGTACGGTGTTTGTCGCCAGCGAGCCTTCAGATAAGCGGTGACGACGGGCAGATATGTTTTGGCGAACTGTTCTCGGTCGGTCGGGCTACCGCCAGCCGCCGCTTCAATCATCGTCCAGCAGGTGGTCTCAGGGTTGGACATAGTTTGAAGAGGAACATTCCGCCGCAGTCGCACGCCTAGGTGATGGGATCAGGAATTGTTCAGCGTCTCATTTATTGATTCTGTCCTAAGAATCAACTCTTTCGCTTCCTGCTGGAACTGGAGGTAAAGTTCGCGGTTTCCGCCCCATTTGTCTTCATCGAACCAGCGCTGCAGGCGGTCGAGCTGTTCCACGGCTTCATTGTGCCGACCGAGTTGATGTAGCGTCATTGCCAGGAAGGCAACAATTGGGGGATAGTCGCGCCCCGGGTGCATCTCGAAGAACTGCCGTTCAGCGTGGCGAAGGGTCTCCAGTGCTTCGTTGTAGTCCTTAACTCGATATTGGGCGATGCCCAATGTACTGCGGTAGATAGCCGATTCGGGAAGGATTGCTGACGCTGTCTTGGCCATACCAATGGCATCACGATAGTCTGACTTGGGATGATCAGGGACGGTGGTGATAGAGAGACTGCTGCTATTGAGTCTGTCCGCCTCATTGACGTCGTCAGCGATATCACGTCGGATTTTGCTAAGTTCTATGGCGATCGTCCTCACTTCGCTTGTCATACTTGTGTCTTTGTTAAGGGCGTCAATAACCGGCCTTGTGAACTTCAATTCCTCGAAGTACTCGTCGACGATCTGTCGTGTGTGTTCGAATTCTGTTCGTCCTGAGACTTCGATCGATGTGGGATTCGTTTCCCATATTCGGACCCCGTCGCCACTTGAGGTCACGACAGTCCGTCCATTTGGGCTGACGTCAAAGTCTGTTAACGCTGAACGATGACCTTTCAAAGTCAGTAATTCCTCTTCCGGATTCATGTTCCAAACCGACACTTCTTCCTTTGCCCTAAGGGCATTGTTCGGAGTCACCTGGCTCAAGAGGATCAGACGCGTGTCGTCTAGGAACTGTAATCTCATCACGTGGTTGCGGCACTTGCCTTTGTGAATAATCCGCCCTGATTGAGCGTCCAACACTGTGATTTCGTTACCCATTCCGCAAGCTAGTCGTTGGCTATCTGTGGAATACGCGACGCTGTTTGCAGTGATTGGCAGTTTACGCAGAACACGCCCCGTATGAGCTTCAACAACTGTGACCTGTGAGTCCGGATGACTGATTGCCAATTCTGTGCCCGTCGGGGACCATGCGATTCTGGCTTGAAACGATTCCGGCAATGGGAGTTCATAATTCTGCTGACCAGTTTCTGCATTCCAGACTTGAAGGCGGTTCTGGTTTCGGGACGCAGCCGCTAATAACGTCCCTTTCGAATTGACTGCAAATGAACTGACGCTTTGATCGGAATCTATTTTTCTAGACTCTCCGTCAGCTGAAACGATGTCCCACACTTCGATGACACCATTGCATTCGGTAGCAAGCTGGGTTCCATCAGGAAACCAGACGATGTCGCGGACAGAATTCTCACTTTCAAAGGCGGCGACAATCTTACGCGACATAACATCCCAGACAGAGATTCTGCCCCTTGAATTACCGCAAGCGATGCGCGTACCACTCCTGTTGAACGCAACACAGTTCGTTCCCTGAGAATGCAGGAGGGAATCGGACTCGTAGTCCATAGCGATCGGCCAGACCCTGCAGACTCGAGTGTCTCCGCTTGAGACAATTCTCGAACCATCCGACGTGAATGCCAAACGCCAAGTGTGTCCCGTGTCGTGCTTGCCAATGACACGGAGTTCTTGCGTCGTGTCATCGTGTATATCCGCCAAACGAACTGTACCATCCCAGCCGATCGAAGCGACTTGCCGACCGTCCAAACTAACGACAACATCTCGGATTCTTCCCTCATGGCCGGTCAGCATCTTGAGCCTTTGGCCTGTTTGCGCGTCCCAGATTCTAATGCAACCATCGCGGTCGCCAGTCACTACAGACTGACTATCGGGAGTCCAAGCGAGAGCGTCTGTTGGGGTGAGGCCTTCCGTGGCAGCATCAAGTTCGATGACTTTTTCGAGGGACGGGACTTCGTAGATTCCGTAGCTTATTGCGAGTCGGCTACAGTCGGGCGAAAACTCGGATCCACGGGTTGTTTGAACAACAGATCCCGATTGAAGCAGTTGGCCGTTTGCTGAGTCCATCAACCTTATAGCACCGCTCTGGCGTTGCTTTCCCAAGAACATACTGTCATCAGGGCTGAACATTCCGGCTTGTGAAATCTCGCCATCCACTTCCCACTGCCGTCTTCCAGACGCAATTCGGACCAGCGACAAGGTTGAACCATCACCTACGGTCAGAATGTATTTGCCATCGTTACTGATTGTGTTTAATCCAAGAATGAAGTTGCCGAGGTTTCCCGGATCTCGCGAGTCCTGGTACTGGCCAGCCACCTCGACGGGATATTCGCCGATCAGCATGCCATTTTCGAGTTTCCAGCTGCGAACGAATCGATCAGGGCCACCATGTCGAGTTAGAAGATCGCCCTGGGGAGAAAAGCGAATGATCCCAGCTCCTGGAATCGTTATCAGACATCGGGATCGTGCACGCCACGACAAATGATCCCATTCCCAGTGACGCAAATCTTCTGGGCATTGATTCAACAGTTGGCGTGCCGCGATCCTATCTCCGGCGCGGATGGCCGACTCCGCTTGCGGAATCAGAGATGCGTAAAGTTGCTCCCGGAGTCGTTTTCGTTCCTCAGACAGTTTCTTGGATGTATTCTCTGCAACCGCACGTGCGCTTTCCGCCTCTTTCCGTTCCTGGTCATTCTCTTCTGCCAGCGTGTTGTTCTGAGCCGCGAGTAGTGCCTGCTCTTCTCGCTGTGCTCGAAATTTATTGGCGACGAGCAGTGCTCCGTTCGCAATGATCAAACTCAGCACGATCACCGCGATATACATCTTGCGTTTTCCGTCGGAACGGGCTTTGTCCAACTCGGCTTCTTTCAACCGATCCTGAACACTGTTGAGGTATTTCGAAATCTCTTCTGAGACAACGCTTGCGTCATCGGGGCGGTCGTCAGGTTCGGCGGCGAGCATCGATTTGTTCAGATCGATCAAGTCTGCATCGGCCCCCGATTGATCCAAACGGTCGAAGCATTCGGCGAGTTTCCCGCGACTCGCTTTGCGGTACACCTCGGCACCATCTTCTCCCGTGTAAGGAGGCTTGGCAGTCAAAATCTCGCATAGCATCCCTCCCAAGCCGAACACGTCGGCCCGTTCATCGAGGCGGTCGACCTCTCCCAACGCCTGTTCGGGGGGCATGTAGGCGGGCGTTCCCAACACGCTTCCCATTTGGGTCTCCGAGCCGACACCCAGGGGCGTTTCACTCCCTAAGCTGCGTCGCGTTTGAATGACCGAGACGTTCTGCTGCTTCTGCAGCGACTTCTTCTCATCAGCGACGCCGCCTTCGGACAGGACCTTGGCCAGGCCCCAGTCCATCACCTGCACTTCGCCGAAGGCCCCCACCATGATGTTGGACGGCTTCAAATCGCGATGGATGACCCCTTTGCTGTGGGCGTAAGCCATTGTCTGGCAGACCTGTTCGAAGATGCCTAGCAGTTTGGCGCGGTCTTCTTCGGGATCTTTTCGCTTGGAAAGGAGAGACGCCAGTGTTTGCCCTTTGACCAACTTCATGCTGAAGAAGGGGCGCTGGTCGGAGAATTGTCCCAGTTCGTAGACCGGCACGATCCCCGGGTGCTGGAGTTGTCCCCCGATTTGGGCCTCTTCGATGAATCGCTCCACGACTTCGGGTTGGTCCTTGTGCGAATCGAGCAAAACCTTGATTGCCAAGTCGCGACCGAGGTCGACATCGCGGCCTTTCAGAATGGCGCCCATTCCGCCGCGCGCGATTTCGCCGTCTAAGCGATAGCGGCTGTCCGGTTGATCGGGCGGAAGTTCGGCCGATTTAGGCCGGACAATTGGATTGCTACCTTCGCCGGCCGCCTCGCGGAGGGCCACCCGGGGGACTTTGTGCAGGCTTTGGCTGAGCGTTTTGAGGATGCTGCCGTGGGGATTCTTGAAGACCGAGTCGTTCAGTTCGAAAGCGGCTTCCAGACCGGCATCGAGGATCTCGCCGGATGCCTCGGGAATGATTGTCTCATCCAGATTCAGGTCGTGCGACTTGCTCTCATCAATCATCGCTTTTTCCCAATGAATCGAGGAGATTCTGAGAAACCGGGGCCGATTTGCCTCCCACCATACTCAGGTTCACGGCGGATTGCGTTTTCGCGGCAGAAATTCGAAAAGTTTTTGAAGATTTTTCGAATGGTATGAGCGGCGAGATAAGGGCGAAGAGTGACCGCTACCGACTTCGTGGCTCCGACGGCACTCAGTTTTTGATCTTGGATCTCACGACGGAGTAGATCTCGTCGGCGATGTCTTCGATCGGGCGAATGCCGTCAGCAGACAGGCAGTTGATGGTTTGCCAGCGGTCGTTTTGCGCTGCCAGATCGACATAGACCTGACGAACTTGAGCCAGGTAATCGCCATCGGCTTCCTGCAGGTCAGCCGCCTTGTCGGTGTAGGTGCGCTGTTGCTTCTTTTGAATCAATTGCTGAGCCTGATCGGCGGGCAGGTCGAGCAGAATTACGAGGTCGGGCGTCGGCAATTGAAACAATGTGTATTCAACGTGATGGATCCAGTTGATGATTTCCTGCCGTTCGTCACCGGAGACTTTTGCACCTTGGTGAGCGACGTTCGAGGGGACATACCGATCCAATACGACAATGTCGTTGGCATCGAGCAGTTCTTTGAGCCGTTCGCGAGATTCAAAGCGGTCGCCGGCATACAGTAGCGAGGCGAGAAACGGGCTCACCTGATCTAAGTCACCGAATCGTCCGTTCAGAAAATCGCCGATCCGACGTCCGAATTCGGTCGACTCGTATTGCGGGAAGCTCAAGAAGCCGGTCGTTATGCCATCCTTTTTGAGACGGTCGACTAGTAGTTGCGATTGTGTTCCTTTGCCGGAACCGTCGATACCCTCTACTGCGATCAGCATGGTTCTATTCGTAGATTGCGAAACAAGATTCGAGTCGGTGGCGATTTTCGATGATCGCCACCGGGGTATTCCTTCGAGTGATCAACGAGCGACTTTCCGAGAACATCCTTCAAGCCGCGATCGTTGTCTTGGGCAAAAAACAAACCCGCATTCGACATCAAATCGAACACGGGTGAATCTTCGTTCATCCGAATGGGCGAGAAATCTAACGCACGGCCAGCAGTGGGGTGTGCGCTGATTCGAACGCCGTAATGGCTTAAGTTTTGGCGATTTCGCGGTCCTTGCGGGTCATTTCGTCAAGGATGACTGGGTGCCATTCATCGTCCCGCTCGTTTGCTGGTGCATAATGCTGCCGAGCCCACGTTCGCAGTCGGATTTCGTCAATAGCATCGACCGAGTCTTCCGATTCGATCTCAATTTCAGAAAGCATGGACGGAGAGACCAACGTTTTCTCCTTTCTCGTCAAATCGCCGAATTGGTAAAGAACGAGACTGTCGACACAAGAAGGTGACAGTCAGTAAGTCGTAATTTCAAGGTGTAAAATAGCAGTAAAAAATCGGGAATGACAGTCATTTTCGGAGAATTCGACGAAATTGGACGACATTGAATCACGACCGGCAGAGTTTGCAGAACTGGTGCACGTTGAAGGACTTATCAAAAATTGTTAATGTGTAATCTATGATCAGATTGCACCGATTCGTCGCCAGGGCGGTGGTTCTTTCACTGACCATTGCTGGCCCAATTAGTGCCGCCGATACACCGGGTCCAGGAACTCCGGTGAATGTTGCCGTAGATCATTACATCTCTGCCGGCTACAACCGGGCCGATTCCCCGATGGCCGAGTTTGCGAGTGAAACCACGCTCGTTCGCCGACTCACGCTGGATCTCGTGGGGCGCATCCCGACCTGGCCGGAAACTCAGGGTTTCCTCGAATCCAGGTATCCGCAAAAGTGGTCGCTGTTAGTCGACCGGTTGATGTCGAGCCCCGAGTTTGCATTCCATCAACGCGACGTCATTGACGAATGGCTGATGGAAGGAAAATACGACGATTCGGAGTGGCGCGAGTATTTGCTAGCGGCTATTCGCGACAACCGACCGTGGAATGAAATGTTCCGCGACATCATGCTGCCCGACCGAGAATCGATCCTGCATCCGGGGGCGGCTGGATTTCTGCGCAGCCGTGCTCGCGAACTCGACGACATGACAAATGACACGAGTCGCCTATTCTTTGGAGTGAGTATTAGCTGCGCCAAATGTCACGATCATCCACTGGTCGCCGATTGGTTACAGGACCACTACTTCGGTTTGGCTTCGTTTTTTAATCGCACCTACCTGACGAAGAAGCGGACCATCGCCGAGAAGTACACCGGGAACGTGAAGTTTCAAACAACATCGGGCGATGAAAAACAGGCACGCTTCATGTTTCTGACTGGTTCTGCAGTCACGGAGCCGGTGGTCGAACTGACGAAAGAGGAGGTGCGCGCGCAAGCGGAGGAAGTCAAACGGCAAATGAGGGACGCCGACGCTCCGGCGGCGCAGGTGCCGGCCTTCAGCCCCCGCGGGGAGTTGGTCAAGTTGGCGCTCACGTCCGGCCAAGACCGGTTTTTTGCCCGCGCGATTGTCAATCGTGTTTGGCATCAATACTTC
>JANQRQ010000231.1 GCA_028284485.1 Planctomycetaceae bacterium | reverse complement strand
GGTGGTCGCTTTCAGAGACGACAGATCGATGCCGACACGCCACCCGCTCAAGAGGAGGCACCATCGGAGTTGAAACCGGAGCAATCGGCTGCGTTGTTTGTCAACGAGTCGGAACAGAAGCTCGATCCCGCGGCGCAGTCGAACGTAGAGTCGACTGGCGAACCAAACTCCCGACAATGGATTACGCGTCGAGTTTCCGGGGATGGAATCGAAAGCATCGAGGGGGCCTGTCACGGCGAATTTCTTCCGGGACAAAAACAAATCTCACTGCATATCCCGTTTTCTCCGCCATTCGCGGAAACTCCCGAATTAAACTGTGAAGTTGTCGGCGGAGAAGCAGCACGTCTGAAAACCGGTGCCATTTACCCTTATGGTGCGCGAATTGATGTTGTTCGCTCGTCCAATCTGAATGAGCCTGCCGAGACACAAGTTGGATTCTACTTCTCGGCACCTGCACAGAGCCAATCTGAAGCGGCCTAGAGCGGTTTACTTTTTCTCGTCGGCGTTTCTGACTCGTGGAACCCCAGCTTTCATAGAACAAAACCCGATTGTCGCGGCCATAAGTCAGCGTAATACGCAGTCGGATAGTTGACGAGTCAGTCGGACATGGAACAGCTTCATACGCTGTAAACGTCCGCCGACGATTCAGGCACTGTTTTGCCGGCAACGCTGGAAAGGCGGTTTTCCAGGTCTTGATCGATGACTCATCGATTGGGGTCGCGGATCTCCAAGATGACGGGATTCCAGAGTCCTGCGTGTGATGCCGGTGTCGATTTCACATCGACCGTCAGCTCCAATTCGATCTGATTCATTGGCTCCATCAGCCGTGAAATATCGAACTCTGCGGTTTGCTCTGAATTTGGGATTGATCCCAATCGCTTGTTGTTGAGCTTTACGTTGGCATTACCGCCGAGTTGCTCAAAGATCAATACGACTTGCTCGCTTGTCTCGAGATGTGTTGGCTTGTGGAATCGGCGGCGAAATCGTGCCCGTCCCGAGACTTCGCCGAACAGCGATTGCCAATTCGCTGGTAGCTTGGCCGTCCCACTTTGAGTGCATACTTGAGAGCGATCTGCCACCGACTCGACGACTGATGCGTCGGAGGACTCTGTCAGTTCCGGTTCCCAATCGTATTGCCACGGACCACGCAGGCGGATTCGGTGAATCTTCATGCCAGATTCTTGTCGAAAAGACTTTTCATCGCCACTCACCGAGGAGATGTCCTTCGCTCCTTGAATTGTTTTCGCAGTAACGGCGAAACATCTTCGTATTCAGCGTTGCAAGGGGTTCCGTTCGCGTACAAGTAGAGTGACCGATCCGGCAGTGAACTGATCCCGACAATCGTCGACGAAACCGTTCCCCAGGTTTCGCCGTGCAGGCAAACGGCCGCCTGACCATCGCCTTCGTGAGCGGACCCTATCGACTTGGCAGCCGTAATCCAATCGTCGACCGTGCAGCGGTTATCGACGCCCTGTTCAAGCATTTGATGAACGCGATCGATCCGACGATCATGAGGGTCGTTCAAGGTTCCGTTGGTGATCAGGTGGATCCCGGAATCGAGCCGATCAAAGTGAAAGTCATCGCCGGCTTCGACGATTCCAGCTTGATTCGGAGCAAGAATCACAATGTTGCATCCGGCATATCTCCCTGTCTCCAATTCCGATTTCGCCAACTCCATCGCTGTGTCGGCCGTACTCTGTTCCAAAAGAAGTCGGCAAAGTGTTCCGCGGGACGGAGGTTTAGGCGGAATGCGAATTTTGGGCCTATTCGTAACTGCCACGACCACGGAGCATTCATTAACACCTAGCCAGGTTCCGCCCGCCGCCAGGTCGACACCACCGACCCAGGAAAACGCCGATTCGTTGACCGCCGGCGTGTTGATTCTCGGGCCCGCTGATGCTCGTTGGAGTGACTCTTCGCGATTTGCCAGGATGAAGACTGGCCAATCTGGAATCACCTGATATGCGGCTGTCAGCAGGCACACTTGGTATTTCTCCCGCGGGATGAACAAAGAGTCTCGAGACCGGTATTGTAACATTTGTACCGGTCTTTTTCGGGGGCCTCTGGGGGGCGTGTTTCGACGTTAAATCTGCGGAATTCGGGAGTTGGGCTTTCTGTAGGGTCTGGCGCGAAAGGCTCACGCTCCACTAGTCACCCGCAGACGATACGGTTATACTTCCTAAGCAAATGTCACCAAACGGATTTATCGTCGACGGAACGCCATTTTCGCAACATTCAAATCTGCTGTTTTCAAGCCCGTTGAGTTGCGAACGTTTAGACACGGAAGCCCCGATTGGCATCCCTCTCTGCCGATCTGACATTCTGAATTAAGGCTTGCCGCATAAATGCATCAGAATTCCTCTCCTGAACTTAAGATCGACGGTGTCGAGGAACAGGCAACCGGCGATTGGTCATCGAATACCGCAATTCAGCCGCACCCTTTGGCGAATAAGCGATCGACAACAATATTTAGTCGTCGCACAAATTCTCTGATGGGTGTACAGATTATTGGTTCTGGATCGTATGTGCCCGACAATGTGATTACCAACGAGGACTTACGATTAAGCCACGGTTTCGATCCGGAATGGATCGAGCAGCGAACGGGGATTCTTTCCCGCCGGCATGCACACCCACAGGAAGCCACCAGCGACATGTGTGTCGAGGCGGCCCGTCGCGCCATTCAGTCTGCCAAGGTCAATCCGCAGGACATCGATCTTGTCCTCGTCGGCACGTTTACCCCAGACTTCAACTGTCCGTCGACGGCTTGCTTGGTACAAAACCGATTAGGTCTCGATGCTCCGGCGGTTGATTTGCAGGCGGCCTGTTCTGGTTTTATGTACGCATTGGTGACCGCAGCACAGTATGTTGCCACCGGAAACAGCAAGCTTGCCCTGGTCATCGGCGGCGATTGCAACAGTCGTATTGTCGATCAAACCGATCGTCGTATCGCACCACTGTTTGGCGATGCAGCAGGCGCCGTTTTGGTCACTGCTGGGGAACCACACCAAGGGCTCAGTTGCTACCAAATGGGGGCCGACGGCAGTGGCGGTCCGTTGCTGGAATGCCCGGCGGGTGGAACGCGAAGTCCAGCCAACCTGGACAACATCGCCGCAGGTAGCCACCTGTTGAAAATGGACGGTCGGAATGTCTTCAAATGGGCCGTTCGTGTCTTAGCCGAATCTGTCGAACTTGTTTTGGATAAGTCCGACATGTCGGTGCATGACGTTTCCTTGTTCGTCATGCATCAGGCCAACATTCGTATTATCGATTATGCCGTCGAGCAGCTCGGCATTCCGCGCGAGAAGATCTTGAATAATCTCGATCGGTATGGAAACACGTCAGCTGCATCGATTCCG
Source organism: Planctomycetaceae bacterium (assembly GCA_028284485.1). Lineage (GTDB taxonomy): Bacteria > Planctomycetota > Planctomycetia > Planctomycetales > Planctomycetaceae > JANQRQ01. The sequence continues at coordinate 39,892 of JANQRQ010000231.1, read as the reverse complement.
CTGATTCTGGACGAGGCCATTCAAGCAGGGCGTATCAATTCTGGTGATACCTTGCTGCTATCCGGCTTTGGTGCCGGGCTGACTTGGGCGACGTCGCTGTTTCGCTGGTAAGCCGACCTGCGTCGCAACAATCGCGTGTAAAAAAGCAGGCGGCAGTGCGCCGGAATCACCGCGACCGCTCAACTACGGGTTGGATTCCGGCTTGCCTGCATCGGCGGATGAGTTTCCGTCGTCTTCCGATCCGCTCGGTGTCTGATCTTTCGAGTCGTCGCCCTCATTTACCGTGCTTTCATCGGCTGGCTGTTGTGAAGCTGCCACACCGACAAGCGGAAGCAAATCATCCTCTTGTTCCGATTCCAGCACGAAGACTTCATCCAGCTCTGTGGCGTCATCGCTTTTTCGAAGCAGGAAGTAAATCACAGTCGTGACTGTCCAGAAATAGCTATACACGAAACCAACGACCAGCGATTCCAGGGCATGCCTCCAGCCTCGGACGAACACCGGCAGGATTTGGGAAGCGTCGGTGTCTGCCGTCGCGAATAATGACCGAGGGAGCGTCGAAGCTGCGGCCTCTCCCAACCCGGCACTAACGCCCCAGGTGGTCAAATGCATCAACAACGATGCGACGACCCAGACAAAAACTGTGACAATCGATCCATAAGCCATCGCCAGAATTGCCAACCACAGGTAATACCAGGGACGGTCGTAAACGTAACTGAATGAGCGACTCAATCCGTCGAAGGCATCACTTCCCTCTGCGCTGATTGTGGCGTACATCAATGGCCAACCAACAGCCAGCCCGATAAGAATCAGTGACATGACGAGACCGAAGACGAGCGGGATAATCCACAACGCTCCCACAACGACTTCGCCGACCACGGGGATCCGACCGAACAACCCAGCAACCATGCACAGCAACCAGAACACACCGATCCCGACGATCGGCATCAGGGGAGCTGCGATGAATGCCAGCAACCGTTTCGAGGAATATCGAACCGCGGCCAACGTGCCGACCCGATCGTCGCGCGCGAACTGCACCGCCACCATGCGGCTGATGGCTCCACCGAAAAGTCCCCAAACACACAACATCCACAGCAATTGCGTCCAGGCAAATGCTGTTTCCGACCAGGACTGCGATGACCCGAACAGCGGAACAATCGGTTCAACAATCTCCTTGACGGGTTGTAGTACGAGGTGCCATTGCCAAGAAATCTGATTCAAGAAACTCCAAGGATCGACAACCAGTTGATCAAGAATGCCAACTGCGCTGCCGGATGGAAGAAAGCTTTCTTCCCAGGGCCAACGTGCACCGGCAGAAGTGCTGTCTTCGCCAGGGGCGAACGGAAGTTCCCAAAACAACATGTTGCCGGCCGAGATGGCCAGCAGTCCCAATGTTGCGAGCAGTATCTTCCGTAGATCAATCGCTATTCCGAATGTTCGAAACAGGTGGACCCAGGGGAATAGTTGTCGATATCGAAACGCCCCGGGGTTAACGACGTCTTCGTCCATGACGATCCTAAATGCTGCTTATCAAACCAATCATACCAAGTCGCAATGCGGCACATTATAGCGAGCCGCCGACGCGATGCACCATGCAAGCGGCCTTGCTTGGGGCGCAAGGGCAGGGGATTGGTGCGTTCCAATCGAGTAGGCTCTAAAGGTCGAATTCTCATCGTTTGTTAGTGAATACAACGGAGTGGATTGCCTAGCGATCATTGATAAGGTACCAATAATGCGCTGGTAACAGATTCGTAGTGACAAATCAGTCCTTAATGCCGAGTGGAACCTAGCGCGAAAAAGCAAAATAAGGAGACAACCTTGGATCTCATTACCACGCTCGAAGGTTCGTTAATGGAGAGTTTCTTCCCAGCTGGATGGGATTTGAAGAAGATCGACGCCTGTGTCGATGCCGATCCGACGTCAATCACGAACCGGCAGGACTATTGGCATTCCGACTTTCAGCCGATCTCCTGCGACTCGGTTGCCGACTTCGATACGTACATGGGGCACGAAATTGCCCAAACAATTCGTCGCAGCCGCGACGCCGGAGAAAAACTGGCGATGATCCTGCCGGTTGGCCCGATGGGCATGTATCGCTGGGCGGTTTACTTTCTCAAAGAATGGGGCGTCGGTTGTGATCACGTCTATGGCTTTAACATGGACGAATGGAGTGACGCCGACGGGAATACTTTAGAGCCAACCGATACAGGGGCCTTTCAGAACGCCATGGAAGGGGCCTTCTACGGTCCGTTGGGCGACTTGACTGTTCCCACCGATCAGCGGCATTTTGCAACCAAGGATGTCTTGCCGACATATGGCGATCGAATCGGAGAATTACGGGCAGGGGGGGCGAAGCTCGCAGTGATCTTCGGCATCGGTCGAGTCTGCCATATCGCCTTTTGGGAGCCTCACTTCGCGGGCGAGTATTCATCCGAAGACGATTGGAAAGCCCAAACGCATCGCGTCGGCGCCAAGCTGCATCCGCTGACAATCGAACAGAACGCCATTACCAGTTTCAAAAGTCGGACCACTTTGGTACCGGCCTATGCCAATACGATCGGTCCGGGACTGTTCTTAGGGGCCGACTGGATCATCGGTGGTGCGGACGGCACACTCTCTCGTGGGATGATGTGGCAGGGCCTTAGCTTGTGGATGACGCTCCGACACGGTCCTTCGGCTTGGATTCCGTCGACTTACATGCCGACCCAGCCGGGCCGACTGTTCTTCCTGCAAGAACTCGCCGGTCCGCTCATTGCAGAGTGCAATTAGACTCGACTGTCGAAAATGCATCGTCGGCCGAGGAACCGGTCAAGCCGAGAAAAAGCTGCGGCTTCGAATTGCGAAGTGGTTGGCGAGACTCGACGCTGCTCAAGCGACTTGCTCGAGGACTTCGTCGTTGACGTAAATCGGTAGCGGCGGGTCGTAGTGCACCGATAAGGCAATGGCGTCGCTCGGTCGACTGTCGACTTCGATCAGTTCGCCATCTTGACGAATGCGAATGACGGCATAGTAGGTGTGCTCGCGCAAATTGGTAATCACAATATCCTCGACGTCGCCCCCCAATTGCTCAATGGTGTTCTTAAGCAGATCGTGAGTTAACGGTCGATGGCGCGGCTCGTCCTTCACGCGTCGGTCGATGCTAGTGGCTTCAAAAATCCCGATAATGATCGGAAACGTGCGATCGCCGTCACATTCAGTCAAATAGACGATTTGTTGATCAGCGATATCGTTTACGATGATCCGGGCCAGTTCCATTCGAACAAGCACGGTGAAAACTCCGTTATAGACTCTGAGAATTGAAAAGGGGTGGCGACGATGATTTGACCCGTGTCGCAACCACCTTCGATTATAAGGACGCGGGAATTCGAGATTCAAGCTGCCGGAGATACCGAATGGCGACTTTCGGTCAGACGACCTGTCGACCGACTTGAGCCGTTGCACGTTAACGTGTTTGCGAATTGGTGCATCGAATCTTGCACGCGAATCGCCGAGTGGGATATTAACTATCGCTTAACTGCGAGATGATTAATTCCACACTCTCCAGTTGTTTCTGCAGGCCTGCCAGCGTCTCCCGAACATCGTTGACGACCTCTGCCGGTGCACGTTCGACAAAATTCGCGTTGGAGAGTTTTTTCTGGTGACCCTCAATAAATTTGCGCAGCTTGTCCGCTTCCTTTTGCTGTCGACCTAGTTCTTCCTCGCGGTCGATGACTCCTTCCAACGGAATGTACCCATCCGCATCTTTTAGGGAAAAGCTGGCCGCACCGGACGGTCGCTCGACAGTTGCGCCGACCGATTCGAGCATTGTTTTTGCCAGATTTTCGAATTGACTGGAGACGTCTTGAATCTCGCCCGCTGCAGACTCATCGCACCGCATGTGCAGCTTAAGCGGTGTTGCCGGCGGAATGCTGTAGACGGCCCGGACGTTGCGGACCGCGACGATCGTCTCCTGAAGACGTTCGAATCGATCCTCGAGTCCCGAATCCTGAAGACTCGCCGGAATCTCCGGCCATGAGGCTGTCATGATGCTGTCTGACGCCTCGGCAGGTGACAGGTCTTCGGAGCCGATCACCGGCCGCTGCGGCGCCACTTCGTTGAGCCGTTGCCAAAGTTCCTCTGTGATGAACGGAACGAACGGTGCCAAGACCCGCACCAATCCGTCCAAAACGCTAACCAAAACTCGCTGGGCCACTGGTCGCAACTCGTCGTCGCGCAGTCGCGGCTTGATCATTTCCAAATACCAATCACAAAACTCGTTCCAGGTGAATTCGCGGATGGCACGCGTCGCCGCATCGAATTGATAACGACCCAAATAGGTGTTTACGTCTTCGACAACACGCGAAAGCCGGCTGAGAATCCACCGATCCTCTAGCATCAATTCCGACCGGTCCACCGGTCCCGGTTGATAGCCTTCGAGATTCATCAACGCAAACCGCGAGGCGTTCCACAACTTGTTACAGAAGTTGCGGCCGTATTCGAATCGCTCGCTGACCACCCGTGCAACCGCCTCTCCCGGATCGGGATCGAACCAGGGGCTGGAAAACTGCGACGACTTCTTGCATTTCGGGCAGTCGATGCGCGGTTTCTCTCCACCCGCGGGGATCATCGTCTGATGCTCGAGCGTCTGTGCGATGACTGCTTCACAATGCGGGCACTCGTAACCGACCGGCAGACGCACGTCCTGCGTTTCGCCTGCGAAAGAGGCGATCGTAAATCGGACGGCATCGGTTCCGTATTTATCAATGAGGTCCATTGGGTCGACGCCGTTGCCCTTAGACTTTGACATGGTCTGTCCGAAGCCATCTAAGATCTTTGGATGGATGCAGACGTGTCGAAACGGAACATCGCCCATGTTGTAAAGGCCCGTGAGCACCATGCGGGCGACCCACAGCGTGATAATGTCGCGGCTGGTCACCAGTACGCTGCCAGGATAGAAATAATCGAGCACATGGTTCTTACCATCGTCCGAAGCTGGCGCTGCATCGTCCAACGGTGGGTCGTGTTGCGTATCCGGCCAGCCCAGCGTGGCGTGCGGCCACAATGCCGAACTGAACCACGTGTCGAGCACGTCGTCGTCTTGGGTGAGCGTGTGGCCAGGTCCCAAGCAATCGGCTTCGAGATCGGTTTCCGAACAAATGAGCCAGCAGCGATCTTCGGCATCTCGGCGGAATACGACATCGTCGCGATCGTCGAACGCCTGCTGGAGTTCTGCTTCGGTGCAGGTGTCGCAGTACCAAATGGGTATACGATGTCCCCACCACAATTGTCGGCTAATACACCAATCTCGCTTCTCGCCCAGCCAATCCAAATACGTTTTGGCGTATCGTTGGGGATAGAACCGCACGCGCCCATCGGATACGGCATCCATGGCCGCTTGAGCCAGGTCGTCCATTTTGACGAACCACTGATCCGACAAGTACGGCTCGATCGGCGTCTTCGATCGGTCACTATGGGCCAGCTCCATTTTGCGTTCTTCCACACCATGGTAGTGGCCGGCCGCATTCATGTCCTCGACGACCCGCTGGCGCGCTTCGTATCGGTCCATTCCGGAATACTTGCCACCATTCTCATTGATCGTTCCATCGGAATTGAGAATGTTAATCATCGGCAGTTTGTTTCGGAGCCCACACGCGTAGTCGTTCGGGTCGTGCGCGGGAGTCACTTTGACAGCCCCCGTACCCATATCCATTTTGGCCAACAGTGCATCGGCAATGATGGGGATTTCTCGATCCATCAGCGGGATTGTGACCTTTTGCCCAATTAAATGCGTATAGCGTTCATCACTGGGATGCACGCAAACAGCGGTGTCGCCCAGCATTGTCTCCGGCCTGGTCGTGGAGAAAGAAATGTGTTCCTCGCTGCCGACGACCGGATAGGTGAATGTCCAAAACGAACCGTCGACTTCTTCGCGGAACACTTCGTCGTCAGCAACGGCGGTTTGCAGGTAGGTGTCCCAGTTGACGAGGCGTTTGCCTCGGTAAATCAGGCCGTCATCGAAGAACTTGAAAAACGTACGCCGCACGGCGCGCGAGCAGACTTCGTCGAGAGTGAACCGCGTGCGCCGCCAGTCGCAACTGGCACCGAGTTGTTTCAATTGGCTGAGAATGCGGCTTTCGTAGGTGTCTTTCCACTTCCATATGCGATTGACCAGCGCTTCGCGGCCGACGTCGTGCCGCGTCAATCCTTCCTCTTCCAGCATGCGGCGTTCCACGACAGCTTGTGTCGCGATCCCTGCGTGGTCTGTTCCTGGCATCCACAACGCTTCGTATCCCTGCATTCGCCGCCAGCGTGTGATCAAATCCTGCAGCGTCCCGTTTAAGGCATGCCCCATATGAAGCGCCCCGGTGACGTTGGGCAGGGGAATCATGATTGTGTGGGATTGCTTTTCGGGATCAGGGTCGGCATTGAAATATCCGCGCTCTTCCCAATAGGAGAACCAGCGATGTTGTGCTTCCTGGGGATCGTACTGTTTGGCAAGCGTTGTTGGCATCTGATCCGATTCTGATGCAAAAAGACTTTGGTCAATTAGAAAGTACTAACGGCCTAGCAAGTTATGTGGTCGAAGTTTTGGCCGCTGCTGGTTCGGCGGTCGAGGGATCCATATCCTGCCCCACCTCGCCATCGTCCTTGTACAGCTTGTATTCGACGGAATCAACAAGGGCCAGCCAACTGGCTTCGATGATGTTCTCGCTCACCCCGACGGTGCTCCAAACCTCGTGGGGATCTCCACTTTCGATGACGACACGTACGCGGGCAGCCGTGCCCTCACTCGAGTTGATCACCCGGACTTTATAGTCCACGAGGTGCATCTCGTCGAGATTTGGATAGGCCGCACGGAGTGCCTTGCGTAGAGCTGTGTCGAGGGCGTTGACAGGCCCGTCACCTTCCGCCACGACATGTTCGACATTGTCGCCGACCCGCAGTTTGACGGTTGCCTCGGTGGCCGGTTCGCTGAGATTGTCGGTTTCGACGTTCACTCGATAGTGTAGCCGTTCAAACTTTGGTGCGTACGTTCCGACGACTTTTTTGATCAACAGGTCGAACGAGGCTTCTGCCGCTTCGAATTGGTATCCGTCGTTTTCCATTTCCTGCACGCGTTCTAGGATCTTTGCCATCAATTCGTTGTCATGCTCCAGCCGGAATTTCGTCGCCTTTGCCACGATGTTCGAACGCCCCGAAAGTTCGCTGACGAGCACGCGTCTGACATTACCGACAACTTCCGGAGGAATATGTTCGTAACTTTCCGTAACTCGATTGACGGCATGAACGTGCATCCCACCCTTGTGGGCAAACGCGCTTGCCCCGACAAAGGCTTGGCCCGATCGAAAATTCATGTTGGCGATTTCGTAAACGTATCGGGACAGCTCGGCCAGGTGCATGACACCCGACTCGTCCAACACTTCGTAGCCCTCTTTCTTCAGAGCCAGATTCGCCACAATGCTGATCAAGTCGGCATTTCCACACCGTTCGCCGATGCCGTTAATGGTCCCCTGAACCTGGATCGCTCCGTGGTCAACAGCTGCCAGGGAATTCGCTACAGCCACATCGCTATCGTTATGACAGTGGATTCCAACAGGAATGTTGAGGGCACTGCGGGCAGCCTCGACTCCTTCCGCGATTTGTTCTGGCAGGCGACCGCCGTTCGTATCACATAAGACAACGATTTGTGCGCCCGCCTCTTGGGCAGTGTGAATGGTCTTTAGCGCGAAGTCGGGGTTGTTTCGGTATCCGTCGAAAAAGTGCTCTGCATCGTAAATGACTTGCCGACCTTCCGCGTGCAAAAAGGCGACAGAGTCGCGAATCATCGCCAGATTTTCAGCCTCATCGACTCGCAATACTTCGGTGACATGCAGATCCCATGTTTTGCCCACGATCGTTACCACAGGAGCTTTGGAATCCCGCAGGGCTCGCATGCCAACGTCATCTTCCGCAGCAATGTCGCGGCGACGAGTCATGCCGAACGCCGTAATCAAGGCGTGCTTGAGATCCATATCTGCCGCGAGCTGAAAATACTCGGAGTCCTTGGGGTTCGAAAGGGGGTATCCTCCCTCGATGTAGTCGAATCCGAGACTGTCGAGTTTCTTCGTGATCAGCAGCTTGTCTTGTAGGGAAAAGTTGACACCTTCTCCCTGGCTGCCATCGCGTAGAGTTGTGTCGTAGATTTGAATGCGGGTCATAATTACATCGCTTTCATTCGATCAGCTTCTGATCGGAATCCTCGCCCGAAGTTGCCATCTTAATTCGAATAAGACCGGCGGGCAGTATCCAGCACGAAAAAACCCTCAGGCCAGACGACCCGAGGGTTTCGATTTGTTCGATTGTTCAAGGAACCTCACAGTCGTCTGAAACCGGGATTCCAGCGTAGAATAATGCCGATCGCATTCTCTGCACGGCTGACGCTCGTGTTAACCTGTGAGATCTGGGCCGACATCACCGTCACCTATTCTCCGAAGAATTCAGGGAAGTCACATCATAGGCGGGTGGACATTTCGAGTCAAACGGGGACTTCTTCGAGTTCTTCACCAGCCTGCAGGGCATCCCATTGCTCCATGGTATACAGCACTTCGCGAGCCTGGGAGCCGTTGTAATCTCCAACGATGCCATCCTCGGCCATGTAGTCGATCAGCCGGGCTGCTCGGCCATACCCGATGCCCAGGCAACGTTGCAGCAGTGACACGCTGCCGCGGCCTTCTCGAATGACCACTTCGATCGCAGATTCATAGAGATCATCGCGATTTCGCATTGCGGTGGCATCAGCTGGTCCGCTGGAACTGGTCGTACTCAATTGGGCCAGCTCTTCACTGTACTGGGGTGCCTGATCCCCAAAGAAGTCGATGATGGCATTGATTTCGTCGTCATCGACGTAGGTCCCTTGGGCGCGAACGACGTTGCTCGTTCCGGGCGCGAGGTACAGCATGTCTCCGTTGCCCAGCAGACGTTCGGCTCCCATTTCGTCGAGAACCACACGGCTGTCGGTGCGGCTGGCGACCTGGAATGAAACACGGGCTGGCAAGTTCGATTTGATGAGTCCAGTGATGACGTCGACGGTCGGTTTTTGTGTTGCGAGCACCAAGTGAAGCCCGACGGCGCGCGATTTCTGAGCCAACCGGATAATGTGACCTTCGACATCTTTGCCCGAGGTCATCATCATGTCGGCCATTTCATCGGCGACGATGACGATATAGGGCATTTGTTCGGGAATGTCGTCAGCCTCGTCCGATTCCGGATCGATGCCGATTCGCTCGAGGATTTTATCTTTTCCGAGCTTGTTGTAACTGTCGAGATGTCGCACACCGCAGCGAGCCAATAAGTCGTAACGCTCTTCCATTTTGTCGACGGCCCACGCCAAAACGGCTTCGGCCTTTTTCATGTCGGTGATGACCGGGTGCATCAAATGGGGAATGCGCTTGTACGGACTCAATTCGACCATCTTCGGGTCGATCATCAGCATTTTGACTTCATCGGGGCTGCGCGTCATCAGGATCGACAGAATCAGCGAGTTGAGACAAACGCTTTTTCCCGTTCCCGTGCGACCGGCAATCAGCAAGTGCGGCATCTTGCTCATATCGACCACCAGGGGGCGGCCGCTGACATCCTTACCCAGGAACATGGGGATGCGTGCCTTTTCGATTTCACGCGGACACGATTCGATCAGTTCGCGCAGTCGAACCATGACTTGCTTTGAATTCGGTACTTCAACGCCGACGGTGTTCTTACCAGGAATGGGCGCGACAACGCGCACAGCCGGTACGCGGAGCGCAATGGCCAAATCGTCTGCCAAAGCCGTGACTTTCGACAGCCGCAATCCGGCCTCTAGTTCCAGCTCGAACTGCGTAATGACCGGACCGGTATCAATTTCGGCGACACGAACGTTTAAGCCAAACTCTTCGAAAGTCTTTTCCAGCGTGACGGCGGCAATTCGTGCTTTGTCCGCCAGAAGTTCGTACGGAAACTCCTCCGAGTCTTCGAGAAAGTCCAGGTGGGGTAATTCGTATTCTTCATCGGATTCATCGCGGCTTTTTTCTTCGAGCGATGCAATCAACTCATCCCGTTCGGATCGAACAGTCACAGGCGGGTTGACCTTGATCGGTTTTCGCGATTCGCCGTCTGATTCCGTTGCTTCGTCGGCCAGATCTTCCAACTCATACGGTAAGTCCACGGCAGCGGCGTCTTCGAAAGCGGAGAGGTCGATTTCGGCATCGGATTCAAGATCGGCTGATTCCGATCGGCGTTTGGAAAGTCGACTGGTCAGTAAACCGACGACCGCGAAAGGTAGTCGCGCACAACGATAGAACAACCGAAAGAAGATCAAGTCGGTGGCGAGCAGCATTCCCGCGGTGAACAACGACAATATCAGAATCAAAGATCCGCCCAGCGCGAACTGTGCCTCCAGAACGGAGCGAATCCACGCGCCGACATATCCGCCGCTTCCGACGACATGCCCGCCTTCCATTCCCGGGAGAAGGAATTGCGAAGCGCTGCAAGCGGACAGCAGAATGAGCAATCCGCCGATCATGCGTATCGGCGTCCCTTGTTGTTCTCGACGGGAAAACAGCGCCAGATCAAAAACAACCAATCCAGCCAGAACTAGGTAAGCCCCGATTCCTAGTGCTGCTCGCAGGGCAAACGCCAAATGCGCACCGGCAGGTCCGCAGAGGTTGGTTGGAATCGCGCGCACCGGGTAGACCAAATGCGACGGGGGATCCGCGGCATCGAAACTTAGCAGGCTGAGCGCAGCGAATACGGTAATCGCAAGCAGGCCCAGCGCCACCAGGTCTGTTTTGAGGCGGCTATAGTCAACCATGGAATCGTACGCCGATTCGAGCCGGCGCATTACCGAAGGCGCGCACCGCGAGCAAAAAGAGAGTTTCCGCGCGCCAATGTAGCATTGGTGCGCGGAAACCTCACCACGACACGCCACCTGTTTGTATCTTGAAGTTCTTGGACCGACGATGTCTGGGAGTCGAGTCCGGAATTATTGCTTTCAATCCAAGACTATCACACAGCGGCGATCGTGTCGGAAAAATGCAACAGCTTTCGTTGCATCCGGGCAACATGTGGACCGAACGCAACAGTTATTGCGAAGAAAGAGTCCGGTTATGACTGATATTCGCATCGAGCCACGACATCAGACTGCGGGCGACGTCGATTTTGCGACCGGACCATTGGGCGACTGGTGTTCCGGCTGGGTCGATGAATTCGACAGAATTTATCTCCGAGCCGATCGCCGAGGGATTATTAACCACAATCCAGTCGCATTGCTTGGCCCGTAGCTTTTGCAGGGCGTTTTCGCGGGCGTTTTCTGCCTCGAGCGCAAATCCGATCACCCATCGGTGCTGTTTAATCCGGCCCAATTCCGCCAGCACATCGTCCGTTTCGATCATTTCGATTGAAATGGATTCGCCAGATTTTGAGATTTTGCCCGCGATGCGTTGGGCTGGTTTGTAGTCGCAAACTGCAGCAGCGGCGATAACACCGTCGCAATGATCAAAATTTGCAAGACAGGCATCTCGCATTTGCGCCGTCGTTTCGACAGAAACCACCTGACAATGTTCCGGCGGTTCAATCGCGACCGGACCGCTGACCAAGGTCACTTCGTGCCCCGCTTCGATCGCCGATGCGGCTATCGCGTACCCCATTCGCCCGCTACTGGCGTTCGACAAGTAACGGACGTCGTCGAGGTACTCACGTGTGGGACCGGCTGTAATCAAAATGCGCATCGGCGTTTCCATTGGTGGCGACGGTCCGCTGCCGTCACGTCAATCGCGTCTTTCGAGGCGTTCCGCAATTCGGGCGACGATTTCTTCAGGTTCTGCCATTCTTCCCGGGCCAACTTGTCGGCAACTCAGCCATCCGGATCCGGGTTCAATTATCTCGATCCCGTCCTGTTGGATCGCAGCGATGTTGCGTTGGACCGATGGTTTGTTCCACATTTCCGAATTCATCGCTGGCGCCAACAGAACGGGTCCGGTCATCGTCAGGATGAGAGTGGATAAAAGGTCATCGGCCATGCCATGCGCAACTTTTCCCAAAAAGTTTGCGGTCGCCGGCGCGACGATCAAGATATCGGCTCGCTGGGCGAGGCCGATATGCTCGCCACGATAATGCTCGTGCGGCGAGAACAACTGTCGATGCACGGGCCGGTTCGTCAGCGCTTCGAACGTTATCGGGCCGACGAATTGCGTGGCCGACTCGGTCATCACCACCGAAACCGATGCGCCGGCCTGGACCAATTTGCTGGCCAGGTCGGCCGATTTGTAGGCAGCAATGCCACCCGTGACACCCAACAGGATTTCACGGTCTTGCATCGTGGATTTCCCGACTAGATCGAAACGAAGAACAATTCGATGCGACGATCAAAGATCATCGAGACTCGGCCCGGCATCTTCCAGAATGGCGCCATCGGGGCTGCCGTCGTCAGCAATGGCGACTTCCCCAGACGAATCCAGGTAGATTTTGTCGTCCATGATCTCTTTCACCACGATTTCCATCGGGTTCTTGGACGGGATTTCCACCAGCGGCCGAGCCCCGCGATTAAGGGCGACCATGCGTTTTTGAATGAGTGATGACAACTTAAATCGTCCGCCGACCTTATTGACGATTTCTTCTTCCTTAAATTCCTCAAGCATGTAGCTGAGCCTCCCGTGATGAAATGATGTCGATGATCTCAGCCACAGCTCGGTCGAGATGATCGTTGACGACTTGGTAATCGTATGATGACGCTAGTTTCAATTCATTCCGAACCGTGTTGAGCCGGCGTTGAATCACTTCTTCCGATTCGGTCCCTCGGCCTCGCAAACGCTGTTCGTAAACATCTTCCGACGATGCTTTCAGGAAAATTGTCAACGCGTCCGGATACAACTTTTTGATTCGCAGAGCACCGTTGACGTCGATTTCGAGAAACGACCACGCATTGAGGTTCCCAATTCGCTTGAGTTCCGATTGCAGGGTCCCGTACCAATAGCCGGAACTATGCACTTCTTCGTACTCGAGGAACTCTCCCGCCTGACGTTTCGCGTCGAACTCCTCCGATGATAAGAAGTAATAGTCGTCCCCGTCTATTTCGCCGGCCCGCTTTGGGCGAGTTGTCGCCGAAATTGCCTTCATCAGCCGGACTGGCGATTCCTCGATCAGCCGGTTGACGATCGTCGATTTTCCACTTCCGCTCGGGCCGGATAACACAACAATTCGGCAGCCATCGGTTTGGGGAGAAAGTTCCGCCACGATGGTTCACTCCACGTTTTGCAGAATCTCGCGAATTTTTTCCACCGCCGATTTCATTTCAACGACGCTGTGAGAAATCGCAACATTGTTAGCCTTGGCACCGATTGTATTGATCTCGCGGAACATTTCCTGTCCCAAAAAATCGAGCTTACGCCCGTTCGTCCCCTGATCGTCCAAGAATGCTTCAAATTGCTCTAGATGACATCGTAGCCGCGTAATCTCTTCATTGATATCGCACCGATCAGCAAAAATGCTGACTTCCCGTATGATGGAACCGCTGTCGATGTCGACGTCGGCCTGTCCGAGAAGTTCCCGGACACGCTCATGAAGCCGGTCTCGATACTCAACGACGACCGACGGAGCGGCCGCAGCGATTTCTTCTAAGTCTTTCCGAATGGTCACAATATTCAGCAACAGGTCGTCCCGCATTGACTGGCCTTCGTCAGAGCGAAATGCGTTGAGCTTCTCTAACGCTTCAGCGAGCGTCGATTGCAAGATCGGCCAGTCCTCCTCGCAGTCGACTGATTCGCGTAATTCTCCAACGACGCCAGGCAATCCAAGAAGTGGGCTCATATCACTGGGCAGCGGAACATTTTTCTTGAGCGACGACTCTTTCAATTGGTCCCAGTAAACGTTCAATGTTTGCTCGTCGATTGCAGCTTTCGCCCTCTCGCCGATTCGATTCACTTGAATGGAGACCAAAACTGTGCCTCGCGAAATCGTATCGCGCACCTGCTTTTCGATACGGCTCTCCAACGGGGCGTACGCGTCGGGGCATTTCGTTGTAATCTTCAGGTACCGATTGTTCACGGCGCGAACTTCCACCGAGGCCGCGATCCGCTGATCTTGCCCCTGGGCGTTCCCAAACCCGGTCATACTTCGCAGCACGAAATTTGTTCTCCTTGTTTCAACGGGCCTTCGAAAGTACGGTCCACAGTTTTTCGGAGCCAACTCCGATCAGGGACCCAACGAAGCACGCTGCCGGCTCGCAAGCCGTCCCATCGTATTGCCGAATAATATCGAGTCGATCCCCCAATCGGAAAGCGTAGCCCGTTCGCAAATTGTCGAATGGCGAGCAAGTCTGTTCCAGAGGTCCCAAGGATCTTGAGACTTCGTCCCGCCATCGAGACCTGGGACAAATGAAATCCGATGACCGCGTGCTTGATGGCTCGCTGGGCGAAAGCCGATCGGGAGCATCCCCCGCCGATTCTTGGGTCGACTCGCCTTTGGGAAAAACGGTATCTAATCGTTGGAATGAACGATCTTCAAAAGGCCCGAATCGCGAACGGGACCGGGTGAGATCACATTCCAAACATCATGCTCTTGGAAAGGGGCTACAGCGTATTACGCCGACTTGTGGCCGCGACAATCGCGTTTTGTTCTGTGAAAGCTGGCTCCAACGAGCCTGAAACGTCCACAAGAAAAAGGAAATCGCTCTAGTCTTGATCGTTGTCGGTCGAGTTCTCGGATGACTCATTTTCCGGAGCAGAGTCCGAGTCCCCCGTTTCGGTGGAATCATCGCCACTTGAGTCTTCAGAGGACGACTCGTCGCCACCCGGTGATGCCGCTTCGTTAGGGTTGGGGATCAAAGGTGCCAGAGAATTTGCTCCGTCATCATTCTCTGCGTTGCCCGCATCGTCGGTTTGGCCATCGAATATCGGATCGGAGCCAGTCGGGGATTCTTCCTCGGTCGTTGATTCCTCCTCTTCCGCCGCCGATTCTTCGGTCGATTCGAATGAGGCTTCGTTAACAACGTTGTCCCCGCCGGGATATCGCTTCTCGGCCCCGGCACGTAACGCGAAACCACTCAATCCTGCCAGCGCGACCCAAATGGTCGCAACAACGACCGTAATCTTGGTAAAGACATCGCCCGCCTTGGTACCGAAGGCGCTTTGGCCGCCCATGCCGCCGAACGCACCTGCCAAGCCTCCGCCACGACCACGCTGCAGCAGAATAATCAGGATCAAGAACAATCCAACCAACATCAACAATGTCATCGACAAGACGTCCATGGGTCCCGTTGACCTCCCGTTATGGCTTATTTGCTGCGAATACTAGCCGCGTTCAGATTTCGTTTCTTCTTCCAGTTCCGATGGAAGTATCGAAGAATTCGAGATATTTCACAAGAGGCAGGTTGCCCAGTCGGTGGCTCGTTTCCAGGCTCAGCTCTTGGTCGTTTCAACGGCCGCGTCAATAATCGCTGAAAATGAGTCAAATTGTAGGCTGGCACCACCCACCAGCGCCCCATCAACATTTGGCAGACTCATCAGCGAGCCAGCATTGCCCGGTTTCACGCTCCCTCCATATAGAATTCGCATGTCCTGTGCAACGTCGGAATTGTAGCGATTTGTGAGCCAATTGCGAAGATGGGCATGGGCAGAATCGGCCTGCTCCTCAGTAGCCGTAACTCCGGTTCCAATCGCCCAGACCGGCTCGTAAGCAATCGCCAGATTCTGCAGAGATTCAACGTCCAACCCCGCGAGCCCGCCTTCCATCTGTCCATCGAGGACAGACTCGGTCTGTCCCGCTTCTCGCTCGCTAAGCAGTTCGCCGACACACAAAATGACCTTCAGCCCTTTTGACAGGCAGGCCAAGACCTTTTGATTGATCGTTTCATCGGTTTCACCGAGGACATGCCGACGCTCGCTATGCCCCAGAATGACCCATTCGCTTCCGACGTCGAGTAACATTTCGACGGCAACCTCGCCGGTAAACGCGCCGGGAGATTCGAAATACGCGTTTTGGGCCCCCAATTGAATCGCAGAGCCGTCGACTGCACTTCCGACTGCAGCGAGATAGGGAAATGGAGGGCAGACCAAGAGCTCGACCTTTTCGATGCTCTCGGGATACTGTTTGGCCAAGTCGCTTCCCAACGAGGTGGCTGATTCGGCCAAGGTGTTCATTTTCCAATTGCCGGCGACGAACAGGCGTCTCATCTGTTTACTTTCTCGTTGTCCAAATGTCAGATGGAAGTACTCTCATGCGACCGCAAGAACTGAGCGGGTAGCGGTCTCCACAATCCGTTGGTCGCCAAACATTTATAGTTTAAGCGACGCGGCACAATATCCGATCGAGCGCGCGATCGGCTCAATCTCTCGGCTCGCTGCGCGGGTACGACCCGAGTACTTCAAGCCGGACGGCCTTCTTCTCTAACTCGGTCAGAGTCTTACGGATTTTCGTGTCCAGGGAATGCCCCTCGAAGTCGAGGAAGAACAAATAGCCGGATTCTGGACCGCGCAACGGAAACGACTCAATCCACGTGAGATTGACGCGGTTCTTCTTAAAGGCGACCAAAGCGTCCGACAGGGCACCTGGTTTATGAGAAATCTGCAACAGCAGGGCCGTTCGATCTTTGCCGCTGGGCTTGCTGCTTTCCTCGCCGATTACAGCGAAACGTGTCACATTGTTTTTATTGTCTTGAATATCTTCAGCGAGCAATTGCAGTCCATACTCGACCGCCGCCTGCTGACTGGCGACTGCACCTGCCCCCGGTTTATCCCGCGCAAGTTGCGCAGCGGTGGATGTGCTCGTTACCTCGATGAGTCGTGCCTGCGGCATATTCTTCGCCAGCCAGTCCCGGCATTGCGATAGGGCCTGTGGCTTGCTGTAAATTTCGATGATTTCGCCGCGCGGACAGCGTGCCAAGAGATTGTGGTGAACGCTGATTTGCACTTCGCCGCAAATACGCAACGGCAATCGTGTGAACATGTCGAGCGTATCGACGATGCGACCGTCGGTGCTGTTTTCGATCGGCACTAACCCAAAGTCGGCATGTCCGCGATTCACTTCTTCAAACACCGACGCGATCGTGTTGACTGGAATGAGGTCGGCCCACTCGCCGAAGCGCTCGATCGCAGCAATATGGGTAAAGCTGAACGGAGGACCGAGATAGGCGATTCGCTGAGTCTTGACGTCCCGCTTCGCCGCACTGACGATTTCCCGAAATACCCCCCGCACCGCCTGGTTAGGAAGCGGTCCGGAATTGACCGATTCCAATTGAGCCCACAATTCGTCTTCTTGCCTCGGGTCGAAAACGGCCTCTAACGGATTGGGTTGCCCCTGTAGGAATTTCGTTGTGAATTCCGCGCGACGATTAATGAGCTTAATAATCTCGCGGTCGAGTCGTTTTAGTTCGGCCTCAGGTGAAGTCGATCGCGATGCCGGTTTCGGTTTGGCGACGTTCGGTTTGGCCGTTTTCGACGCACTGGTCTTCGCCTTGACGGACTTTTTCTTGACGGCCGGTTTTTTGGGTTTGGCAGGACGGCTTGGTGTCCGTTTCTTCGTGGGCCGCTTCTTCGCTGGCTTCTTGGCGGGCGGCCGGCCAACTGGCTTCTTCTTCTTCACTTTCTTCTTTCCCGAAACTGCTTTTTTCTTCGCCATTTCAGCCTTTCAGGCAGGTTTTCGGGAACAGTTGATGTACCCTCTGTGAAGCCGGATGTTGTACACCTCGCGAATTGCAGTGTCAAGCGGCTGAACAGTTTAGAACCAGCATACCTGTGCCGGACGGCCCGTAAATTCGCTTCAGATTCGGCATTTTGACCAACGGCTTTGCAAACCGCCCAAAGGCAGATGGAAAGTCGGCCGATTGACGCTGGTTTTGCTGCCATTTAGGCAGTTGCTTCGGACTTCCCGTGAAGAATTAAATCGGTCATTTTGACAGCCTTGGCGTTGTCGGTATTCTCTCCTTAATTAGTTGGCTTTTCTTAACGTTATACATATCAATTAGATGTGATTAGTCGCTCAAGAGGGTTTGGCTTGGCACACCCTTTGCGTAGTTCTTGTGGCAACGATGCCAGAAGTGGGCTGAGTGGACAAACCAAACAAGAGACAAACCAAACGAGAATCGACAAGAGGGGCCGCCCTGCCAGATGACAGGACAGGAATGGTCGGTCTCACCAGAATACTAGGAGAGCGTAATGGCCGTAGAAGGCGAAAAAGTTATCGGAATCGACTTGGGCACAACCAACTCTGTTGTGTCAGTCATGGAAGGTGGCGAAGCAAAGGTTATCGCCAACCTGGAAGGGAACCGTCTCACTCCCAGTGTCGTAGCTTTTACCGACAAGGGAGAAACGCTCGTGGGGGAACCAGCCAAACGTCAGGCGGTGACCAACCCAACGAATACCGTGTACTCCATCAAGCGGTTCATGGGTCGGCGACACAACGAAGTCGCCTCCGAAGAGAAAATTGTTCCTTACGAAGTGGTTGGCGGCCCGGACGACTATGTCAAAGTCAAGGTGGGCGACAAGACCTATTCGCCCCCGGAAATCTCCGCCTTGGTTTTGCGCAAGCTGAAAGAAGCTGCCGAAAGCTATTTGGGCCATAAGGTCAACAAAGCGGTCATTACAGTACCGGCGTATTTCAACGATGCCCAGCGCCAAGCGACCAAAGATGCCGGTCAGATTGCCGGATTGGAAGTCGGGCGGATCATCAATGAGCCGACAGCGGCTGCGTTGGCCTACGGGCTAAATCGCAAGAAGGACGAAAAGATTGCCGTCTTCGACTTGGGCGGCGGTACGTTCGACGTCTCCATTCTGGAAGTGGGTGACGAGTTGGTCGAAGTTCTCAGCACGAATGGCGACACCCATTTGGGCGGTGACGACTTTGACGAAGAGTTAATCAACTTCATTGCCGACAAATTCAAGGCCGAACAGGGGATCAACCTGCGTGACGACCCGATGGCGCTGCAGCGATTGCGCGAAGCGGCCGAGAAGGCGAAGAAAGAACTTTCCACTTCGCAGACAACCGACATCAACCTGCCGTTTATTACGGCTGACGCCAGCGGTGCAAAACACCTGCAATTGAACATCTCAAGAGCGGACTTCGAGCGACTGATCGACCCGTTGGTCGAGCGTTGCCGCGAACCGGTCATGAATGCGCTCAAAGACGCGAGTTTGAATCCGGACGCCATTGACGAGGTCGTCCTGGTGGGCGGTTCAACTCGTGTTCCAAAAGTTCAGGAGTTCGTGAAGAGTTTGTTTGGCAAGGAGCCACACAAAGGTGTGAATCCTGACGAGGTCGTTTCAATCGGTGCGGCGATTCAAGGCGGAATCATTGCCGGCGACGTCAAAGATGTCGTCCTGCTCGACGTCACGCCATTGTCGCTCGGAATTGAGACCGAGGGCGGAATTTTGACCGTCTTGATTGAACGAAATACAACCATTCCCACGACGAAGAAAGAGACATTTTCGACGGCAGCCGACGGGCAGACGGCTGTCACGGTTAACGTGTTTCAAGGTGAACGGCCAATGGCCAATGACAACCGCCCACTGGGGCAGTTTAACCTCGACGGAATTCCACCGGCACCTCGTGGCGTGCCACAGATTGAAGTCACGTTCGATATCGACGTGAACGGTATTCTAAACGTCTCGGCACGCGACGTCGCGACCGGGAAGGAGCAGTCGGTTCGCATCGAGCAATCGAGTGGCCTTTCTGATGGTGAAATTGAAAAGATGCGTCAGGATGCGGATGCACATTCTGCCGACGACAAGAATCGCCGTGAACTGGCCGAGGCACACAACAAAGGTTCGATGATGGTCTATGAGACCGAAAAGATGTTGAAGGAACATGCCGACAAGCTGGACGACGGTTCGAAGTCGGCGATCGAATCTTCGATTGCCAAGGTCAACGACGCGCTCAAGGGAGAGGATGTGGCTGCGATCAATTCGGCAATCGAAGAATTGACGCAGGCGACACACGCCTTGTCGCAACATATGTACGAATCGGCATCCCAAGCTGCCGAGAATCCTGCGGCCGGCGAGCCAGCCGGAGCAACAGAGGCCGGCAGTAGCGATGATGCGGACGTCATCGATGCCGAGTTTGAGAAGAAGGAATAACTGAACGACACAGCCCCCGCCGCCTTTCTGTGCTTTAGAAGTAGTTCTAAGACCCTCTGGTGCGTCGTGCACGTATTGGAAACGTAGGCCGAATAGCAAGTGCAACGAGGTCTTGAAACTAGTTCAAGTGCGGCCCGGCTACTCACCGGGCCGCATAAAGAGCACCTATCACACCTTACGATCGACAAGTAAAAGATTCCGTTGCGCCAATCGACCTGTATGGTAGCCCTTGGCGAAAAGGCGATTGCGCGCTTCTCAGCAAATCAATTCAATTTCCCTTTTCAAGATAATCATCCAAGCGCCTTTCATGAGTTTCTGGAGTCATCAGGCGACGTTAACGGAGCAGCATAATGGCATTTCGATTAGACAAATTGACGGTGAAGGCCCAAGAGGCAGTTCAGCGCGCACAACAAGATGCCGAGGATCGTTCGCATCAGCAATTGTTGCCGTTGCACCTGCTCCACTCATTGCTCAGCGAAGAGCAGGGCGTGGTGCTACCGTTAATCCAAAAGATCGGTGCCAACGTTGGTACGCTCGATTCGATCGTCGAGGGAGAATTGGACCGTTTGCCGAAAGTCACCGGAGCCGGCGTCCAGGTTTCGGCCTCTCCCGAATTGATGAAGGTTTTTGATGTCGCCCAAGAGGTGGCGGACCAAATGGGCGATGCCTTCGTCTCGACCGAGCATTTGCTGCTGGCGCTAACCAAGGTCGATAGCCAGGCCCAACGTATTCTGCACATGAACGGGGTTGAAGAGCAGGACGTGTTGACAGCGCTGCGTGATGTGCGTGGCGGACAACAGGTGACCGACCAGTCCCCGGAAGACAAATACCAGGCCTTGCAGAAATACGGTAAGGATTTGGTCGAACTCGCCCGACAGGGGAAAATTGACCCAGTAATCGGTCGCGACACCGAGATCCGGCGTGTCATCCAGGTGCTGTCGCGTCGACGAAAGAACAACCCGGTGCTCATCGGCGACCCTGGGGTTGGCAAAACGGCGATCGTCGAGGGAATCGCTCATCGCATCGTCCTGGGGGATGTTCCACAAAATCTAAAAGATAAGTCGGTCGTCGCCCTGGACATGGGGGCACTGGTCGCCGGTGCCAAGTATCGTGGCGAATTCGAGGATCGACTCAAGGCGGTTCTTCGAGAGGTCCAGGAAGCCCAGGGCCGGGTCATCCTCTTTATTGATGAATTGCACACCGTCGTTGGTGCGGGCGCTGCGGAAGGTGCGATGGATGCTTCAAACCTGCTCAAGCCGGCATTGGCGCGAGGGGAATTGCACTGTGTTGGTGCGACAACCCTCGACGAGTACCGCAAACATATCGAAAAGGACCCCGCCTTGGAGCGGCGTTTTCAGCCGGTCCTCGTTCAAGAGCCCAATGTGGAAGATACAATTTCCATTCTGCGGGGACTCAAAGAACGGTACGAATCGCATCATGGAATCCGGATTACCGACGATGCATTGATTGCGTCAGCGACGCTGTCGGATCGGTACATCAACGATCGGTTTCTACCCGACAAGGCCATCGACCTCATTGACGAGGCGAGTAGCCGACTGCGGATTGAAATCGATTCGATGCCGGCAGAGATTGACGAAGCGACACGTCAGCTGACCCGTATGCAAATCGAAGCCGCCGCGCTTGCCAATGAATCGAGTCCGGAAAGTCAGGCACGCTACGAAGAAATCCAACGTCAAATTGCCGACAGCGAGGAGGGAGTCAACCGACTCAAAGCTCGCTGGCAGTCGGAAAAAGATGCGCTATCTCGATTGAAGCCATTACAGGAGGAGATCGAGAAGCTGCGCACAACATACGAACAAGCCTTCAACCAAGCACAGCGCACCAATTCCAACGAGGATTACATTACAGCGCACCGCACCGAGCAGGAACTGCGCGCCGCCGAAACGCAATTGGAGCAACTTCAGCAGCAGTTTTCCGAAATCGGCGACTCGCACGGTGAACGGCTACTTCGTGAAGAAGTGACGGCAGAAGACATTGCTAAAGTCGTCAGTACCTGGACCGGAATTCCGGTTTCACGCATGCTCAAAGGCGAGCGTGAAAAGCTGCTGCATATGGAAGATGCCTTGCATCAGCGGATGATCGATCAAACCGAGGCCGTTACTGCGGTTTCGAATGCGGTCCGTCGTTCACGTTCCGGCTGGCAGGATCCGAACCGGCCCATCGGCTCGTTCATCTTCCTCGGGCCGACCGGTGTCGGAAAAACCGAGTTGTGCAAAGCATTGGCGGATTTCCTGTTCGACAATGAGCAGGCCATGGTTCGCATCGACATGAGCGAGTTCATGGAACGTCATTCGGTTGCGCGGTTGATCGGGGCGCCTCCCGGTTATGTGGGATACGAAGAGGGCGGACGACTCACTGAAGCCGTTCGCCGGCAGCCTTATTCGGTCATCCTTCTCGACGAAATCGAAAAGGCGCACCGAGACGTGTTCAATGTTTTGCTGCAATTGCTCGACGACGGCCGGTTGACCGACAGCCAAGGTCGCACGGTTGATTTTACGAATACCATTGTGGTCATGACATCGAATATCGGTAGCCAAACGATTATGGATCTCGCCGGCAAAGAGCATGAGCAGGAGATTCACAATCGCGTGACCGAGGCCTTGCAGCGTGAATTCCTACCGGAATTCCTCAATCGTGTCGACGAAGTGATCGTCTTCCATCCCTTGGGGCGCGAAGAGATTCGGGAAATCGTCGATCTGCAATTGAATCGGCTGAGTAAGCAATTAGAGCAGAACGGGTACGAGTTGGTTGTCTCGGATGCTGCTCGGGAAATGCTCGCCGAGGAAGGCTACGATCCGGTTTATGGTGCCCGACCCCTCAAGCGAGTCATTCAAAACCGCGTCCAGAACGAATTGGCAAACGAGATTCTCTCGGGCGAGTTCCCAGAGGGAAGCCGAATTTCGGTCGATGCCAGCGGAGGCGAATTCCGTTTCTCGGCGGAACAGTGATTTCCCGGATGCTTTGCAGACGGCAAGCGCAGCAAGGGATTCAACAGAGGAGTCGTATCAGCGAAAGCGGACTGATGAGAGGACGAACTACAAATGATGTTCGTCCTTCGATCATCGGTTGGTGTGCGACGTGTTTACTTGGAGACTGATTCTTCCAAGTTGACAAACGGGCTAATCTTGCGAACTTTGGCTTGGATTTCCAGCCGTTCGCCGTCATTCTTGGCCGCCGCAAACTTCGTGCGCAGCTTCTTCAGTTTGACCCGCCTTTTTCGGCGGCGAGCGATCTCGCGATCACGTTCAACGCGTCCCATTCTTGCTAAGTCCCTAATCTGTCAGCATTACGGGTAAGTCTTAAGTCCACCGAGACCCATGGTATGGTGGTCGAGAAGTACCTTTTTAGCATCGGCCCACGGTTCGGTCAACGCAGCGGGCTGGTCGACGCGTAGTTGCTTCTACCTTTAACACATGGTCTTAGCCAGATTTTGTCGGTACCAGAAATTGAATCCGTCGGTCACGGCGACACAATTGGTCTGTCGGTACGAGGCGAAGTCGGGAGCAACCGAACATTGACAGGCTGAGATCCGTCGTTGATAACGGTAAATGGCGTCGATTCGAGTTACAAAAGCGCCACAGCATACAGAGAGAAGGCAACCAGGAATGGCGGAGTATCGGCAAATCTTGAAAGAGTTGCGACAAGCGTTTCCGCAACCGGTTTCCAACCAAGTTCACGACTCCTACGTCGTGTTTTCGTTCATGCGGGCCTTGGACCAGGTCGACGCCATGAAATCGGCTAGCCCGCTGCTCGGGGGACCGGTCGAACTCGATTACGCGGCGGCACGCCGAACACGAATGCCCGATGACTCCTCGACGCTTGAAGAGGTGAACAAACAACTGGTCGAGCATCTTGCGGGAATGTTCATTTGGGGACATCCCCGATCCCAAATCAATGTCGTGCCCGCACCGACGATTCCCAGTATTGTCGGTGGACTACTACCGTCTATCTATAACCCGAATTTGTGCAGCGACGAATCTTCACGGCATGTGGCTGTGGCGGAAATTGAAGTCACAGCGGCGACGGCCGATTTGGTGGGATACGATCCCGACCGTGCCGGCGGAATCTTCACGTTCGGAGGAACGGGGACGCTGTTGTATGCTGCAAAAATCGGTCTCGAAAAAGCCTGTCCCGGTTCGGGGAAGACCGGCCAACGTGAGCCGGCCGTCATAGTTTGTTCCGAACGGGCCCATTACGCGTGCAGGACAGTCGCCAATTGGCTTGGCATCGGCGAAGACAACGTCATTCAAGTTCCCGCGAGCGCCAACAACGAATTGCGGCCCTGTTTGTTGGAGTCGATGTGCCGCGATGCCCTGAAGGAGGGTAAGAAGATCGCGATGATCGTGGCCACCATGGGCACGACCGATGCGTTCGGCCTCGACGATTTAGAGGCTATCCGTACGATTCGCGACGACCTGGTCGACGAGTTTTCGTTGGACTATGTTCCACATATTCATGCCGACGCGGTCATCGGCTGGGCCTGGAGTGTCTTCAACGATTACGACTTTGAAGAGAATCGTCTCGAATTCCGAAATCGCACGGTGCGGGCCCTTGCGGGGACGGCTCGGCGGATTCGGCATTTAGGGCTGTCGGACTCTCTCGGTATCGACTTTCACAAGACCGGTTTTACGCCCTATGTGTCGAGCATGTTTCTGACGCAAACGGAAGAGGACTACAAACTCATTGCCCGTGGTGACAGTACGATGCCGTATCTGTTTCAATCGGGTGACTATCATCCGGCGAAATACACACTCGAGACAACGCGGAGCGGTTCCGGGCCAATGGCCGCGTTGGCGAATCTGCTCTTGTTCGGTAAAGACGGTCTGCGATCGATTTTGGGTCATCTCGTCAGTATGGCTGAAGTTTTGCGCGAACATCTCGAAGCGCACGCCAGCACATCCGTTTTGAACAACGAAAACTTCGGTCCGGTCACTCTGTTTCGCGTTTATCCCGATGGCGTCGACACTTTTAGCGAACCAGAGCGCGAGCAGGCCGATCCGACGTATCGCGAAAGGTTACTGGCACACAACGACTATAACCGCCGGATTTACGACCTCGTCCACGAAGATGCGCTGCGCGGGGAGGGAGTCGTGATTTCTCTCACCGACTGCTACCGCGAAACCGACTATGGCGAGCCGGTTGTGGCGCTTAAGTCGTACATCATGACGCCCTTTTCCGATGAAAAGTACGTCGATGCCGTGCTCGAGTCGATTTGGAAAGCGCGGCGCGCCATTGCCGAACAGGAAATCGCTAGCCAATAATTCGCTGGCCTGCGAGCGGTCCGTCGCGGCAGTTCCCAGAGTTCAGTCGTCCACGTTGGCGTCGATGTCGATCCAGGACTTGTTTTCGTAAGAGACTAACACCGCATCGGCGACCGCTTGGGCCATCGCGCCGTCGTCAAAGCCAGGAACGGCATCTCTTTCCTCGACGATGGCCGAGACCAATTCGTAAACCAAATCGTATCGAAAGACCGTGCTGGGGACTCCCGCTTTCGGGTCACGCGGACTGCCCGGTATTACCAAAAACTCGTCGGGAACCGGCTGATGTTGTAGAGACTCGCCCGCTTTGCCGACCAGCACATTGTTCGGGTCAGTCAATTGGTAGGCGGCGGAGCCTTCGCTGCCGTTGACTTCGGCCCATTCGTATCCGAAGCCATCGTTGTGATATCCCTTCATGACGGTGCTTCCCTCCCAGACGCCGACGGCCCCGCTTTGAAATCGGCCGATTAGTGACGACCAGTCGTCGACTTCTGAAGGCTCGCAGTCCTTTCCGTCGACCGTCTTCGTCCGCGGCGCGTATTGGGCGATCGCCCCGCAGACCGATTCGATCGGCCCCATCAAATCTTTGGCAAAATCGATCCGGTGGATGGTCATGTCAAACAGGTCGCCGGCCCCAGCGGTCGCCTTGTATTGTCGCCATCCCCAGCTCGTTTCGGGCAAGTCCAAGAATCGCTGGCTGCGGAAATGCCGGGGCGTCCCCAAAGCACCGCTGCTGACCAGGTGGCGGACGTACCGCATCGACGGGGCAAACCGATAGGTAAATGCTGTCATGTGACGCACGTTTTTGTCGCGTGCCGCTTGGTACATTTGCTTCGATTCAGCGAAGTTGAGCCCTAACGGCTTTTCGCACATCACGTGCTTGCCACCTTCGATGCAGGCCAACGCGATTGGCAAATGCGTGAAGTTCGGCGTGGCGATAATGACGGCATCAATGTCTGGGTCGGCTGCGATATCGGCGTATTCGGTGGTCGACTTTGTCTCGCCCCAATCTGATTGCCGCTGCTGAAGCAGTTCCTCATTCGGGTCGCAGACGGCGACCAATTCCGCCCGATCGTCGATTCGAATGCCGGGCACGTGGTGATAATCAGAAACGGCGCCAGCGCCGATAATGCCAATGCGGACTTTGTCGGACATCTTTATCGTTTCCTCAATTTCCGTTGAATTTCAGCCAATTGATGGCCGCGAGGTGCGTGTTTCCAAACCGAGCCGTCGCCACAAACGAGAACGACCGTCGTTTCAGCGGGATGGCTCTCGTGCCTGGCAGCGATTATCACTTCTTACCGTCCGCGTCGCCGTCGATCAACTGACGGACGAAATCCCGGGCCTGCTGCGACGTCGAAATTTCGTCATTCAACTGCGCGTCGCGCACCGATTCCAGAATGACCTTGAATTGCTTGCCAGGTTCGAGCCCCATGTCTCGCAGGGCATCTCCGGTCAGCAGCGGCGGCGGATCGATTTCATCGGGAGGCGTGTCGCGCAAGTATTCCTCGCAGGCGACAATGTCTGAGACATCGGCATCGGTCGCGAGCGCCTCGACGCGGGCCAAGTCCAGCAATTCGTTAATCACAGGCCGTGCCATTAAACGTTTCAAATGGGCTCGTTCCGATTTCCAGACAGCGGCAGGAAACGCGCGGTGACCCACCAGCCAGCTGATGTCTTCGATTTCGTGATTCGACAGGCGCAAGCGGCGGCAAATGGAATGAACTGGTTCGATTTGTTTCTCCGCCAACAACGACGAGAATGTCCGGTCATCGCAAGCGATGGGTATCGGATCTGTCGACGAATGTAGCAAGACAGCGGCGGCTAACTCGAATGAGGGATCCCGCAACAGGTGCAGCATATGCAACGTTGTTTGAAACGCATCATTTTCGGCTTGACCCGCGAAGGGCTGCACCTCGGGAAGAATGCCCGACATCAACCGCAGTCCATGCAGCAATTGGACGGCGCGACGTCGATGCCGATGGCAAAGCATGCGCCGCAGCTCGTGAGAGATCCGCTCGACGCTGACGACCTTGATTTCCTCGGCCATGTCTTTAACGGCCGTGGCTGTTTCCGGATCGAGTTCAAACTCGAATCGCGCAGAGAATCGAACGGCTCGCAACAGGCGGAGCTTATCTTCGGTCATCCGATCGCGCGGATTACCGATGGCGCGGATGACTCCCTGACTCAAATCGTGCTGACCGTTGACATAATCGAGAACCTGCTGCTCGAGCGGGTCGTAGAACATGCCGTTAATGGTAAAGTCGCGTCGATGAGCGTCCTCTTCAGCTGTGCTAAAGGCCACGTTATCGGGGCGGCGACCATCGAGATACGGGCCTTCGGTGCGGAACGTGGCCACTTCGACATTTCCGGCTGATTTGGGACCAATGACGATGATGACACCAAAGCTGGCGCCGACCGCCAGAGTCTTTCGCTGGCCAAAGATTTTCCGAACTTCTTCCGGGCGAGCGTTCGTGGCGATGTCGTAATCTTCCGGTTCAATCCCCAAGAGAAAATCTCGCACGCATCCACCGGCCCACAACGCTTGATAGCCGGCGTCGCTGAGGCGCCTCGCGACTTCATTGGCGAATTCTCGCTTTGCCTCGGAACTGATCATCGGGTTTGAGTTTTCTAGGAATTCAGTCGGCCGGGACGCGAAGGCTCCTTGTGATCTGCCGGCCAGGTTCTACGCCAAGTCTAACGAGAAACACGGTTTGGCACATCTAGTCCCGCTTACCGAGTAGACAAATACCGATGGGAGTTGGTTCGAGCGGCCTTCCCGCTGCCTTGACTCAGATCGGGGGACTCCCGAAACTGGCTTGAGCACGCCCATGACGCCTACCGAATCTTCCGCATTACTTTCCGAACCAAGTGAACCAACTGCTGCTGAGCAACGCGAATCCTCGATTCGGGAGCATGAGACCCGCAACCTGTGGACTCTGGCCGTTCACTACGTCGTCCTGCGGACTTCTTGGATTTTCAAAACCGAATCAGTCATTATGCCGGCTTTCGTCGATGCCATCGCGGGGGCCGGTTGGATTCGGGGGTGCCTGCCAGTCTTAAACCGTTTTGGGCAAAGCATTCCGCCGCTGTTGTTCTCGGACAGCCTACGCAATGCTCCCCAGAAGAAACGCGCCCTGATGGTGACGTCGCTGTTGATGGCGTTGCCGTTTCTCACGTTGTCGGCGATCTGGTTTGTTACCAATGACAAACGCCAAGTATGGCTGCCGCCCGTGTTTCTACTGTTATATGCGTTGTTTTTTTCGTCGACCGGTTTGAATCAACTCTCATTCGGAACGCTACAAGGAAAACTGATTCGTGCCGAACGCCGCGGTCGGTTGTTAGGCCTCTCCGGAATCGTCGGGTCCATTTTTGCAGTGACCTGTGGCTGGTTCATCTTGCGCGCATGGCTCGGTCTTCCGGACGGTGGATTCGGTTACATCTTCGCGTTTACAGGAACCGGATTTGTCATTGCCGGATTGACCGCCATCGCAATATGCGAACCGGCCGACGAAGCCCATGCTCCGCGAAAGTCGGGCAAACATCAATTTGCCGAAGCTTGGAATGTGTTTCGTCGCGACTGCCGATTTCGGCGAGCCGCTGTCGTCGCGATGCTGTTCATTACGATTCAGTTCCTATTTCCGCATTTTCAAGCGTTGGGACGCGAGGGGCTGACGCAGCAGCAGCAGGCGTTCCACCTGATGGTTTGGGTTGTTGCCCAAAATGCAGCAGTCGGATTTTCGAGTTTTTGGTCGGGGTATATCGCCGATCGATGCGGCAATCGGCTCGCCGTTCGCCTTCAAGTGTTTGCCACCGCCTTAACTCCCTTACTGGCGATTGCCTTGGCGGGTCGAACTTTCGGCGGACACAATTACTTTTGGATCGCCTTTTGCCTGCTTGGGTTCACGCCGGTTACGATGAAGACGTTGGTGAATTACACACTGGAATTAGCCGATCCCGTTGATCATCCCCGATACGTCAGCACGATGAGCCTGTGCCTGGCAATTCCCTGCTTGCTTTCGCCGTTGGTGGGGGGGCTGGTCGACCTGCTGGGATTTCGCCCGGTCTTTGTCTTTATCAGCCTCTGCATTGCGCTGGGCGGGCTTTTGACGTTCCGCATGGCGGAGCCGCGACATAGCCGACCCGACTTTGACGATTGAATCGGTTGCGTGAAATAGTCATTCTAGGTTGGGTGCCGGCGGCCGCCGACCGGCCATCTCAGGCACGGCAATCATAATTCCAAGCTATCTTTCGGTACGCGAAGAAATGCCCGGAAGGGCTCCTTTGAATAAATCACGAACGTGTCCCGAATTCCCCTCGTCGAAATGACTTGCAAACGGATGCAGACGATGAAACCGATCTTGTGCGCATTACTGGCAGCGACTTGTTTGACATTAGCGACCGCTCAAACAGACGGTCCCGTTTCCCGCGAGGCTGAAACCGACCGTAGCCTCATGCCCAAAGTTGAAACCGGGGCTCTCGAGTTCTTGAAGAAGTATCCCGAATACGATGGCCGCGGAACGGTTGTCGCCATTTTTGATACCGGTGTCGACCCTGCCGCAGCCGGACTGCAGAAAACGAGCGACGGACGCCCCAAGATTGTTGACTTAGTCGACGGAACTGGCAGCGGGGATGTTCAGACATCGACGGTCCGCAAACTCGACGACGGTCTTCTGGAAGGCCTCAGCGGCCGAGAACTCAAAGTGGGGTCCGACTGGAAGAATCCGACCGGCGAATATCACGTCGGCATCAAACCGGCTTATCAATTGTTCCCGCCGGAACTTGTCACGCGGCGCAAGCAAGAGCGACGCAAAGAGTGGAACAAAAAACATGCGGCAACCGAAGCAGCGCTGCGGCAAAACATTGCAACGTGGGATAGCGACCATCCGTCGCCGTCCGAAAGACAGAAATTGGAAAAGAGCGATCTGCAGGTTCGCCTCGAACAGTTGCGGGAACTGGCGAAATCGTACGACGATCCCGGGCCCGTTTATGATTGCGTTGTCTTCCACGATGGGGAGCGGTGGAACGCCGTGATCGATACCGATGAAGACGCCGACTTAGGCGACGAAAAAGTCATGACGAACTTTCGCGCCGAGCAGCAATACGCGACGTTCAGCGCCGAGTCGCAGTTGAATTTCGCTGTCAACATTTATGACGAAGGCAATCTGCTGTCGATCGTGGCCGATGGTCACCCGCACGGCACACATGTCGCCGGCATCGTAGCGGGTTACTATCCCGACCAGCCCGAACTGAACGGCGTTGCTCCGGGAGCGCAAATCGTTTCTATCAAAATCGGTGACAACCGGCTCGATGGAATGGAAACGTCGGAAGCATTCGAGCGCGCCCTCTCGGCCGTGCTCGAGAACGAATGTGATTTAATCAATATGAGTTTCGGCGAGCCAACCAAACTGCCCGACCGCGGTTATTTGCCGGAATTGTTCTCCCGGATCGTCAACGAGAACGACGTGATCTTTGTTTCCAGCGCGGGAAATTCCGGTCCGGCCCTGTCGACCGTCGGTGCGCCCGGGGGGACGACGACTGCGGTATTGGGCGTGGGGGCCTACATCTCTCCGGCGATGATGGAATCGGAATATGCCATGCGTGAGCAACTCGAAGAGTTGCCTTACACCTGGACATCACGCGGCCCGACGATGGATGGCGACATGGGCGTCGATATCTTCGCGCCGGGTGGTGCAATCGCACCAGTTCCCAATTGGACGCTTCAGCGCAACATGCGGATGAACGGAACGTCGATGGCCTCTCCCAATGCGTGCGGAAACATCGCTTTAATGCTCTCGGCGATGAAGGCGCAGAACAAGCTGTACTCTCCCCATAGTGTCCGCCGAGCGATTCAAAACACGGCTCGTCCGATCGAAGGGCACGACGTGTTTGCCCAAGGTCCGGGTTTGCTGCAAATCATGCCGGCTTACGACTATTTGCTGGAGAACGCCGAGTCGAACGGTGAGCAACTCCGCTACGACGTACGGGTTCTCAGCCTCCACAACGCGCGGGGGATCTACCTGCGAGAGCCCTCTGAAACGAGCCACCCGGTTGATTTGTCGATCAACGTGCGGCCCGTATTTCCCGAAGATGCAGATAACCGTGACAAAGTCGATTACGAAATGCACGTCGCCCTCGAAGCGACCGAGGATTGGGTTCAGACCGGCAGCGGTTTCGTGCTGACACATGGCGGGTTAATGTTTAGCGTACGAGTCGATCCGACGCGATTGGCTCCCGGAGTGCATTTTGCAGAAATTCTGGGACACGATTCGACTACCAAGAACCGCGGACCGATCTTTCGTATTCCGGTGACTGTTATCCGCACGGTTCCGAGTGCATCTCAGGCGGGAGTCGCGATCGAAGAACGTCTTAGTCTGCAGCCCGGTCAGGTGGAGCGCCGCTTCCTGGCTGTTCCGGAAGAATGCACGTGGGCTGACGTCTCGCTCAAACTCGAAACCGAAGGTAACTCGCGCGTCATTGTCATGCACACTGTTCAAGCGTCGCCGGGCGAGTCCTTCGAAGATGGCGAGCGCAACGAGTTTATTCCCATGCAGCCTGGGGTCGAGGTCGTCCGCAGTTTACCTGTAACCGCCGGGCGCACGTTGGAGTTGTGCCTGTCGCAATACTGGTCCAGCCTCGGGCCGTCGCAGCTTTCGTTCAAAGTCAACTACCGTAGCCTCGTTCCCAATAAACGAGACGTAACAATCGGTCCCGGCGAAGCGGGAACGCTGGTCGAGTTGCATTCCAATTACGAGAAGGTCAGCGTTTCGCCATCGGCCAAGTTAACGACACTTCGCAAGACATTGAGGCCTGCTAGCGCGAAGATTGAACCACTCAGTGCCGATCGAAACACCCAATTCACGGGACGACAGATCTATCGTCTTCTGTTGACCTATCGATTCAAGCAGGATGCCAAGGGTTCGGTGACGCCACGATTGTTGAGCAAAGATGATCTGCTCTACGACTCGACCGCCGGTGCGCACCTTTGGATGTTGTATGACTCGAACAAACGACTGATCACGACCGACGATATTTGGCCCGATGCCGTTTCGCTCGAGAAGGGTGACTATACATTGCGAGTGCAAATCCGAAATACCGATGTCGAATTGCTCGACTCGCTGAAGTCGGTATTGTTATCACTCGATCACTCGCTTAGCTCGCCGATTTCTGCCAGCATTTATCCGACACGTATGGCAGCCGATTCGGGCGGCGGCAAGTTCACCGGCACGACCTTAGAGCCGAGTGAATCCTTGTCGCTGTGGATCGCCGCGCCCACCAAAGGCCAATTGCCGGCTGGCGCATCAGCGGGCGACATTTTGTTGGGAACGATTAGCTATGGCGACGAGGACGCTGTCACGCCGGGAGAAGGGAAACGGCCTGGCGGATACCCGTTCCGTTACGTTGTGCCAAGTTCCTCGACAGGAACGGGCGCCGGCTCGACAGCGTCGAAGATCGATCCGAAAGAACTCGAAAACAGCATTCGCGACTTTATGGTGGAACAACTCAAAAAGTTTCCGACCGACAAACAAGATGAAGCGTTTGAGAAACTTGCCAATGAACTACTGGAAGTGTCGCCCAATCATTTGCCTGTATTGGTTGCGCGATTGCACCGTCTCGACGACGAAGAGCGCCGCAAGGAGCAACTCGATAAGGTTGTGGCGGCCGCCGATGCGGTCATTGACCAAATCGACACCGACAAGCTAGCCGTTCATTTCGGAAGAAACGTCAACGAAGACGACCCCGTTGCTAAGAAAGCCCATGCGGAGATGCAAAAGCAGCGCGAAACCCTGGTCGATGCCCTGTATCGTAAGGGCCGCGCGCTGGGCTACATGGAACTGCCGGAAGTGATCAGAAAGCATCCGATTCGTGATCGCAAGGCCCACGATGCCGCGTTCGAAAAGAACTTCGACGAGTTGCGCAAATGGGTCGACACGACCGAGCGGGAGTACGTTCTGCTACATGTGCGGCGGGCACGTCGCCGCGGCGAATTGGGGACCGCGCTAAAGCTGCTGAACAAGTACATTAAGTCCGGCGATTCGAGTTACTGGCTTTACAAGAAAAAGCACGATGTTCTGGAAGACTTGGATTGGGATTTTCAGAAGGAACAAGCGGCTCGTCGGCTGCTGATTCGGTTTCCCAAAGACTACGCGCCGTTTTAAATGCCTTGTTTCAATCGATCGAGTCCGGCCGGTTTCGTGTCGTCAGCCGGCTGTGCACGCCGATGTCGATTTTGATACGTCGATCAGGACTTCACCTAAACGTCGCTTCATGGTATGAGTGTGTGACTGTCCTCGCTGCTTCAGGAGTTTTGCGGGGCGGGCAGGTCCATACACAGGGAGCGACATCGTGCCTGCAAAGAAATCATCATCGGCTTTTGGTAATGCGCCCGAGAAACGCCGCGACATGTTCAAACTCTGCGGCCCTGCGGTTTTGGTCACTCTAATCGGGTTTGGAATCGCCTGGTACTTCGTCGAGCCGGCCCCGCCCGATACGGTCGTCATTGCCACCGGCTCTCAAGATGGTTTGTACTACGCGTTCGGCGAGGCGTATTCCGAAGTCTTTCAAGAGAACGGTGTCACGCTGGATGTGCGGTCGACCGCCGGTTCCATCGAAAACTATTCGTTGTTGGAAGAGGAAAACGGCATCGATTTGGCCATCGTCCAAGGGGGCACGGCCGACGAAAGGACCCGCGATGCGTCGGGGCTGGAAACGATTGCCAGTCTCTATCTTGAACCGGTCTGGGTCTTCTACCGCGACGCCGACGAACTCGACGAGTTACGACAACTCGGCGGCAAGCGAATCGCGGTCGGCGCAGTGGGCAGCGGGACTCGCGCCATAGCATTGGAACTGTTACAGGCGAATGGCGTCGTGGGAGAAGCGGCAGACTCTCCCCGCACTGCGCTGCTCGATGAGGGTGGAATTGCAGCAGCCGACAAACTGCGAGACGGCACAATCGATGCGGCCTTTTTCGTCATTTCACCACGTTCCGAGATCGTGCGGAATCTTTTGCATGACGATGACGTGCGCCTCATGAGTTTCGAACGTCAGGATGCCTATCGCCGGCTGTATCCTTATCTTTCCAGCGTGACGCTTCCGCCGGGCGTCGTCGATTTGGCGAACAATTTGCCATCGCAACCGGTGAAGTTGATTGCTCCAACGGCCAATTTGGTGGCGACACCGGAGCTGCACGATGCATTCGTCCCGTTGTTGTTGAAGGCGGCTGCGGCCAGCCATGAATCGGGCGATCTGCTGGCAGAAAAAGGGCAGTTCCCTTCACTCAAGTACATCGAGTTCCCGCCGAACGAGGCCGCTGAACAATACTTCAAGTCGGGCCCCTCCTTTTTGCAGCGGTATCTTCCGTTTTGGGTCGCGTCGCTGTTGGACCGCACGAAGATTATGTTGTTGCCGCTCCTCACACTGCTGATTCCGCTTTTAAAGGTCGCACCGCCGGTTTATCGCTGGCGAATTCGGTCGCGAATCTATAAGTGGTACGGCGTGCTGCGCAATATCGATCAGCAAATGCGTCAGGGAGAATCAGCAGAAATGCTACGCGAGCATGTCACGACACTCCGCACGATGGAGCGGGAACTCAACGAGGTGACCGTGCCGCTGTCGTACATGGAAGAGTTCTACAACCTGCGGCTGCACATCGACCTGGTTCAGCGGCGGTTGCTGGAACGTGTGAGCGAACAGAAGGCGAGCGACCGCAAGATTGCGTAGAGCATGGCCATCGCGACGAAATGGATTGTGTCTGCTTGCGCTGAAGCGCATCCTCAGAAGTACCGGGGCTTCCGTCGCTATGCTCTGTCCAGCCCCGGCCACCCGATAGGTTTCGACGGCAGTATTCGATTTTCAATCCAAGTCACGTCTCCGTCTGCAATGAATTGCCATTGGTCGCAACAAAGTTAACTGTCACCTCTCCCTTTGGGAGAGGTCGGCCGTAGGCCGGGAGAGGGTTTGGCAGAAAGTGTTCGTTTTCAGCAATGCGAATGCGCCGTTGTTTCACATCGCCTCTCCCGCCGGGAGAGGCTGGACGTAGGCCTGGTGAGGGGAATAGATTTCTGTCGCATCTAAGGAAGTTGAAACGAGGCAGGAGCTTCGCTATCAGTGCGTTCCTAGACGGGAGCCTTGGACCGAGTAGAAATCTGCCAGGACTGGTCCTGGCCTACCTCTGCGGGAATGCCCAGGCGGAGCATGGGGTCGAGCTGAAATCACTCGGTCTGATCACGCAATTCAGTCAATTCGTCGATCAAGTGCTGAATGAATGTGGCTGACTTCATATGGAGCCTAACGTGATTCTCCTTTGCTTCGGTAAAATCCTCGCCGACTTCTGAATAGTCGGTGATCTTGATCATGAAATCGGTCGTCTCGACATTGCTCCGATGCCAGTCAACTACATTCCGGGCTTCTGAGTACAAACCATCATCAACGCCGATTTCGATTCCTTTTTGCCGGTTTGAAATCTCGTTGATAAGCCGTTCAATGACATCCGCAGTCTTCTTGGATAGGTCGACCCAATGATTGCATACGATGGAATATTCCGGCAAAGTGAAGTTGAAATGCGTTGCTGCATATGCGAACGCATCAGCCCTGGCTCGATGCGTAATAATCAGTTGCCATGCCTCGCGGTCAAAAGTCATCG
Organism: Planctomycetaceae bacterium; assembly: GCA_028284485.1. Classification (GTDB taxonomy): domain Bacteria; phylum Planctomycetota; class Planctomycetia; order Planctomycetales; family Planctomycetaceae; genus JANQRQ01. The sequence goes on along the minus strand of JANQRQ010000231.1, from coordinate 3,914 downwards.
CAAATAATCCGAAGCATTGTTTCGTATGCAACCATCAACGGTACAAAACTATGGACACTAAGATAATGGTCACTAGCAATTGACTGTCCATGGCGGGTGCTATGATCTGATTTGATCTGTTCGCTCTTAAGAAGTCTAAGTGTTACCAATGTCCCCAGTCTGTACGATAGGTCCGGGCCTACCGCTGCTGGCGTTCCTTGATAGAGCATGGGGACAAGATGAAGCCACTTTAGCGGAATTCACGGAGAAGCATCGGCTTGCCATGCCACCATAAACCGGTGCCAATCAATCCTTGAAGAGGTCGTTTCTCCCCACAAATTGGTGTACCAGTTCATCGACTCCCCGAACCAGGCATGGTTCAGCCACAATTCATGTACGGGTTGATAAACGGTCTCCAATTGGTCGAAGGGAATCGGAGAATACCCCTGGGCTTCCAGACAATATGCGAGCGGCATGCTGAGCGGGTACAGGATTGGCAGCAATAAAAGCGAGCAGATTAGCAAGACCGGCCACGCTCGGCGTTTTGATTGTTCGAGCTTCATGGCGTACCTTAAAAGCGATAGTTCGCCAATTGAAACCGTAGCGTATCATTGCCAGCGATATCTAGCGATGGCAATCCTGCCGCAAGGTGATAGCCATGACCGACCCGCCATTCGTTCCCTATTCAATCCCCGTGCTTCCTGAAGCAGAGATGCGACTGCGCGGCCAAATCTTCTGCGACCTCATGTCCCGCCGTCGCAGTGTGCGACATTTCTCGTCGAAACCGGTGCCAAAGGAATTGATCGAACTCGCCATCCTCACCGCCGGAACGTCCCCCTCCGGTGCACACCGTCAGCCGTGGAAATTCGTGGCGGTCAGCGATTCTGAGTTGAAGACACGAATCCGCATCGCGGCAGAAGAGGAAGAGCGCGAATCGTACGAGCATCGCATGCCGCCAGAATGGTTGGCGGCGATTGAACCAATGGGAACCGATTGGCAAAAACCGTATCTGGAAACGGTGCCGTGGATCGTCGTCGTGTTCGAGGAAACATTCGGCATCGATGCCAACGGTGAGTCGATCAAAAACTATTACGTGAAAGAAAGCGTGGGCATGGCGTGCGGTCTATTCGCAGCGGCCTTACATAACATGGGGCTGGCGACTCTGACGCACACTCCCAGTCCGATGCAGTTCCTTACAGAAATTCTCGGTCGACCCGAAAACGAAAAGCCGTATATTCTGTTTCCAATTGGCTACCCGGCGGATGACGCGGTCGTGCCAAACCTGCAGCGCAAGTCACTCGAGGATTTGGCGGTCTGGAATCCGGAAACGTAATTATTCTTTGGGACTGAGTGAGCGGGGCGGGACGGAGTGAAGCGAAGGAAGCCCCGGTAGATTCGAGCGATGCTTTCCGGCCCCAATAACTAAGTGCATCAGTAGCAGTCATGCCATAGCGCTGGGGCTATGTATCCGTAATGTGACTTCAACGCTGTTCGCTTATTCCAATCAGTCAGCAGTCATGGACACGTCATCGCGCCGCCAGCCACCCGCAAGGGAAGCGCTGCTCGGCATTTGACGGAAGGACTCACCACGGAGTTACGGAGTACGCGGAGCGACTAGAATTGGAGCCGCAAGGCGCTAGCCTGCGGGCGTGTAAGATCGTGCGGACCACACCGCGAGTCGGTCGCGTGCGATGTTGCCGTTCAATGAGCGCGAGTGGATGGTTTGTTCATTCATCGGAATGGCCCGCGAGCTAGCGCTCTGCGGCTCAGTTTTGCAACCACGAAAAAGGGGAAAACGAAAGGGGCCAATTTGCCGGTTCGATCGTCAATCTTATTCAATCAAAACTCGATGGTCTGCTCGGCGGGGGCGTCACGCTCCCGATTTCTGAACACATCCTGGTATTTACCTTTCGTGTAGTTCGTGTCTTTCGTGGTAACTGAAATTAAAAGGTACTCCTCTCCTGGCCCTAACAGGCCGACATCCTCTAGAGGGAGGGGTGACAATGAGCTCTATTGCGTCCAAATACAATGTGTTTTGGCTGTAAGCCATAGTCATCCTTGTGGATTCCCGCCTGCGCGGGAATGACGGTGTAAATAGCAAGTGATCTCATCGGCTTCGAAGGTTTAGCCTCGATCGCCGTTTTTGTTCCAAAGCCCCTCACCCCCGACCCCTCTCCCGGAGGGAGAGGGGAGTATGGGGTCGGAGTCGGTTCGCAGCGGGAAAGGTGACTTTGACTGAAAACGAAAGACTCATCTCTCGCTCAAGTGCTTTCCGACTCGTCGTGCAGGATCAAAGGCGGACGGCCAGCGCGCTCGCGAAGCCAGGCAATCGAGTGGCGAATCGGTTTTCGTGTGGCGATCCATTTTTCCAGTCGAAACTTACCCGGGAAGTTCAGCAGCATCACCCCCAACAGGATCGTCAATGCTCCTTGACCGGGCAGCACCAGCATCGAAATCCCCAGCATGATAAACAGCAGGCCGATTACGTTTTTGATTACCAACAGCACGATTCGCAAAACGGGATGCAGTTCCGCCCAGGGGAGGCGATGGCGCTTGGTGTTGATGAAGTAATCAGAAGGGATGCGGACAACCAGCCATGGTACAGCCAGCAACGTGCCAACGAACGTCACCACAGAAAATCCGGCGAGCCATAACAGACGTTCCTTGTCTGCTTGAATCCATTCAATCCATTCAGTCATGAGGCGATTCAGAAAATCAGAGTCGACTTAACGACTGCGGGAAACATGGGGAGATTCAGAAGGCAGCGGAAAGCAATTTAGCAACCGCTCGCCTAACGCCAAAGCCAGCGAAGTGAGTCCGGCAAGATCGCGCCGCCGTGGTTTCCGTTGTGTCCCCCTTCGCCGTATACGAACTTCACGTCGTAATCCATGAACTCCAAAGATTTGTGCATCTGCTGATTGGCAAGCGGCCAATTCCCGTGCTGGTTGTCGAGGTCGTTGCTGCCATCTTGCAGGATGATTCGCAACGGCTTCTTTTCGGTTTTGCGAATGAGCGCCGCATAATTATGGCCGCCCCGAATGTTGACGAAACTGCCGACATGGCTGAGGACTTTACGAAACTGATCGGGCCGTTCCCAAGCCACTGTGAACGCGCAAATCCCGCCACTGCTAATTCCACAAATCGCCCGTCGCTGCGGATCGTCGGTGATGTTGTATTGCTTGGTGACTTCGGGCAGGATTTCGTCAATCAGAAATGTAGCGTAATCGCTGCTGAGTGTGTCGTATTCGAAGCTGCGGTTTTCCGGCCGCGGCCGCCAACCCGGTTCCGGCGGTAGTTCTGCGGTCTTATGTCCCGGGTCGATAAAGACGCCGATCGTGACAGGCATCTCTCCCTGATGGATGAGATTGTCGAAGACGACAGGAACGCGAAAGTCGCCGTCTTCTTTGATGTAAGCATGCCCGTCCTGAAAGACCATCAGCGCCGCTGGCTCGGTTTCGTCGTATTGTTCCGGAACGTAAATCCAATACCTACGAATCGTCCCGGGAAAGACATGGCTGCTGTTAAAAACATGCATCGTCACCGTTCCGGCGGGAGCGTCCTCGTGCCGAGCGGAATCAGGGCCATGCTCGTAGCGTTTTGCATCGTCCTGTGCTGCGCAAGGCTTTTCGGCCACGTACAACATGAGCATCGCAGCCAGACATAAACCGGTCGCTTTGGCAACTTTCACGGTGACCTCTCTGAAATTCATTGATATGTGCTCACGAGTAAGTTGATTAAAAACGACCTGGAACGTCGGCATTCCACGAAATCCCGGGGCTACCTTCGCTTTGCTCTGTCCAGCCCCGGCCACCCGCTGGGGAATCATGTGACGCAGTCGGGGCAGTCGACCCGCACTTGGAGAACGAGTCGAAGTTCGCTGCGCCTGCACGGTCATTTCGACTTACAGTTTCTCGACGTAGGCGTAATAAGTGCCG
>JANQRQ010000180.1 GCA_028284485.1 Planctomycetaceae bacterium | reverse complement strand
GAAGTCGATCCATGCGTCCAATAGCGCGCCACCTGGAGCGTTTTGCACATCGACGTCGATCTGAAAATTGTTCTCGCCGGCCGTCATCACGCCGATGGTGACTCCGTCCTCATCGTCGGGAGAGCCGGTGGTGTCGTCGGCATCGGCATTGGCGGAATGCACGCCATCCACTTCGGTGTCGCGATTGGTGCCCAGCCTCGGTCCCGACGTTTCGTGAGATGCGCCATTCTCCGCTTCCGTGACCGGGTATGGACTCGGGGCATCACCGAAGTCGTAGCCCAAGTTTTCATACCAGGCGATTCTGTCGGGTCCATTGCGAGACGCGCTGAGAACGTCCAAGTCGCCGTCTCCATCCATGTCTGCTGCAAATACACTCGCCGCTCCATCCGCGGCCGTGCTGATCGTGCGTGCGGTGAAGTTTTGACTGCCGTCGTTCTCGTACCAGTCAATCCTATCAGCGCCGTGGGCAGCGCCAAGAACATCGATATCTCCGTCACCATCCACATCCGCCGCGAACACACTCCGGGCTCCGTTGGCAGCCGTGCTGATTGTATGCGTTGCAAAGTTCTCACTTCCGTCGTTCTCATACCAGGCGATCGTGGCGTCTAGTCTCGACGCACTCAGGACATCGATGTCGCCATCCCCGTCCACGTCCGCAGCGAACACCGAGCGGGTGTCAAGAGCAACCGTACTGATTGTCTGCTCGATGAAGTTCCCGCTGCCGTCGTTTTCGTACCAGGCGATTGTGTCACCAACCACATCCATATCACCATCGCCATCCACGTCCGCAGCGAAAACCGAGAGGATGCCAGCAGCAGCCGTACTGATTGTCCGCTCGATGAAAGTCCCGCTCCCGTCGTTCTCGTACCAGGCGATCGTGTCGACATCGGCCGATGCGCCGAGGATATCGATGTCGCCATCTTTGTCCATGTCCGCCGCGAAAACACTACGTGCCCCATTGGCAGAGGCGGTGATCGTGTGGACTGTGAAATTCTGACTCCCGTCGTTTTCGTACCACGCAATCTTATCATCATTGTGAGACGCGCTGAGAACGTCGATGTCGCCATCACCGTCCACGTCTGCGGCAAATACTGTGTTGGCCCCGTCGGCAGACGCGGTGATCGTGTGTGCCGTAAAATTCTGGCTGCCGTCGTTCTCGTACCAGGCAATGGCGTCGTCACCCACTAACGCGCCGAGAACATCCATATCGCCATCTCCGTCGACGTCCGCAGCGAAAACGCTGTAGGCATCGCCCGTTCCTTCGATAATTATATTCTGGCTGCCGAATTCGGCGCCGGCGTCGGTAGGCGACACAACTGTGACTTCGTAGTCTTCCACTTCGCCATCTGCAGTCGCCCCAGTCACACCAAGATCGCCGACAGTGCTGAGCCGGAACCGGGCATAGGTCGTCCCCGCAATCGCGAAACTGGGCACATCAAACGTCAGCACATTATTACCGATACCGACATTGACAGAATCGAAGATCTGTTCCCCCGGTCCGCCCCACGATCCGTCGCCATTGAAATCGATCCACGCGTCCAATAGCCCGACCGCCACCTGCACGTTGACAGTGACGGAGGCATCCAATGCCCCCACCTGAATCGTGCCGAACGTCACGCCGTCCTCATCGTCGGGTGAACTAGTCGTGTCATCCGCATCGGCATTCGCCGAATGCGTGCCGTCGGTTTCGCTGTCACGATTCGTACCCAATCTTGGGCCGGTCGTCTCATGGACGGCGCCATTTTCGAATCTCGTTGTCGGATAGGGATCAGGCGCGTCACCAAAGTCGACGGGGTCGATGTTCTCGTACCAGGCGATCCGGTCGTCGAGGTCGTCCGCGTTGAGAACGTCGATGTCGCCATCGCCATCCACATCGGCCGCAAAAACTGAATAGGGACTGCCGGCCAACGTATTGATGTCGTGACTGGTGAAGTTCTGACTTCCGTCGTTCTCGTACCAGGTGATGGTATCGTCATTGGCAGACGAACTGACGACATCGAGGTGACCGTCGCCATTCAAGTCCGCTGAAAACACGCTTCTGACTCCGTCAGCGGCGGTCGTAATCGTATGCGCTGTAAAATTCTGGCTGCCGTCGTTCTCGTACCACACAATTGCGTCGTCGTGGGCCGCCGCACTCAATACGTCGATGTTTCCATTGCCATCGACGTCGGCGGCGAATACGCTTCTGGCCCCATCGGCATTCGTCGTGATGGCATGCTCAGTGAAGTTTTGGCTTCCATCGTTTTCGTACCAGGCAATCGTATCGTCAACATACGATGCGCTGAGCACATCGATGTTGCTGTCACCATCTACGTCGGCAGCAAGAACGCTATTTGCACCGCTCGCGGCGATACTGATCGTATGCGATGTGAAATTCTGACTTCCGTCGTTCTCGTACCAGGCAATCGTGCCATCGTCGAACGATGCGCTCAGTACATCCATGTCACCGTCGCCGTCGATGTCAGCCGCAAACACACTTTGTGCCCCGTCGGCCGCCGTGGTGATTGTGTGCGTTGTGAAGTTTTGGCTGCCGTCATTTTCGTACCAGGCAATTTTGTCATCACCGTCCGATGCGCTGAGGACGTCGATATCGCCGTCGCCATCGACGTCGATCGCGAACACACTATAGGCCTGATCGGCGGCTGTGCTGATCGTGTGCGCTGTGAAGTTCGCGCTCCCGTCGTTCTCATACCAGGCAATCTTGTCGTCGAAAAACGACGCACTCAGTATGTCGGTGTCACCATCGCCGTCTACGTCCGCCGCATGAACTCCGATTGCCCCATCGGCATCCGTGGTGACATCCTGTCCGGCAAATATTCCAAGTGTCGTCGCCGGACTGTTGACCGTCACCTGGTAATCTTCGACTTCGCCGTCGACCGCAGTTCCGGTTACGCCCAAATCTCCCGCCGTGCTGAGCCGAAACCGGGCATAAGTTGTCCCTGCGACCGCGAAGCTGGGCACATCGAATGTCAGCGCGTTATCACCGGTACTCACGCTGATCGAATCGAAGATCTGTTCCCCCGGCCCGCCCCAACTGCCGTCGCCGTTGAAGTCGATCCAGGCGTCGAGTAGCCCAGCGGAACCTTGGACATTCACGGTGACAGTGGCGTCCAACGCCCCCACTTGGATCGTCCCGAACGTCACGCCATCTTCATCGACGCCGTCTCCGTCGGCATTGGCCGAGTGCACGCCGTCAGCTTCCATGTCGCGCGATGCGCCGAGTGTTAATCCGGATGCGGTGTGTTCGGCACCACCTTCGGCGGATGTCACCGGATAAGGCTCCGGTGCATCACCAAAGTCCGCCGCCAGCAAGGTTCGGTCTTCGAGCACTTCGGCCGCTTTGGCCATGTTGGTTGTGACGACAAGTGGCGCGAACCGAAATCTCTGCCTGCGCCGAATTCGATTCTGACGCTGAAAACGGCTTCGAAACATTCTGCTACGCAGAGATTGCCTGAACAGCGAAAGCCACGATTTCAGCAGCATGCTTCTGCCTTAGGCTTGTGGTGGTGGTTGGGCTGCCGATTCAATTAGGCTCGCGGGTCGTGGCTCCGCTTTCGTCTGAGGCAATTACGATGACGACCGATTTCCATAAACTGATGCGCGAGTTCATCTCTTCAGGTGCGCGCAGTACATTCTGTCTTGGTCCACGAATGGTTTAAAAACGGCCAATTGAAAGCCAGTTGGGCAGGGGGCCCGCATCCATCCAGAGTACACGATGAATACCCTGAATTTCCAACTTTTTTGCTGCCGGATTGCCGCGATCTATACTCGAGAAATCCAGATCGCCATGCGCAAAGAACTAGAGACAAACGCTATGATGACTAGGCAGCAGCTTCGTGGCTCAAATCAGCACGTCACCCTCGGCGGCGTTGAAGTCGGTGCCGTCGTTACCCTGAATGACGAAGGTATCAGCCCCCAACTGACCTAACAGCGCGTCATCTCCCGGCCCGCCCGTGAGCGTGTCGTTGTCGGTACCACCCCGCAGGACGTCCGCCGCGTTACCGCCGGTCAGGTCATCGTCACCGGCAAGACCGTTGATCTGGACGGGAACATTCGAGCCAGCCGCTGTAATGACATCGTTGAATGCTGAACCGTATACGATTTCCAATCCGGCAGTCACCATATTGACGTTGACCGCTGCGCCGGCTGCGATGGCAAAACCCTGATCGGTCCCCGTGCCGCCCTGAATATTCGTGTCGTTTTCGTCGAAGTCGATGCGATCGTCGCCTGCACCGCCGTCGAGGGAATCGGCACCGGTTTCTCCAAGAATGATGTCGCCCCCATCGCCACCAATGATGGTGTCATCGTCGCTGCCGCCTAGAAGAATGTCGACAAGTCCACTGCCACCGGTAATCTGGTCATTACCGCCGAGTCCCAACACAAGAACTCCCGCTGTGGAACCGGCAGCGGTGATCACATCACCAAAATGCGACCCGATCAATCGTTCCAACCCGGAAGTGGTCATATTGATGTTCACACCTGTCGTCGACCCAGTGGCAGAACCTGTGTCCGTGCCGCCGCCTCCCTGCACCGAGGAATCGGCCGATTCAAAGTCAATTCGGTCGTCCCCCAACCCGCCGTCGGCAGAATCGCTACCGAGACCACCGTTGATGTAGTCACCGCCGTCATTTCCGACCAGGGAGTCGTTTCCATCGCCGCCGAATATTAAATCACCCAGGTTACCGCCACTCAGTTGGTCATTTCCGCTGTTGCCCCGTAACTCCACCGCCGTTGTTGCACCTGCAGCCGACACGATGTCGTCGAAGGCCGAACCGAAGAAAACCTCCAACCCCGTTGGAACCATATCGAGGTTGATGCCCGCTAAAGCTGCCGTCGCATCGGCGGTATCCCGTCCGCCGCCCCCTTGTAGCGAGGAGTCGTCAGCGTCGATCAACAAGCGATCGTCATCAGAACCGCCGTCCAGTGAGTCATCTCCCAGATCTCCTGTGAGGGCGTCGTTGCCGGCGCCTCCAATCAGAATATCGTTTCCGATTCCTCCATTGAGAATATCATCACCGTCGCCACCGGTCAGCGTGTCATTCCCCTCCTCTCCGAAAATGAAACCGGTAATCGCACCGAGTGAGGAATCGAGCGTCAGGAAGTCGTCGTTGCCGCTTCCTAAGATACGAATCGATGTCAGACTCGCGAGGCTGACACCTGTATTGATCACCGTTCCTCCGTCGACGATTTCGACGATTCCACCGTTGGCCCGCACTAGAATATCATCGGAAAACTCGGTTCCGCGCACCGTCATCTGGCCGCCATTGACATCGAACGTGGCACCACGGGCGCGCTCGATCTCCACGCGGTAGTCTTCCACTTCGCCATCGCTCGCTGCCCCAGTCGGATCAAGGTTGCCAGCAGTACTCAACCGAAAGCGGCCGTACGTAAATCCCTCTTGGGCGTTTGCCGGCACATCGAACGAGATGAGGTTGATCCCGGCAACCACGGCCTGCGAGGCGGCAATTTGTTCAGTCGCATCCCAAACACCATTTCCATCGAAGTCAATCCACGCGTCAAGTAGCGCACCGGTTGGGGCGTTCTGCACATCGACACTGATTTGAAATCCCGATTCGCCCGCCGTCATCAGCCCGATCGCGATTCCATCTTCGTCATCGGGTGAACCAGCGAGATCGTCACCATCCGCGAGAACGCTCGGGGCCCCGTTGGATTCACCATCACGGATTGCGCCTAAACGCGGCCCGGTCGCGGTGTGAACAGCGCCGTTATTCGCGTTCAACGTGGGATAGGGATTCGGTGCATCGCCGTAATCGAATTGGAGGACTGCGGGGTCAGTCACGACTAAGGTGTAATCACCCTCTGACGAGGCGACATCGCCTGTGCCCGCGATCGGATTGAACGCTAAGCTGTTCGGATAGCCGGAAACGGCAATGTAATAGGTCCCCGTCGTCGGAAACGTGTACTCAATAAACGATTCACTGGTAATGGCTTCTCCCGGTGCTGCACCATCGTCATTCAAGCCGATGAATGCCCCCGAAGGATCGAACAGCGAGAGAATCGAATCTAAGTTTCCGCTGGGGACGTCAATATCGAATGAAACGGTCTCGCCCCCGGTCACAGCAATACTGTACATATCGACGTCACCCAGGTCGTCGATGTCCGACGTATCGATCGATCCCTGAATGGTCGAGCCGATAGAAATTGGAGTCGCTTCAGAGATTTGATCGTCTGGATCGGAATTGCCCGGGTCCGGTACATCCAGGGACAGAATTAATTGATAGGCCCCTTCCGAAGACGCAACATCGCCCGTACCGGTAATCGGATTGAACGACGAAATATTGGGATAGCCGGAAACAGCGATGTAGTAAGTCCCACCCGAAGTGAAGGTATACTCGATGAACGATTCAACCGTACTTGATTCACCCGGAGCAGCGCCGTCGTCGTTCGACGCGATGGTTCCGCCTCCCGAGTCGAATAACGTCAGAACGGAATCCAAGCTGCCAAACGGACGGTCGATATCGAACAACACCGTGTCGCCGGCTGCAACCGTAAAGCTGTACATATCGACATCGGCGGAATCGTCGAGACCGTTGGCGTCAATCGCACCTGAAGCTGACGAACCGATTGCCACGGGGATCGCTTCCGAAATCTGATCGTCCGGATCCGGCTCCCCAGGATCAACAGCTTCGGTCAATACGATCAACTCGTAGTCGCCTTCCGACGATGCGACGTCGCCGCTACCTGTAAATTGGTTAAACGTCAAAGCATTCGGGTAGCCGGAAACAGCAATGTAATATGTTCCAGTGGTGGGAAACGTGTACTCGATAAAGGACTCGAAGGTCGAGCCCTCTCCCGGTGCTGCGCCGTCATCGTTCAATCCGATCAGGCCGCCCCCGGGGTCGAACAATGTCAAAATTGAATCCAAACTTCCGGTGGGACGATCAATGTCGAACGTCACGGTTTGACCGGCAGTCACCGCGAACCGGTACATATCCACATCGGCGACATCTTCGATATTGGAGGAATCAATCTCCCCGAATGTCGACGAGTTGAGGCTAATCAGGTTTGCCTCGGAAATCGTATCGTCCTGATCGCTTGGCGTGCCTAAAAGGTCGCTGATAATCAGCAAGTAGTCGCCTTCACTCGAGGCGACGTCGCCCGTCCCCGCCACGGCATCGAAGGCGCTATTCGGCGATCCGGAAACCGCAATGTGGTACGTCCCCGCGGTGGCAAATGTGTATTCGAGGTACGAAGCCGCGCCAAGCACTTCGCCGGGGGCAGCCCCGTCATCGTTTGAGGCCAGTACGTTCCCGTTACCGTCAAACAATGTCAGCACGGAATTAAGACTTCCCTGCGGCAAGTCGATATCGAATGCAACCGGCTGCCCTGCCGATACCGTAATGCTAAACATGTCGACATCGCCGTCGTCCGCGATATTCGTCGCGTTGATTCCGCCAGCGACTGAGGATTCGAGGTTCACGATCGACGACTCGGCAATTTGATCGTCGAGGTCGGGCAAAGGCCCGCTCGGCAGGTTCCAAATCGTCTCTCCAATGGCCGCGATGTCGACCCTGGGAAAATTCAAATTCGTATTGGTCACGTTGTCGTTTTCGTCGTCGCCATCGTTGATGGTCGTGGCGGCGGAACGCATGATCGACCGGACCTCATCATACGAGAGTTGGCGGCCAATTCGCTGTTGGGCCAACTGTTGCATCAACGCCGTTAAACCGGCGATATGAGGAGAGGCTTGGCTCGTTCCGTGCATCGTTACGGTGCCACCGTTGTAGCTGGCACCGGTGATGGCTGCACCGGGAGCAAAAATGTCCGACAGCGTGCTGTGCCGCTGGGTGAACGGCGTGATTCGGTCGGGCCCGGTCGTAATGGCCGTTCCTCCGTCGAAATAACCGACGCTGCCAATATCTGCATCGTAAACAGCGCCCACTGACAGCACGTTCGGGTCAGCAGATAGAATATTGACTCCTTGCACGCTTCCGACCGAGTAAAACGAATTGCCCGAAGCAACAGCAGTCGTGACGCCCATGCCAGCCAAAGCAGCATATTCGTCCGAAAGCCCGACATTGGCAAAGCTTTGTACATTGCCCGACCCAATCGACATATTCACGCCGACAATGTTGTATTGCGCCTGGTTATTGACGACCCATTGGAGCGCCTCTTCGATGTCGGACGTAAATGCCCCTCCACTGTTGTCGGGGAAGACCTTTAGCGCAATGATGTTCACGCCGGGAGCCATCCCGGCGAATGTGCTATCACTGGAACCGACAATGCTCGCGACATTGGAACCGTGGCCGTGAAAGTCGCTGGCATCCGAATCGTTCGCACCATAGAAATCGAAATGATAGACAATGCGATCTGCAACGCCGTCACTGTCGGTATCCGGACCGAAAAACGGATGATCGAGATCGATGCCGGTATCAATCACGACGACGGAGTAGCCGGAACCGTCAATACCGGCGAATCGCGGATCGTTTCGAAACTGATCAAGATTAATGACGCCGGATGACTGAGACGTTTGCGGCAGGATCGGATCACTTTGACCGACAACTGGTTGGTTGGGCCACTCGCTGACAATCTCGCCCGCCCGCGCATTCGTGGAAATCGGCGTACCGAGTTTCTCCAACCGGTTGAGCGTTTTCTGCGACAACCCAGCGACTTCGCCACCATCTTGAGATATCAGCAGGTCCGCATCGAGTTCGACAGCAGTGGCCGTAGCCGATAGCAGGGTACGGTCTTCCAACACTTCGGAAGCAACGGCGACACGCATCGCGCCCCAATTTGTCCGTCGTTGGGTTATCCGCCGAAGGAGCGATCGCCGGTTGCTGCCATCGGCCGCTTGAGACATGCGTCGAGTGACATCGAACACTCGTAGTCGCAGCAACGATTGGAAGCGACGGAATTGGCCCAGCATTCTTGCCCCAGTCACAAGCGAGGACTTAGAAATCGCGATTTCGATAAACTGCTGGCCCGCAGTCTTTAATCTACCAACATTCCGGATGACTTAAAACTATTTACCTGCAGTAATTAAGAAATCTACACACTAATCTTTGCCGTCTGAAACGTTGCAAGCCCCTTTTTTCGTTGTCTTTTCGATTTTGATCGGGCTTGGTGAGGTCTTTCCTGTGCATCCCGTCGCGATTCTGCACTCGTCATTCCCGCCGGATTTGTAGTGCGGTGACGCCACAATGGCGAGAACCGCATGGAAAATCATCCTGCGCCACAACAATCGGAGGCGCAGGATGCGGGGGGTGTTAGAAATTGTCCTGAATCATCAATCGAGCGGCATTCATTATCCTATGCCGAACATTGATGTTAGATCCCTGGGACGTCGAGATGGTCGTCCTGGGCGATCTTTCTTAACTTTCGCAAAGCGCGAGCTTCGAGTTGCCGAATTCGCTCCTTGGTCACACCAAAGTGGTTTCCAACCTGTTCCAACGTTAGTGGTTCGGTTCCCTGAGTCAGGCCATAGCGAAACATGATGATATCGCGCTCCCGAGAATCCAGTTGCTCGAGAATGCTCATGATCATCTGGTGCTGCTTCTGGTTGACCATTTCCTCGTGAAATTGATTGGCACGAGTATCCGAATGCAACTGGAACACTTCGTCGTTGCCGGTTCGGAAGCGATCAAGCCGAGTGTGTTCGGCAGGAATCGACCGAGCAAAGTTCTTCATAATCGCCCAACTGGCGTAGGTCGAGAACTTATTTCCCTTGCTATAATCAAATTTCTCAATGGCTCGAATCAACGACATGTTGCCGTCACTCACCATTTCGAAAAAGTTTGTATTCGGCCGGATGTGACGTTTAGCAATCGACACAACGAGCCGCAGATTACTGCGAATGAGAAAGTTCTTGATCTTCAAGCTTTCCTCGAGCAGTCGCTCGATTTCATCCATGATTTCTGTTTTGACGCGCGACTTATCGAGCTTCGATCGCAAGTTCGAAGCCTGAAACTTCAGAAAGTTCATCTTGCGGAAGTAGTAGGCTTCTTCTTCGCGTGTCAAAAGCGGGACCGAGTACAAACTCGCGAGGTACGGAGGCAAACCAGGCGGCACTTTCGTCCTAGAGGCTTCCTTTTCACGAACCGGCGCCGGCGCGAGAATCAATTCCTCGGCGTTGCCTAATTCGAACTCTTCGCTGTGGATGAGCTCAATCGGCTGTTCCAAGATGCGCTTGGCACGCGTTTCCGCCACAATGCGATAAATACTGGTTTTGGTTCGGCAGTAACGCTTCGCCAAAACATCAACCGGCACACCGCGACGAAAACGGCGATAAATCTCCGATCGGCTTTCATCCGACAACTGGGATCCGGCGTGAGGAAATACGGCCGATTCCGGATGCAGCTTATCGTAGTTCTTCAGGGTGTAGCGAATCGTCTCGGGAGATCGCCCCACCTTGCGGGCCAGTCGCCGGCTCACTTCGGCCGGGCAGCCGCCATGGCGGGCGAGTCGCCGCGCCCGACGGATGATGTCCTCGCGTTCGTCGTCGCTAAGTTGCGAGAAATTCTTGCCGCGCGACACGTCATTGGGATGAGTCCGTACGAATTCGTCGACCGACGACTTGAGAAAGCCGACTCGTTTTCGGTTGCCGAATCGAAATCGGCGGCTGACAAGTCCGCGATTTCGCCAGCGATCGACTGTTTTCGTCGAGACGTTGTACCGTTTACTCACGTCTTGAACCGTCAAAACCGGCTCGCGTACGCTTTCGACCGGGATATCGATGCTGTCAGAAAGATCTTCGACGAAGCACCGCAGATCGTGGACAGCATCCTCGCCTGCCAAGACAAGATCAGGATACTGCTGCGGCCGATACGACGTGATCTTTTCGCAGACTTCGGGATAGGGATACTCTTTATCCGGATTGATTTGGCTGAGGAGTTCTTCGGCACGTTCCATCTGTGCCAATCGGACGTCACGCGGAGCGTAACGGACCTGCTGGTCGGCCAATTGCTTCATTGCGGGATTGCAGTACTGTGCCATTTTATTTCGCTCCTTCACCAGTCGCGATGCTGAGCACTTTGGTGCTTTCGAGCATACTGATGCAACTCTCGTTCCAGTTTGTGCCGCCCTCGCTCTGGAGAGGTCGCCTCAGTTCAGGGTCCAAGACGGTACCGATCCAAATTCAAGAACGCTCAAAACGCCGGCCCGCGTTAATCTCCTTCACTCTTCTTCGATCGGGTTTCTTCGCTCGTGGCCGGCGTTAACGCCGCTCACCTCGCTTTGGTTCATACCAAGCTCTGCAGTTACTACGCACGTTTTAGACGAATGGATAGAAAAAAAGTTCGCATGCGAACGAAATTTTTACAAAAATCTGGTCTGCGTCCCCGCTCAAAACGAAGGCCGGGAAAAGATGAAACGCGTAACTTTTTAAATTTTCAACACTTATGAATAATACATCCCAAGACAGCCCTAAAATCGCGGCCTTAAGTAATCCTCATTACCATTACCCGCCGCCCGCCAAATCCAGTTTTGATGAATTCAAAGTTTCTGAAAAATATTCATTTGTACCGTAATCAAGGACCGAGCTCAGAAGGGTAAAGTGTTGCAAAAACGTACAATGTGTCTGCAGATGCAACAGAGCAATTTGCAACGCATTGGTAAACGCCGTTGTATTGAGAAACGTGTTTCTGCTCTGGTTTTCAACTTGGCGAGCATAAGCCTTAGGCACTCATCCCGACTTTCCCCAACGTTAGATGTCCTTCGATTGCGAATCTTTCGCGAATTCTGCTAATGCCGACGCCGGTTCAGCGTTTCTACAAAATGAGAAGCTGTCACTCTTGTGATGGCCGATTTGGGCGAAGATCCACGTCGAAATCGCAATTGATGCGAAGCAGGAAACCAACCTTCGTACCGATAGTAGGCTCCAAATGAGTAAACCGTCTGTCAGATTATTCGTTCTTGGAATGGGAATCTTGCCGCTCGCATTCGCGCCGAGTGGGAATTGCGCAGAACCACAGGTCGACACGAGGACAATCCGGCCGTTGGTTTCGTTCGTTGGGTCCGATACCCGCATTGCCGAAAACCGGGTGCAGCGAATCACCAATCAACAGGAGTGGACACTCCATTGGCTGCAGCACACCGGTCAAGCCGGGCGACCTGAAGATTTCGACCAGTACCGGCGAACCGGAGCACCGGCCATCGACTTTGGTTTGTGTATGGTGATTGCCATTACCGAGAGTCCCGGTTCCCAAAATGCAGGCATTACGGCTTCCGCCATCTCAGAAACGCCGGACCAGATCGTTTTCGATTACGACGGTCTTTACTACCAATCGCGCGACGGGACATCAGCACCTGGGAACGCGTTCGGTTACTTCGTTGTGCCGCGATCTCCTAAGCCGGTCATCGTTCGCAAGAATGCCCAGACCGGTCATTCGCGTTACACAGACGGGGAGCCGATCTGGAAAGAGGTGGCCACATTTGACGCTCTCGAGGAGACGATTTCGCCGCTCGGCCATCATGAGCCGGCGGCCATCAATATCGTCTTCGCCCACGACCCGGGGATTGGCCGATACGACGGAATTGTCGGCAGACCAACTGATACTTGGAATTTTGTACGCGTCGGCACCCGAAAGATCGCAGCGCTCAAATCGAGCCGAGGGTTGAAGACCGGCGTCGAATTCGAACTGTCGGATAACGATGGCAGCTGGGGCATCCCCGACCAGTCAGGCATCTTTCATGGATACATCTATCACAACTGCCAATGTGTCGACCTAACGGCGACGCTCCACAACGTTCCCATGGGGATCTACCGCTTGTACGTCTTCGCTCACGGAGATGCTCCGAATCAAAATGCCGATATCGCGTTAAGAGTCGGCGATGAGCAACTCGGCAGAAAGCCAACGTTAAACGACGGTTCGTGGGATTTTCAGTCGCTGGAGTATGAAGAAGGCGTGCAGTTTGTCAGTTTTGAATTCGTGACTGACGGCCGGCAACCGGTCCAAATCACCAGCCACCGGTCGGGCAGTTCTTATTCCATGCTCAACGCGATACAATTGGTTCCGGTTGTTGAGTAGGGTTGGTTCGTTCCTGCTCGCAACTTCTTGGGAATCTTCCACTTCGCGACTCACATCGAAATGCGCGCGGTGCCATCCGCGGTCGCGCTAACGAATCCACGAGGGAGCAGAAATGCTGAGCAAACGGAGCAAACAGGGAATCGCATTGCTGGCCGTCTATGCGGCAGCTGTTTCCATTCTGGTCGCACAACGTCGCGGACCGGGCGGCCCACCGATGCGGTACCATACGGTCACATCGTCCAGCGGTGCGTTGACATTGCTACCGACGACTCAACAAACAACGGTCCAGAATGAAGTCTCGATCACCGTCGAAGGAAACTCTC
>JANQRQ010000151.1 GCA_028284485.1 Planctomycetaceae bacterium | reverse complement strand
GCGACGAGCTGGATGTCCCTGAGGAGGATCCACCGGCATCGCTGGGTGGTGGAAAAGATAACCCGACTTCGGTCAATATCCGCAAGTCCAAGGATTGAGAACAGCCTCACTCCAATGAGCACAGCCGCATTCACCGAGGTTGACCGCGGTTGCTGCGAACGCAGAATTCCGTGATCTGAACCTTCGCGCTGCGCACACAGGTTGATAATATCGCGTTGTAAGCAAGTTGCCGACGCTGGTAGCTTGAATTCGAGCGATGATAGCCCGGTTACCGTTTCGAAGCGGTTACCGGGCTTTTTCTTTGGACCAATGACAACTGAACTGGTCAGAAAATTCAGAGATTCAAGCTCCATTTCGGGCACCGTTTTCGAGAGTCTGAAAAGAGACGACAAGTTTGGCAACGCGGGATACCGGCAAGCGAGTGTACGGCACATATCGATGAAGATGGTGGATTTCCGTGTGGAACAGCCGTTCACGCATCCAACGCCCTCGCGATTCCTCTTGTCACATCAGGATTCAACGACCGACGAAAAAAGGGGCAATCAGTTGAAAGAGGGACCGCCTGTGACGATCCGCTGATTCGATTTTCGCAAAAATTCGCCTGCCGTACACCTGCCCCTCTACTACCGAAACCAGTGGCCGTACGCGTGAAATCAGGCCATGACAAATAAAGGTTCTCAAACCGGAAAAGGTTCTTGTGATGACCGAAACAAAAAAACAAACATTGCTTCAAAGCCTTCTCGACGAGCACAAAAGTATTACGGATCAGATTAACGACGTAAAACATTTCTGGAGCGAGGTTGACGAACTTGGGCGAGGACCGAAATACGAGGAAATGGGAGCCCACGTGCGCAATCTTCGAGAAGTCCTCGCAAAGCATTTCGCCGACGAAGAACGGGACGGCTACATGGCACCGGTGCTCAAAACGGCCCCACACTTCGTAGAACAAACGCAAAAACTGAAGCAGCAGCATCAACAGTTTCTGGATGCACTTGACCATTACATCGATCGACTCGAGAAATGCGAATCGGCTTATCATTGCTGGCAGGAAGTCCGTACGGAGTTCGAAGAATTCCTGACCCAACTCCACGAGCACGAGGCGGAAGAAACCAGAATTGTCCAATCAGCGGCCGGCAGCGAGGCTGGATCCAACGATTGAACGACATGCGGATTCTTCGCTGCAACTGAAACCGATGAGGAGGCCGCGGAATGTCGCAGCTCCGTTTTGATTACACGACGTCCGATTGGGTCGTGTTTGCACCGTTACGCAAACTGCGCCCACATCACGCAGCGGTCGTCGAAGCGACTCACCCCGATGCGACGGCGTCGAGCACCGAATCATGCCCATTCTGTCCCGGTAACGAGCGATTGACACCGGCCGAAATCGATGCCGTGCGCACAGACCCCCATAACGAAACAAGTTGGCAAGTGCGAGTTGTGCCGAATAAGTTTCCCGTGCTGACCATCGAAGAGTCCAATGGTCGAAGCCAAGACGGGCGTATGTTTCAGCACATGGGTGGTTGCGGCGCTCATGAAGTCGTCATCGAATCGCCTGATCATGGAATCTTCTTCGGTCAGCTTCCGGCCGAACATATCGAGTTGATTCTCAAGGTGATCCACAGACGCTATCAAGACTTGAAGCGCGACCGCAGATTTCAAGCGATTATTATCTTTAAGAATCATGGTGTCGGTGCTGGCACCTCATTGCGGCATCCCCATTGGCAGATCATCGCAACGCCGATCGTTCCGCGCCTGTCGCGGTTGAAGTTTGTTGAAGCCACCGAGTACTTCGACCGAACAGGGAATTGTCTCTATCGCGATTTGCTGCACGAGGAACTAGCAGCGAAGGAGCGCCTCGTTGCAGCGAACGAGGAATTTGTGGCCATCATTCCCTACGCCGCACATCTTCCATTCGAAACGTGGATTCTCCCACGACGGCAGCAGCCGACAATCGATCTCTTACAGGCTGAACAATTCCGACCACTTAGCGAAATTCTGAAGAACGTCTTACTGAAGCTATACGTCGGACTCGACAACCCAGACTTCAATTTGACGATTGATATGGCTCCGCGTGGCGACGAGGAGAAGGAATACTTTCAGTGGCACATTCGCATTGTACCGCGACTGACAACACCCGCCGGGTTCGAGTTGGGAAGCGGCATGTCGATCAACACAGTACTTCCCGAGGAGGCGGCGGCATTTCTGCGTGAAGGCGATACGGGCGCACCATAACGTGCGACTCGGTCGCGATGGAACGATCCCAGGATCGGCGTCGCCTTCAGAAAATGCCGGCGATTCCCAATGATGGCAGTTCGCTGCATCAGTACCACGGAACACCACATCGAGACTGTCGACTTAAATGATACGAGTGCATCAAAGATGCAATGTCAACCAAATTGCGGAAACCTTTGACTCATCAGAGTTTTGGGGATTCACAACATGAATATGCTACGGATTCGTTGTCTGTCTTTCTTTGTCCTGATCGAGGAGACCGAAAATGACCACTTGGATTGTTGTAGTCGACCGCAGCCGAGCACGCTTTCTGGCAGCGGAATCACCCGAAACAAACGAGCTGGAAGAAGTCTCGGATGTTGTGCATCCGGAAAGTCAATTGAACCGCCAAGATGTTACCAGCGATGTAGCCGGTCGATTCGAGGTGCCTGCGGGCGGACACCATGCCGGCGAGCCGGCAACCGACTTCAAGCACGAGACTGCTGAGCAATTTGCGCAAGAGATTGTCTCCTATCTCGACAAGGCGCGCTTGGAGAATGCTTTTGATCAGTTGGGTCTCGTAGCAGCGCCGCTATTTCTCGGCGTCCTACGCAAAAAGATGCCCGATCCGCTTGCACATATGGTTGCTTGGGATGCCGATCGCGATTACACGAAACTCAGCACAAAAGAAATTCGACAGCATCTGCCGGAAGCATTCTAACGGCTGACCTGCGTGGGAACTGTCTGGTATCGATTCTTCACGGAAACACACCCGACGACTGGCGAAAGCCCTTAGATTATCACTACGATGAGTAGCCCGGTTGGCTCGATGCCTGCAGGCACTATGGAGTAACCGACGGTCGCTTTAAACTGATTCACTTTTATGAAAAGGGTGTCAACGAGTGGGAATTGTTTGATCTTCAATCCGATCCGAATGAAATGCAAAGCGTTTATGGTTCTGAGCAGATGGCATCGGTTCAGGCGAAGTTGAT
>JANQRQ010000150.1 GCA_028284485.1 Planctomycetaceae bacterium | reverse complement strand
GAGTCCGACCCCAACGGTCACGCCACCGATTGGATCGCCGTCCGTGAAGTGAACGACTATGTGCACAAGTTTCAACTCGTCAATCTCGAACCGGGTACGAAGTATTACGTCACGGTGGAAGCGCGTGACGACGCTGCCAGCGAAGTCTCTGACACATTTGCCGGCTCCTTTGGGACGGCGAAACCGAAAACCGAATGGCAGGATGTCTCCTTTGCAGTCGTCACCGGACAATCGTACTGGGACCTGGACTCCAAAGATGGTTATCACATCTATCCCGCGATGGCTGCGCAGAATGTCGACTTCTTGATCCCGACCGGCGACACGGTCTACCTCGATAGCGAATCCCCGCGTGCACGGACGCAGGCGCTAGCCCGGTATCACTGGCATCGCATGTATTCTTTGCCGCGGCACATTGAATTCCACAGGCACATTCCCGGTTATTGGGAAGTGGACGATCACGACTCGTGGGTCAACGACGGTTGGCCCACCATGAATGCGCCGTGGATGAATCCGCTTACATTTGAGGAAGGCTTCGCCATCTACCGCGAGCAGAATCCCCTAGGCGACGACCTGTACCGCACGATTCGGTGGGGCAAGGGACTGCAAATCTGGGTCGTCGAAGGTCGCAAGTATCGCTCACCCAACAATATGCCCGACGGCCCCGACAAATTGATTTGGGGCGAGGAGCAACGCGCCTGGCTCAAGCGCACCATTCTTGAAAGCGACGCCGATTTTCGGGTCCTCATCAGTCCCACACCCATCGTCGGGCCGGATCGTGAAAAAGGAAAAAACGATAATCACTCCAACGAAGCGTTTCGCACGGCCGGCGATCATTTCCGCGAGTGGACGCGAGATCAGAATCTGAAGAACTTCTACGTCTGCAACGGCGATCGCCACTGGCAATACATGTCGATCGACCCCGCGACACAGCTTCGCGAGTTTTCCTGCGGCCCGGCCAGCGACATCCACGCGGGTGGCAATCCCGAAAATGACCCAACGATCCAGCCGTTTCTGCGCGTGGAGGGCGGTTTCTTGACGGTCAGCGTGACACAACCGCAAGGAACGCCGACCATCGCCTTTCGACACCACGACGTTCATGGGAAAGTCGTACACGAATTCACGGCCAAGTCCGATTAGCGTGGTTTAATCCTTTGCATTCACAGGAATGCTTCAGAGACACCTATCGGCATTGAACCGTTTACGCTTGCAACTGCGCAATATGTCTTGCTCAGTAGTTTGACCGTCAACCGAATTCCAAATCGTCAAGTGGCCCGGTTGAGCTACCAAACGACTTGTCTGCGATTCCGAACTGATTCAGGATGCTCACATACAAGTTTGATAGCGGCACTGAACTCGGTTCAAACTCAAGATGGCGGCCATGGTCGAATTTTCCGCCGATCAACAAAACGGGCAGATTCTTGTTGGAGTGATTGGAGCCATTGCCCAAGTTCGACGTCACGACAATCGTCGTACGGTCGAGAAGAGTCGAATCGCCCTCTTGGGTATTCTTCAATTTGTTCAACAGGCGATTGAGCTCGTTAAAGAACACTCCTTCAATGCGCTTAAGCTGGGCGATGTTACTGGGATCTTTGCCGTGATGGGAGAGCGCATGATAGGCATTGCTGACTCCCGGAATGTTCACGTTATTCTGCTGAAAATAGCCAAACGTCACGACACGCGTCGAATCAGTTTGAAATGCCAGATGAGTGATGTCACAGACATTCCGAAGTTGGGTGATGATCTCCGCCTTGTCAGTGGGATCTTCAGGAACCGCCAGGCTCACCTGTGGTTTGGGCGTATGGACCCATTGTTCAGCTTTGATAAGTCGCTGCTCTGTGTCTTGGACTGAAACGACGTACTCTTCCAGCTTTTCCCGGTCGGCAGGGGAAAGGCTCGGCTTTAACGCCCTTGCCTGCTGTTGGACTAGCGTCATTATGCTTTTGCCGTGGCCGATTTCGCGTACGATTTTGTCGGTGCTGGCCCTGTCTTCCTGCCCGAACAGCTTCACATAAACGTTGGCCATCTTCGATTCCGACGGAACCATCGTGCCGCTGGCGGTCCAACTGCATTCATTGCGTCCTGCCGAAAGGACGAGCGAGTCAAATCGCGTCTCACGCCCGATGTGCGACGCAATGTATTGATCGAGCGAAAGCGCATTCTGCTGGTGTGATGGGACGCCGCTAAAAAGGCGCGGTTCAGCAGAATGCCCCCCATTAACACCAGGATGATCGAGACCCGAAATCACGGTACAGCGATCACGAAAATCTTCGATATACGAAAGGTATTCCGTGGCCTCATAGTCCTGACCCGACGTGGCTGGGATAAGCGCTTCCCGGTAGATTCCGAGTGGCAAGCAAATCATCAGGAGACGTTGCGGCGACGATGTCGATTCCGCAGCGTGCGCGAATCCGTTAATCGAATCAAGCCACGGTAACGCAAGCGCAGCCCCAGTCGTTGCGAGGAACTTTCGGCGTGTCGTGTTCGTCATGATATCGACTTTGTATCTAGATTCTGAATTGCAAGAACGAGATATCGGTACCGTCTCATGGCCGTTGAAACAATTCGTTGGCGACAAGTTCCTGGATCATCGTTTTCAATCCGCCTCCAACCGTTCTCGTTTGCGCCACGATCTGATCCAAACTCTCTTGATCGGCAAAGTGCATACCACGCCCCAATGCGAATGTGGCTAACTGCCGCGCCATATTCTGATAAACCTGCTCTTCCTGTTTGTGTAGGAGAGACCGAAATTCGAGGAATCCTTCGAACTCGCCATAACGAGGCAAATGACCGGAGGCAATCACAGTTGGGCCGCCCACAAGTTTCGGACGATTCACGTTCGCCGTTGGCTCTAAGGCTCGGTATTTGTTCCGCCACCCACCGATGACGTCAAAGTTCTCCAACGCGAATCCGTAGGGATCGATCTTGTCATGACAAGAAGCACATTGCGCAATGGATCGATGGCGGGCGAGTTGCTCTTGAATGGTGTTGGCACCTCGGATATCAGGTTCAATCGCCGGCACATCTGGTGGAGGCGGAGGGACTGTTTTACCGAGTAAGCGTTCCAACACCCAAACGCCTCTCACAACGGGGGATGTCGTTGTTCCGTTCGATGTGATATTGAGAATGCCTGCCTGGGTCATTAGTCCGCCGCGCACCGTCGTCGAATCATCAACAGTAACCTTACGAAAACGATTCGGCGGCAGGTCATCGCTCGGCAAATCGATGCCGTAATGTTTTGCCATGCGGTCGTTGAGCATCATCCAATCAGAATGGATCAGGTTTGTCAGTCGATGATCTTGATGCAGCATCTCGCGGATGAAGGATTCCGTCTCACCCACCATGGCGTGCTCCAACTCCGTATCGTACTCCGGGTACAAGTTTTTGTCGGGCTGCATCTCGCCAACTCGTTGGATATCGAGCCATTGACCAACGAAATCCTTAAGGAACCGTTCCGATTTCTCATCTTTCAGCATCCGATCGACCTGCTGCCGTAGGGCGTCCTTCTGCAACAGCTTTCCAGTGTCGGCAAGTTGCCATAACTCGACATCCGGGACAGATCGCCAAAGGAAGTAGGACAATCGATTGGCAACTGCAAAAGCATCCGGCTGATCGCCCACTTCCACGTGATAAAGAAAATACGGCGATGCCATCATCGCCTTGACGGTCAGCTTGAAGGCATCAATCGGCGCGAGTTTGTCGTCACGAGCGGTTTCGTAGAAATCGATGAATTGCTGGATCACCGTCTCGCTGACAGGGCGGCGAAACAGACGAGGAGCCAACTCGGCGAGGATCACAGGCATCTGTTCGTCGCGAAGTGAATTCGCATCACGATCACCCAGTAATGTTTGGTGACCAAGTGGAGGCCATAGATCGAACAGTGGGCCCTCCATCTCCATCGAGCGAATCGCGACAAATGGTCCCGGCAAATTCACCTGGTCTTCACGCCTCGTCCAACGCTGGCCATCCAGCATCTGCAGTTTGACAATGTTGTTGGGCTGCAGATAAATGCGATACTCGTAATGTTGGGGAGATGATTCTGTCAAATGGATCACATCGGCCACCTCGGGAATCGTCCCTTGCCGAAAGGACCCGTAGCTGATCTTCAGTCGAACTGGCTCACCATTGTCATTAATCGGATAAGCAGTCACCCTAAATCGATACCACCCCGCATGCCGTACGGAAAAATGCCGACGCGTATCGGGAGTCGCATAGCTAACCTGAATGGCGATGACGCCGTCGACTTCGGGACCATCGTCCGGCGTTGGTGTTCGCAATTTCTGCCCCGTCCAAACGGGAAAAGAAAAGCCCAAGTAAGGATCCGTTTTGAACTCGGCTAACATTTCCTTCGCACGTTGCTGGTCGTTAGGTGTCAGCAGGGCAAAATCTCGCTGCTGCCTTTCGAGCTTTTCTCGGTGACGTTTCCATGCTTCCTTGTTGTAGTCGTGAAGCGTGAAAACCGATTTTCGTTTTTGAGGCTGATCACCAGTCTGGATCGCTCGGTTGAGTACGAAATCCGCCGCCTGCATGTACTGGCTGACCTGCTCTCCGGAAAGCACCAGCGCAGAACCGATGTTGTCGAAACCTTCTGCGGTCGCGTCAGCGGGAAAGCCTTCGGTGAAATTGCCTCGAACGTCAAACAAGTCTTCAATGGAATATTCGTATTCCGTTCGATTCAACCGCCGCAAGACGACCTCACCTGTCTGCCCTGCCAGCGTACGGCGTGCACGGCGAAGCTCATTCTCCACCCAGTTCGTTGTAAGGTCTAACTCCTCGGTCGTCGGTTGTTTCTGATCTTCGGGTGGCATCTCGCCCAGGTAGAGTTTTGCCAAAACGAGTTGCCAATGTTCGGCATCGGTTGCTGTCGCGGAAATTTTCAGCTCATCGACACGAAAATCGGCTTCTTGTTTTTCCGGACCGTGACACGCGACGCAATAAGTATTCAGAAATTCACGGACTTCGGGAACGACAGCTTCGCCTGTCGCCGCGCCGAACGTCGGCGAGACAACACCGACGATCGTCAGAAATGTGATGGCAGCGGTGTTGGCGGATCTCATGGCAGGGACTTAGTGCGAGGCATTTGTAATCCGCATTGTAGCATACGTAATGACTTGCATCGACAACTCCCCATGATCGAGGAGATTTGATAAATGCCCGGTAGAATTGCCGCTGATTCGACAGCATCGATGATGCCACAACGACCGATCGTTGCTACCAATGGTTGCGCGTTGCGCTATGTTGGAAACCTTTCGAAATGCATCGACTATTTGGTCGTGGCCGGCATAAGCCAGCCGTCCCCGGAGAGACTGGCAATTCGGTCGGTTTGACAATTCCAGGTATGATCTTTTCACCGAACCCGGCGACAAACACATTCAGAAGCCTAACAGTCAATTGCTGAAAGCTTCGCGAACCTGCGATAGCGCCGCTGTCAGCAAACTGTTGGTCATTACACCCAGGCCGAATCCAATTGCGCCCGCCCTCACTCCACGTATGCAGGCCGAAGCCTGATAACAGCTCATCAACGACCGTCGGAAGTCGGAATGGTTATGCCGGTGCGAGCTCGCTAGAATGAAATTCAGCCTGGCCGTAAAGCGTCAGAGCAGCCCTCGCGCGGCCTCGCCTATTTCCCATGCCGCCTCAGCACCGAAATTGGAATCTTATAAACTCCAAAATCCGGACGGATCAGACGCTTCAATTGTCGCGATTCGCTCACCGGCCGAGTTGCCGCCTATCCAACAAACATGAGAACGTCGATGTTTCAATTCCGACTGCTGCTATTGTTGTTGCTGACATTCACGCTGCAGCATGTCGCGCTTGGTATCACACTGGTTCGCAATGGCAATGCCACGAGTGTCATCGTCACTGCAAATCGCCCGACAGTCATTGCCAAAGAGGCTGCCAGTGAATTGCAGTATCATTTGAAGAAGATGTCTGGAGCTGATGTGCCAATCGTGTCGGAACGGGAACTGGGCGAATCTGAATCAGTGCTGATTCTCGTGGGACAAAGCGAACGTGTACGGGCACTGGGAATCGATACGTCTCAACTTTCGCCGGAGACCTTTATTGTAAGGACAATCGGCAAAGTGCTCGTTCTTGCCGGCGAGGATGGCGGTCAGCGCAATCCCAACGAGCCTTACTACAGCAGTGACGCGCGTACGGGCACGCTGTTCGCGGCATACGATTTGTTGCACGATCAATTGGGATGCCGCTGGCTCTGGCCGGGCCGAACCGGCGAAGTGATTCCACGCCGCGCGACTGTCGAAGTCGGCAGACTCGACATTCAGGAGACGCCGAAACTGCTGATGCGTCACTTTCGCTCGGGTATTGATTACGTCCAACCCCAGTGTGCCGATAAATTCCCGCGATACTACAGCGCAATTTCAAAATACTATCACCCGATGTCGCAGGATGAAAAACGCTGGCTTAAGAGAATGAAATTCGGCCGATCCGACAAACCACGATACGGGCATGCGTTCACGAATTGGTATGACCTGTTCTTCGATCAACATCCCGACATTTTCGCAATGCAAAAAAGCGGCAAACGCGGTTTGTCCAGCGACAGTTACCCCAGCGAATTTACAAAACTGTGCGTTTCCAACAACAAACTCGTTGATTTAATGATCGACGAGTTTCTAAAGCGGCGCCGACAGAATCCCCGTTTTCGCTGGCTCAACGCCTGTGAAAACGACGGCAGCCAAGGATTTTGTCTGTGTAACCAGTGCCGTCAACTGGACGCACATCTGGACGCGACCTCACGCGAACAGCTTTCGGCACGCGGGTTCGACGGTTCGGAAATTGACGAACAATTCGGCACAAACAGCGACCAACTCCCGCGGTCCCTTAGCAACCGTTACTTCCATCTCTACAACAAATTGGCCCGGCGATTAGCCGAAGTCGCGACGGATGCGTCCGTGGTCGTGTATGCCTACAGCCGCTACCGATTGGCACCGATCGGGATGAAACTGGAACCGAATATTTTGGTCGGTCTGATCGGCTTTAACCAATACCCTGCGACTCCCGTGGAGCACAAGCGGGAAATCGCCAATCTGATGGCATGGAAGAGCAGCGGTGTCGAGAAGCTGTTCTTTCGTCCCAACTCGTTCTTCTTTTCACCAGCAAATGGAATCCCCTGGGATGCGTCGATCGAGATGGGAAACGATCTCAAAATACTGATCGAAAACGGAATTGTTGCAACGGACTTCGACATCCTCAATGGGCACTGGTCAACCGCCGCCCCGACGTACTATGTCACCGCTCGATTGCATTGGGACCACCAAGCAAATGTGAAGGCACTGCGACGCGAATTCATGGAATCTTTCGGGCCGGCCGCAGATTCCATTGAACGCTATTTCGATTTATGGGCCAACGCATTTCGTGATGCTTACCTTCGCGAGGACTTCGGCGACCTGAGCAAACGTGCTGATCCGTACGGCGGAGATATCGGACGTCGCAAGGCGGTCGCCTTCTTCCTCGCACCCGAACACTTTCGCAAAGCAGCCGAACTATTGGCCGAGGCACGCGAGGCGGCGAACAGGGCCGGCGATGTTAGTTTGCTCGAGCGGATCGGCATACTCGAACTGGGATTGGAGCATGGAGAAGCATTGATGGATGGAGCGAGATTCGCCATCAACAAGAACTTCGAAGAGGTGACGCGATTTGAAGACTTCTGGCCGAAGGTCGTCCGTATTCATCACCTTCGCGAGAAACTGGCCGCCTTTGGTGCGCACGATATTTTCTGGCTGAACAGCTTCGAACTTCGGTTACACGACATGTATGCGACTCGCGTTTACTACGACTTCTACAACCGTCCCTACCAGCCGCTTTTCGAACCTCCCGAAGCCAATTGGGTGTTTGTTCCTGATCCGCAGGACCGCGGCGAGCGCGACAAGTGGTTTACCAGGACGCTGGAGGAACCTCGCAAGCTCAGACGCAATCCACGCTACAACCATCTCTTTTATTCGAATTGGGATTCGATGAAAGGCATCGTTGCATGGAAGCGCAGCACGGGGGAACGGCAGGTCGTTAACGGCTGGTACCAAACAGAATTTGCCATCCCTGCGGCCGACTTCAACTCAGTCAACGTACTTTACGTGCCGTACATCAGAGGAGCAGCCAAGATCTGGATCAACGAACGGCTTGTGCGCTCACTCTCCGCGGACGAAGGCGCGGACGATTCGCCCATCGTAATTCAACCCATCGAAGCCGGGATCGAGCCGGATACCAATTTTCGGCTGACGATTAAGGTTCACAGCCCCAAAACAGCGGGAGGACTGATCGGTCCGGTCTACGTTGCCAAATCCACTCGGTAAACCTGCCCGCGACAATCGTCGTTCTGCTGCGTATCAGTTTTCGTTTTCGACGGTCTTGTGTTACGCTGTTACGTTTCCCCGATCGCTAATGTTATCCGCTGTTGGTTCGACCGCGCGGCAGTCTCGGGGCGGAAAAGCAACTTTCGAGTAGGTAAGATTCCATGCGATTACTTCCATGCTATTGCCTTAGTCTTCTGATCATTTCCTCTTCATTTGTTGATGCGGCAGACCGGCCGAACATTCTGTTCATATTTACCGACGACCATGCCAGCCAGTCGATCTCGGCGTACGGCTCGAAGATCAATCAGACCCCAAATATTGATCGTATCGCCAATGAAGGCATGTTGTTTGAGCGCTGCTACGTTCCGAATTCGATATGTGGTCCCGTGCGGGCCGTCATCCAAACCGGAAAGTACTCGCATAAGAATGGATTCTTAGTCAACGGGAACAAGTTTGACGGTACGCAGCAAACATTTCCCAAGTTACTACAAAAAGCAGGTTATCAGACCGCCGTCGTCGGCAAATGGCACCTCGGCGAGCACATGGCTCCACAAGGTTATGACTACTCGGAAGTGCTGATCGGACAGGGACCTTATTACAACCCGCCCATGCTCAAGAACGGAACGCGAACGCAGCACACCGGGTATACAACGGACATCATTACCGACTTGGCGCTGAATTGGCTCAAGGAAACTCGCGACGAATCCAAGCCGTTCATACTGATGTACCAGCACAAAGCTCCGCATCGCAATTGGGCACCAGGCCCGAATCATTTGACTCTTTACGACGATGTGACCATCCCCGAACCAGAAACATTGTTTGACGACTACTCCAATCGGGCATCACCGGCAAGCACGCAGGATATGTCCATTGCCAAAACGATGACCGAATACGATCTCAAACTCGAACCGCCGCGCGGCCTGACGCCGGAACAACTGAAGGTTTGGAATGCCGCCTACGAACCAAAGAACAAGGAATTTCGCGAAGCCAACTTGAGCGGAAAAGCCTTGGTTCGCTGGAAGTATCAACGTTACATCAAAGACTATTTGCGATGCATAGCGTCGGTCGACGATAACATCGGCCGTATGCTCGACTACCTCGACGAAAGCGGCTTAGCGAAAAACACGGTAGTTATCTACAGCTCGGATCAAGGATTTTATTTGGGCGAACATGGATGGTTCGACAAACGCTGGATGTATGAAGAATCCTTGAAAACACCTTTGATCGTTCGCTGGCCGGGCGTCACCCAACCGGGGAGTAAGAACACCGACATCGTCTCGCCGCTTGATTTCTCAGGCACATTTCTGGAAATCGCAGGCGCCAAACTGCCAAACGACCTGCAGGGTGGCAGTCTGGTATCAATTCTCCACGGAAACACACCGGACGACTGGCGCAAGTCTTTCTATTATCACTACTACGAGTACCCCGGTTGGCACGATGTGCGCAGACACTATGGGGTCACAGACGGTCGTTTCAAACTGATTCACTTTTATGAAAAGGATGTCAACGAGTGGGAATTGTTTGATCTTCAATCCGATCCGAATGAAATGCAAAGCGTTTATGGTTCTGAGCAGATGGCATCGGTTCAGGCGAAGTTGAT
>JANQRQ010000090.1 GCA_028284485.1 Planctomycetaceae bacterium | reverse complement strand
CACTATTAAGTAGATCATTGGCTGGCGAAAACTTGCTAAGACAAATTCAAGTAAAAAATTCATTCAAAATCATTAAGTTGGATGAAGGCGAATCCGGCTGTGTACGTCAAGGTGCAGGTCTGCCAACTTCCGGCGACAACGGCGCCCCGAATGCTACAAGTCACGCTTCCCACGTCTTCCGACTGTGCCATACTCACTCGCTGGACTCCCCAGGATTCGGTTGAGAAACCGTTAATCCGATTCGGAATTTCGGCGTCGAGATCGATACAATAATGCCTGCCTGAGTACCATACACTCCCTACCGAGTGCCGCACAGCCCTGAGACCACTTCACCGGCAATGGGTTGCAACGTGCCAATGGCATTCGATCGCCGGTTCGCATGAAGGAGGCTTTCGTGAGTTCTGAATTCGATTCCGCTTTTCAAATGTCGGCTTCCAATCTCCGGTTCGGAGCCGGTACGACCCGAGAGGTCGGTATGGATCTCGGCGATTTGGGAGCGAAACGCGTTTTGGTCATCATCGACCCCAAATTGAAACCAACACCGACAGGCGAAACGGTAAGCGAGTCGTTGAAGGCGGCGAATATCGACTACGACATTTTCGACGCGGTCTCCATCGAGCCGACCGACCAAAGCTTTCGCCAAGCTGCGAACGTCGCCACCGACGGACAGTTTGACGCCTTTGTCGCCGTCGGTGGGGGCAGCACCATCGACACGGCTAAAGCGGCGAATTTGTACTCCACGCATCCGGCTGAGTTTTTTGACTACGTCAATGCTCCCATCGGCAAAGGCCTGCCAGTCCCGGCGCCGCTCTCACCACTCATCGCAATTCCGACGACTGCTGGTACCGGCAGCGAGACGACCGGTGTGGCAATCTTTGATTACTTGGAACAGAAAGCCAAAACCGGAATTGCCCACCGCTACCTCAAACCGACACTAGGCATTGTCGATTCAGACAATACCCGCACGTTGCCGCCTGCCGTCGCAGCTTCGTCGGGGCTCGACGTATTAAGCCACGCACTCGAGTCCTACACGGCCTTGCCATTCAACCGCCGGCCGAAACCGGCCCGACCCCTGGAACGGCCCGCTTACCAGGGATCGAATCCGGTCAGCGATATTTGGGCATTGCATGCGTTGGAATTGGTTGCCGAATTCCTCCCCCGCGCTGTGACCGACCCGACCGACGACGAAGCTCGTCAGAATATGTTGCTCGCTGCTGCCATCGCTGGCATCGGCTTCGGTAATGCAGGAGTCCATTTGCCGCATGGTATGTCGTATCCCGTCGCCGGTATGGTCCGCAACTTCCAGCCGGATGGATTCGACGTCGACCATCCAATCGTACCCCATGGGATTTCAGTCATCTTGCATACTCCGGCTGTCGCGTGTTTCACGGCTTCGACGTGTCCCGAGCGACATTTGCGCGCAGCACAAGCCTTGGGAACCGACACAACCGATGTCGCTCCGGAGGACGCCGGCGAAGTCTTGGCGCAGCGAGTCGTGCAGCTCATGAGAGAACTGAATATGCCAAACGGTCTACATGCTGTCGGCTACACCGAGGCGGACATTCCCCAGTTAGTCGCTGGGACGCTGCCGCAACATCGAGTCACTAAGCTGTCGCCGCGTCCGGCAGGAGAGGCGGAATTGACTCAATTGTTCCGCGACTCAATGACAATTTGGTAACCTGAAAGGTCAGCTGGACGCCAGCTTCGGTCTTCCGGCGATAGTAAAAGTGTTAGGGAAGGTTCAACATTGAGGCATCAGCAGTTGGTAAATGTTGCTCGTTAAGGGGATCGATCATGCTGGATTCCAAGGCTTCTCCCACTACCAATGTCCCCGTGTTGGATAACGGACGTTGGACCTCGAGCGCCACGACGCGCTGGGGCGACGTTTACAACCCGTCACAGGGTACTGTGATCGCACGTGTCCCACTTTGTACGGCGGACGAAGCAGCCGGCGTGGTTGCAGCCGCCAATTCTGCCCTCGAAGAATGGAGCGCGACCCCGGTTATCGAACGCGCTCGGCTGATGTTTCGCTATCGCGAACTCTTGGAACGAAACCTGAACGACTTGGCGCGATTAATTACGCGGGAACATGGCAAGACCTTGGCTGAATCTCGCGCCGAAATTCGCCGCGGCATCGAAGTTGTCGAATTTGCCTGCGGAATCCCGAGCCTCATCATGGGTCGCACAGCCCCAAATCTGGCAACAAACATCGACGCCGACATCGAACGCCACCCGGTCGGCGTTTGCCTCGGGATCACGCCGTTTAATTTTCCGGCGATGGTCCCGATGTGGATGTTTCCCGTCGCGATCGTCTGCGGCAACACGTTTATTCTCAAACCATCGGAAAAAGTTCCGCTAACAGCTGTTCGTATCGGCGAATTACTCACCGAAGCGGGATGTCCGCCGGGCGTCTTCAATATCGTGCATGGCGATCGCGAATGCGTCGACGCGTTAATCAACCATCCGTCCGTTGCAGCTGTTTCCTTCGTCGGTTCAACGCCGGTCGCGCAATCGATCTACCAAACCGGAACGCAGGCCGGCAAACGTGTGCAAGCCGCGGGAGGCGCGAAGAACCACTTCGTCATCATGCCCGATGCCGATTTGAAAATCGCGGTCAAAGCGTTAGCCGAGGCGGCATTCGGTTGTGCCGGGCAGCGCTGCATGGCATCCAGTATCGCCATTGCTGTCGGTCCAATCGGTGACGAATTGGTTGAAGGCCTGTGTGACTACGCGACAAAAATGCGCGTGGGACCAACCGAAGACACCGAAGAGGTCGACATGGGCCCGGTCATCCGACGGAGCGAACAAGAAAGGATCGCGTCCTATTTGGATATTGCACAAGGGGAAGGCGCTACGGTTGCACTCGACGGGCGGGCTGAATTCGAAGGGGACGGTTTCTTGTTGCGCCCCAGCGTGATTGACAATGTCCGGCCCGAAATGCGGGTCGCCACCGAAGAGATCTTCGGACCCGTTTTGTCGGTGATCCGTGCACAAAACCTGGACGAAGCAATTGCGTTTAACAAACATAGCCGATTCGGAAACGGAGCGTCGATTTATACTTCGAATGGTTTCGCTGCCCGCGAATTCCAACGTCGATCGCCCGCCGGGATGATCGGCATCAACGTCGGCGTGCCGGCACCGATGGCCTGGCTCCCGTTTACAGGTTGGAATCAATCGTTCTACGGAGATCTCCATATTCAAGGCGAAGAGGCCATCGACTTTTATACCCGCAAAAAAGTCACCATGTCCCGTTGGTTTCATCCTCATGGCGATACAGCGGGCGACTCGATTTGGAACTCGGCACCTTCGAAGAAGACCTGATCTTCGGGCCGCGATCGCGGACGAGTTGCCAGGCACTTCCGACCAAAGTTGGCGAGCAATCGAAGTGATTTCTCAGGGTTATGCCATTCGTTCTTTGGTGGGCGGACCTGACTCGTGGAAGCCAGCAACCGAAGGCCAAATCACGATTGTTACGGCCACAAAGCAACGTCGCACGTTGTAGGCCGATAAGCATTTTGATTGAATCGAGCGAATTGCGGCTTCCAGCCCCTTGAAAGTCCAGGCCCGCATTCCATAAATACGACGATGGACGCGCGGGACATCATGGAATTACCGGGAACCAACGCGGCACCAGCGATTCCCATCGTTATCCGTGTGATGATTCACGAGGTCGATTCATGACAACGACTGCCAAGTTGTATGACGAGCTAATCGAACAATTGCAGAAGGTCACTCTGCTAAAGTCGTGCAGCGAGTTGCTTTGCTGGGACGAACAAACTTACCTGCCGGCCGAAGGTGCCGAACATCGGGCGAGTCAGTTAAGCCTCTTGGCGGGTATCGCGCATGAACAGGCGACAACCCCACGAATCGGCGAGCTACTCAGTGAGTTGGAAGCAGCCGGCGATACCGGCGATGTCGATTCTCCACTGGCTGTCAATATTCGCGAGGCACGCCGCAATTACAATCGCGCGACTCGGCTACCGAAACGGCTCGTCGAAGAAACTTCACGAGTGATTTCATTGTCGCAGCAAGCCTGGGTGAGCGCACGCAAGGAGTCGAATTTTGCAACTTTCCTTCCCTGGCTGGAAAAGGTCGTCGCCCTCAAAAGGGAAGAAGCCGAAGCCATCGGGTACGGCGACGGCATTCCTTACGATGCGCTGCTTGATGAATACGAGCCGGGCGCTTCGTCGGCAGAAATTGAGGCCTCTTTTTCTGCACTTCGGGATGAGCTGGTCGAATTGGTCGCTGCGATTCGCGAAAGCGGCAAGCAACCCGACATTTCCATTCTCACGCGAAGCTACCCCATCGAAGCGCAACGCACGTTTGGCACGGCTGTCGCGCGACAAATTGGATTTGACTTTAACAAGGGTCGGCTGGACGTTACGGCACACCCGTTTTGCATGGGCGTCGGACCGGGCGACTGCCGCCTGACCACTCGCTATGACGAGCACCACTTTCCCGGTGCGTTCTTCGGGACGATGCACGAAGCCGGTCATGGCATCTACGAGCAAGGACTCAACCCCGGTGCCTATGGCACACCCATGGGGGAATCGGTCTCTCTGGGCATACATGAGTCGCAATCACGCATGTGGGAAAACCTTGTCGGTCGCAGTCGACCGTTTTGGAGTTGCTTTTACTCCACGGCGCAGAAGAACTTTCCCGAAGCCCTCGGCGACGTCGGCGTCGAAGACTTTTACGCTGCCATTAACGATGTGCGGTCGTCTTTCATTCGCGTCGAAGCGGACGAGGTAACTTATAACCTACACATCATGCTGCGATTCGAATTGGAAAAACCGCTCATCTCTGGTGACCTGTCGCCGGCCGATCTTCCAGAGATCTGGAATGAATCGTTCACGAAGTATTTTGACATCACACCGCCGAACGACTCGCAAGGTTGCCTACAGGATATCCACTGGAGTGCCGGCTTAATCGGCTATTTTCCCACATACGCGTTGGGGAACATGTATGCGTCGCAGTTCTTTGCGACTGCCCGCGAAGAACTGGGCGATTTGCCCGAATGTTTCGGCCGCGGCGAGTTTGCCGAATTGAAATCGTGGCTGAATTCCAACATTCATATGAGGGGCAAACAATTTCGCGCACATCGGCTAGTCGAAGTCGTCACGGGAGAACCCTTGTCGCACGAGCCGCTAATGCAACATTTGCACGCCAAGTATGACGCCCTTTACGGCTTGTAACGACCGCGAGTTTTCCTTTTTCGAGATATGTAAAAAGGAATACAGACTGGACACCCTCGACTGCATAGAATTTGTTATGAACAGATGTCAGTCGGAGCGTTTTCATACACCGGATTTGTGAATTGCCGTGAGTCGGGAATTTGCTGCTTCTGACTCAGAAACAGCACGCCGGCCATTTCGATAGATTCGTTGGCATCAACAGTTTGGCCAAGCAACTGTTATGGGAACCAAAAAAACCTCACTCTCTGACTTTACTCTTGTCGCCGTTGCCGCCGTGACCATCAGCCTGGGATTGGTCTGGTGGCTGAAACAAGGTGGCGGTCTTGGGCTGACAACATCCAGCGGTTTACAACCTGGAGCCGTTGCTCCGCCGATCAAAGCGGCCGGTTGGATCAATGGCGATGCCCCGACTCCGGAAAGTATGTCTGATAAGATTCTCGTCGTCGATGCCTGGGCATCGTGGTGCGGACCCTGCTTCGCCCAAGCACCACATCTCGTCGAATCGTATCAGAAGTACAAAGATTCCGGAGTCGTCTTCATCGGACTGACTGCCGAAGGCCCCGATAGTCTTCCGGAGATCGAAGAGTTCTTAGATCGAGCAAATATCGAATGGGTCAATGGCTACGGCGCCGTCGAAACATTGATCGGTTTTGAAGCCAATATGATTCCCGCCTATTGGGTCGTCATGCCGGACGGCGAAATCGTGTGGAATCGCGATTCTGGCGATCTGGAAGACGGAATCGAGCAGGCGCTGGCGATGCTGGATCAGAAGTAGCGACCCGAAAACTCGGGCGAAGGCCAGCGATTTCACGATTGAAGTTACGGCTATTGCGATTCCCCTCGCAATAACTCGGCCAAACTCGTTGCGTCTCCTTCAACGATTCGGCCTTGCGGATCGATGAGGACGGATACGCCGACCGCTTCAATCCCCCAAGTCTCGAACGAACGGAACGAATTGTCGAGCAGTATCGGAAACGGGATATCCGCCTTCCAGACATTTTTGACGACGGGTGCCAAATGGTTCTCGAGCTGCTTCATCGAAGACAACTCTGCATCTTTATCGATGCAAATTGAGACGACTTCAAACCGGTCGCGCTTGGATTCGTGTTTGCGGTAGAATTCCGCCAAAGCGGGTAAGCCATCCTTCAGGCACGGCCTGCACCACGGTCCCCAAAAGTAGACGACAACCCATTTGCCTTTGAGGTCGGTCAGTCGAAAATCCTCTGGAACGCCACGCACGTCGTTGAAGTCGAGTGGTGGAGCATTCTGCCCAAATCGGTCGGCTAACGGCTTCCAGCTCCCATCGTCTTTTTTCTGAAGGACGAGCTCGGGAGTCGTTGGGAGTACTGCCATTTTGACGACTCCCAAATCGACGTTGCGTTCGTCACCTCTCAACTCGATGTCAACTTCTGGAAACGTCTTCGCGCTCGCCGCATCTTCGGAATCGCTATTGGCAAAAAGCAAATAACGGCCGGGGGGTAGCAAGAAATCAAACCGCCCCTGAAACGAGCCACAAACCGCCAGTCGGTACCTTCCCAAAGGGAACTTTGGATCGAATGCCAGACTGATCATGGCAGCGGACCATTCCGGCTTGCGACCGGTACCGGCAATCTCCAATGTGCCTTGCACTCGAATCAATGGCTGCAACCGGATTACTACTTCGCGGCCGGAATGGCTGGTATCAAAACGGCCGATCCCACCCTGCGTTCGCTGTTTGTTGATCGCCAGTACCTTAATATCAGCCGAATTGACAGCCGCCTCGAATCGACCATTGGCATCGGTTACTACCGGGTCACCCCAGGGCCTCATGTCGCCTTCGTGACTCCACAAAGCTTTCACATCTTTTTTGTCGAGAAGCTCTTTGAGGCGATCTCGAGGGACACCGTTCGCACTCCAGTACGTCGTCACGTCTGCATTGGCAACTGGATTTTCCTCCGAATCAACAACGCGACCCTGGATCTTGACTTTTGCTTCGTCTGCGCGAACCGTTCTTGCCGGTCCCGTCAACAGAATCGCAACCGCCAGGCATAGCATCGATCGACGAATCGCCAACGTTTGCTGCATTCTCATGCGCGGCTTCCCCAATCACCATCCCCACAACGAATATCCCACTGCAGCCAATCTCTAACACAGAACAGATTTCTCCACGTATTTGTCTAAATTCCGAACGAATGCACAGGATTGACCGCAAATCGCAGCAATTTCCCGATTCACCACATGATACGACCCATCATGGCGGCCCGTACGGCCACAGCGCGGATTGGCTGGGGTCGGGCCGCCCGCACGACCGACGGGCTGCCTTTTGTTCTTTGCAGGATCCCGGTTCCAATATCATGGTTCAGTGTTTGTGAAAACTGGAATTTGAATCCATACTTGATGATTGCCGCCGATTCAGGCAAACATAGAGCAACCTACGAATTGCCGTAGTCGAGACTGCTTCGCGGGATTCGCCAAATTCAATTCAGAACACGAACGCCGCGGCACGCCTCAGCGTAGTATGCTGTGGATGCAGATCGACTTTTCCTAGCGCATGCATTAAGGAAAAAACCCATGCACAGAACTACCGCAATCGCTGTTCTTTTGGCGACAGTCATCTCGACGAGTTCCACGCAGGCTCAAACTCCTGAGAAAATCACACCGCAAGAATTCGAGCAGATGGTCAAAGAACTTTCGAATTGGGGGCGCTGGGGCAAGGATGATCAACTCGGTACGCTCAATCTCATTACCCCGGAAAAGCGAAAGCAGGCCCTGGAACTGGTGACCGAAGGCATTGCTGTTTCGCTGGCTCACAACGTTGAAAAGGAAGAAACCATCGACAATCCCCGACCGTTCGAGCACACCATGATCGCCAGCGGGGAGAATCCGTTTAACGGACAATGGGCCATGGACAACTTCAGTGTGGCTTATCACGGGTATGCCCATACGCATATGGATTCGCTGTGCCATCTGTTTTACAAGGACAAGATGTATAACGGATTCACCAAGGACGACGTACGGCCGAACGGTGCCGACAAACTGGGCATTGAAAACATCAAACAGGGAATCATGTCGCGCGGAATTCTGATTGACATTCCCGTGCTCCGCGGCGTGCGGTTCTTGGAGCCGGGGTCCCCCATTCTTCCCGAAGAACTCGAAGCCTGGGAAAAGCGGACCGGCATTCAGGTCGAAAGCGGCGACATTGTTTTCATCCGCACCGGACGTTGGGCTCGCCGGAAATTAACCGGCCCTTGGGATCCACTCACCGACGGTGCCGCCGGCCTGCATGCTTCGTGCGGCCGCTGGCTTAAAGACCGCGATATCGCCATGTTGGGCAGCGATGCCGCCAGTGATGTTATCCCCTCGGGAATCGACGGTGTGAGCCATCCGATTCATATTCTGACACTCCATGCCATGGGCGTGCACATCTTCGATAATTGCGACCTGGAGGCGTTGAGCAAAACGGCGCAGGAGTTGAACCGCTGGGAGTTCTTGCTGACTGCATCGCCGCTAGCCGTCACAGGTGGAACCGGCTCACCGTTGAATCCAATTGCGACATATTAACATGCTGTGCGGCTAAGTTTGATCCGCCTCGTAAATACCATTGCAATCATACAGCTAACGAGTGTTCGATTTATCTGTGAGCGGCAAGGCGCTAGCCGCCGGCTTTTCAAAACTCCAGGAACCGGTGGCTAGCGCCATTCCGCTCAGCTATTCATCGAGCAATCCGAAGAATTGATTCAGGGCGGCAGCTTCTCCACAAAGTTTTGCACCATATTCGGAGCGACCAGTGATGCGTATCGCGCTGCTATTTTTAACCTTATTCACATGCCATTCAGCCTTCGCGCAGTCTCTCGATGTTCCCGTATCGCCCGATCGACGGCTGGTCATGGAATTGGTCTGCGAACATCCTGATATCGTGACCCCTACAGCCATTGCCGTTGATGAGAAGGGCCGGCTGTTTGTGGCGGAAAGTCATACGCACTTCCGCCCCGACGATTACGACGGGCCGGCAGCCGACCGGATTCTTATCTTCGAAGATGCCAACAGCGATGGAAAAATGGACGCCCCGAAAGTTTTCCACGAAGGCTACACGCACTTGATGGACCTCGCGTTTCACTTCGATGGATCGCTATACGTGGCAACCCGTATGAACATCCACCGCATGCGCGATACCGACGGCGATGATGTCGCCGATGAGATCACGCCGATCGTTCTCATGGAGACAACCGGCACTTACCCCCACAACGGAGTCGCCGGTTTGGCGTTCGATTTTGAGGGCAACTTGAATTTCGGCCTCGGCGAAAACCTCGGGCATAACTACACACTAATCGGTACCGATGGGACCCGCATCTCCGGAGGTGACGAAGGGGGGAGCACTTACCATGTCAGCCATGATGGTAGCAATTTGCGCCGCGTCTCAACCGGCTGGTGGAACCCCTTTGGCATGTGTGTGGACGTCTTCGGCCGGGTGTTCGGCACCGACAACGACCCGGGGGCATCTCCCCCCTGCCGATTGATCCAGGTGATAGAAGGTGGCGACTACGGCTACGAGTATCGTTACGGGCGAACCGGATTGCATCCATTGATCACCTGGAC
The DNA here is from genome assembly GCA_028284485.1 of Planctomycetaceae bacterium. Lineage (GTDB taxonomy): Bacteria > Planctomycetota > Planctomycetia > Planctomycetales > Planctomycetaceae > JANQRQ01. The sequence continues at coordinate 22,450 of JANQRQ010000090.1, read as the reverse complement.
GGGTGACATGCCGGGTGTGCTACCGATGGTTGCCGGAACGGGCGAAGCCCCCTGTAAGATTCTGGCCTACGAATCGGACGCATTGCCGGAAGAGTACTTAGGAAATCTCCTGGTAGCCTCCTGGGCCGATCATCGGATCGAGCACTATCCAATCATGCGGAACGATTCAAAAGGCCTGGTGTCGACCGAACGCAAAACACTCTTTCAAGGTGGCAACGAGTTTCGACCGGTAGGCATCGCCTTAGCGCCGGACGGCACGTTGTATGTGTGCGATTGGGTTTCCAGCAGCTACGCGCTGCACAAGAAAGGTCGCGTTTGGCGAATCCGACCGCGCGACTTTCAGCCGGCTGCCCGACCGACTGATCCGAAATTGGCGTTGGAATCACTCCATCGTCCACTCCGTGAAGCCGCAGCGCGTCAGTTGGCCGAAACTGATGAGGGGCAGCGCTACTTAGTGCAACAAATAGAAAACGACCGTTTAGATCGGGGACGCGTCAGCATCGCTGCAATGCAGGCGGTGGAATTGACGTCGATGTCACGGTCCGCTTTCGAGGCAAAACTCGAAGGTAGACTAGATCTTGTTCGAAGCGATGGAAATGAAACGACAATCGGCGGCGAGCGGTCGGTAGCGTTACGCCGCATGTTGCAAAGTGAGAATTCTCTTCCGATAGAGATGCTTGACGAATCCTCTCCCGTCGCACTTCGTGCCGAATGCCTTATGGCAACGGAGCCACTCGAAGTCTTGTCGCGCATCGACGCCGTGATTTCGGCGCTGAAATCATCAGATCCGCTTCTTTATCACTCCGGATTGTCCGCCCTGGCCGTCGGAATCGCGGATCTCCCTGCCGACCTCGACGCACGAATTCGCAATGGAGACGAACTCAGTTGGTTGCTCGCTGCCAAACGAAATCCACGGTTGCGGGCAGCAATATCACGGCAAGGTATCGAGAAGTTTTTGGCTTCGCCGAATTCCGCAGTGCGCCTTCAGGCAATCAAGTGGATTGCGGACGACCAACTGACCGAGTTTCGACCGGATGTCGCTGCGATCTTGGGTGAAGCAGATTTGAGCCTTCCGATATTCCTCGCAGTCTCTGCAGCCCTTGATCGGCTGGATGGCGAAAAACCGGTTGACGAACCATCAACGCAGCGGTTAGTCGCGCGACTTCGCGATGAGTCGACATCGGTGGCCATTAAGCGCCTCGCCTTACGACTGGTCGATCCGACGGATCAAAAATTGAAACTTAAGGACCTAACTGCAATTCTTGACGATCATCAGCCCGGCTTGCGTAGCGAGGCGCTGCTGACAATGGCGGCTCACCCAAGTCCCCAGCGGATTCCAATTCTGCTGCGCATCGCCCAGGACGAAAGTCAACCAAACGAAGTTCGGATCAGCGCCATTTCCGGCTTGGCCGCGGTGTCAGATCAGCACGCCGATCAATTGGTCCAATTGGCGATGGCGAACGATGGTCAAATTCGTAATACCGCCTTGCAAGCACTTGTCGGCGCAAAGTTGAATTCAAAACAGAATTTGAAGCTGGAACAACTCAAAGATCACCACAATGCTGCGGCCGAATCTGTCGATCGAATTCTTTTCGGTTCGCCGGGGAATAGGCCATCCGATGACGATACCGACAGCTGGCTTGCACTGTTGGATGGTCCCGGCGATCGACTCGAGGGAGAGAGAATCTTTCACAGCCTCAAGGTCGGCACGTGTTCCAAATGCCACAGAATCGAAGGGCGCGGAAACGATGTCGGCCCCGACTTGACCAAGATGCGAAAACGGATCGCCGACATGGGGGACGGTGGTGCTCGCTGGTTGATCGAGACATTACTTCAACCCAGTCGCGATATGGCTCCGCAGTATACAACTTGGACGATTGTCACCACTGACGGTCGAGTTCTAACAGGCTTGCCACGCCGCAAAGGAGGCACGGCCGAAGCGTATCTCGGCATCGATGGAAAAGAGTTCTCGCTGAAAAAGAACGAGATCGAATCGCATCGGGAATCGGAGATTTCCCTCATGCCGCAGGGGCTCCTAAAAAACCTGACACTTCACGAGTTGCGCAGCTTATTTGTGTTTATGATTGCCGATGAGTGACCTCTTTCGCCCATCGGGAACTCTGTAAAGGCCAGGCTATTACCGGTCCGTCACATTCCACAAAACGGCTTTCGGATACATCAGTGCCTGTAGATATGTTAAACTGACCAGCAACAATTTCGTCCACCAGTTTCGCGGCGAAGAGACAGCATGCCAACACCACTACGTAGCTTTCGAATTCACAACACCGTGTTGGCGATTTCAGCGACCGCGCTGGGGCTGTTGGTCTTTTCAGCTCAATCTTGGACGGCTGGTGCTGCCGAGGACTCTTCTCGAACAACTGACAACGACCGTCAATCTCTGACATTCGAAAAGCATATTCGACCGATCCTCGCTGCCAAGTGTTTTGAGTGTCACGGCGAAAAGACACAAAAGGCGGAACTGAACCTAAGCAGTTCGGAGTCGTTTGCCCGAGGGGGCGAATCGGGGGAATTGCTCGAGAGCGACTCGCCAGAAGACGGTCTGCTGTACAGCATGCTGGCCGAACGAGACATGCCTCCCGAAGGCAAGCCGCAACTTTCGGCGAATGAACTCAACACGGTCTTGCGCTGGATTCGCAATGGTGCAAGGTTCGATCAGTCAGACACCGAAGAGTCAGCATCCGATATCGCAGTCTCGGAGCACGACGTCATCCCCATTCTTTTTCGCCGGTGCACGATGTGCCATGGCCCCGAATACCAAGAGGGCGGCCTCGATTTGCGAACGCGTGCCGCAGCAATCCAAGGAGGAAAATCGGGGCCGGCATTCGTTGCCAACAAACCGCAGAAGAGCTTGATGCTCGAACGCATCCGCAAACGACTTTGCCCACCCAAAGAAGATTTGGGGCAAGCTGGTATCGAGCCGACCCCAGCCGACGAGTTGGAAGTTCTCGAGCGTTGGATCACGATCGGCGCACCATCAGCCGATGCGGACACCAACGAACAATCGGTTGAGCAACTCGTCAGCGATGCCGAGCGCAATTTCTGGTCGTTTCAACCGCCGAAAGCGGTCAAGCCACCATCGACATTTCACGCTGAGTTGGTCCGCACACCGATCGATGCCTTTCTGTTGGAACAACTGGAAGCGGCAGGGGTTACATATTCTCCCACTGCCGATCGACTGACACTTTTGCGCCGGGCGACTTTTGATTTGACAGGTTTGCCTCCTGCTCCGGAGGAAGTCACGGAATTCCTTCAGGACGAGCAGCCTGGCGCCTATGAAAGACTGATCGATCGGTTGCTGGCCTCACCTCGCTATGGGGAACGATGGGGACGCTATTGGTTGGATCTCGCCGGCTACGCCGATTCCGAAGGGAAACGGAGCGCCGACATGATTCGCCCCTTTGCCTACCGATATCGTGATTACGTCATTCGCGCGTTCAACGATGATGTCCCATACGACCGCTTTCTGATCGAACAAATCGCCGGCGATGAATTGGTCGACTATGTCGACGGCGAGACATTGCCTGCCGACCAACTCGAAAAACTGATCGCCACAGGATTCCTGCGGATGGCGCCGGACGGTACTTCGGCGAATCCGGTCAACCGACTAACCGACCGTATCGAAGTCATTGCGGATACCGTTGATGTCGTCAGTAGCGGCCTGATGGGCCTCACGATGAAGTGTGCCCAATGCCACAGCCACAAATACGATCCGATCCCGCAAAGGGATTACTACCGTTTTGTGGCGTTATTCAAAGGAGCGTTCGACGAATACGACTGGATGACTCCCCAGCCTTTTAACAACCAGTGGAGCAAATCGCGGAAGCGTTTCCTGAAGATCACAACGGCTGAAGAACGGCAGGAATGGCAGGAGCACCAGGATACTATCAATGCACAGATTGAGGCGCTCAATGCCGAACAAAAGGCACTCGCCAATAACAAAACTCGTGCAAATCAGATTAAAGCCGAAGTCAAATCGCTGACGGCTCAACTTCGCCCGGAACCGATGATCCGTGCGCTGTGGGACCGCGGGCGTCCTTCCCCGACCTACATGTATCGCCGCGGCGAACCATCACAACCGGGGCCACTAGTTGATGCGGGCATTCCGGTTGTTTTAACAACCGGCCAATCGCCGTTCGCCATCGATCCGCCGCAACATCGAGCGGAAAAAACGGGCCGACGTCTGGCACTCGCGAAATGGCTGACTCAGCCGGATCATCCGTTAACCGCCCGAGTGTTTGTCAATCGCGTATGGAAACACCACTTTGGGGTCGGCATCGTCGAAAGCCTCGACAACTTTGGGAAGCTGGGGACACCGCCCAGTCATCCTGAACTCCTCGACTGGCTGGCGATCGAATTTGTCAATAACGGGTGGAGCCTGAAACATCTCCACCGGGTCATTATGACGTCGACCGCCTACCGTCAGTCCTCAGAAGTGACGGACCGGCAAACGCAGATCGACCCTGAAAATCGCCTGTTGTCGCGGATGCCGATGCGGCGAATGGACGCCGAGGAAGTTCGCGATTCGATTCTGCTGATTGCGGGCAAGTTAGACGAGCGACCGTTTGGTCCTCCCGACCAGGTTGCCATTCGCAAGGATGGATTGGTGACCGCCTTGCCGTCCGATTCGGGCTGGCGGCGCAGCGTCTACATCCGTCAGCGACGTAAAGAAATGCCGACGATTTTGGAAACGTTTGATCTCCCACAGATGAACCCCAACTGTGTCGAGCGAGTCAACTCGACGATTGTGTCCCAGCCGTTGCATTTGCTGAATAACGGTACGATCCACGATTTGGCGAATTCGTTGGCAGAACGCCTCGTATCTGAAGTAGACAATGACCGTCATCTGCAAATCGAACGGGCGTTTTTGATCGCTTTGAGTCGAACACCGACCCAGGAAGAAGTGGAGATTGCAGAGCAATCACTAAAAGACTTGGAACGCTACCATCAACACGGCGAGCGGAAATCGGCCACCGAAGAATCCCGGCAATTGGCGCTCGCCGACTTCTGTCAGGCGTTAATTAATTCCGCAGCATTTCTCTACATCGATTGAGGAGAATGAAATTGCACATTCCGAAATCCCAAATCGAATCGGAAATGCTTAGTCGTCGCAATCTCTTCTCCCGAGTCGGGGACGGTTTGTACGCGGCGGCGCTGACGCAACTGCTGTCGGCCGATTGGTACGCAAATTCGCGTTTGCAAGCGTCGGACCACACGAATTCCAAGAAACCCGCCGTTTATGACCTGACTGCCAAGCGGCCTCATTTCGAACCGCGAGCAAAATGTGTCATCCATTTATGCATGCAAGGCGGACCGAGCCAGGTCGATTTGTTTGATCCCAAACCGGCGCTCACCAAATTCGATGGCAAGTCACCCCCGCGCGAGTTGACCCAAAATGCGATCTTCGAGAATGATCGCACCGGATCGCTGATGCGCAGCCCGTTTCGATTTTCGCAACATGGGCAATCAGGTGCTTGGGTGTCCGAACTGCTCCCCCATACCGCGCAAGAGGTTGATCAGCTCGCCATCATTCGCTCGATGTATAATGTGCACCCCAACCACGAGCCGGCCATTTTCAAATTGCAATCGGGGCAGACATTCCCCGGCCACCCCGTCCTCGGTTCCTGGATTACCTATGGGCTGGGTACGGAAAACCAAAACTTGCCGGCTTATGTTGTGTTGGCGGATCCGAGTCAGCGTTTGCCGGTCAACGGCGTGGAGAATTGGCTGGCCGCCTACGTCCCACCCGTGTATCAAGGAACGCCGATGCGGGCTTCCGGCACGCCGTTGCTGAATTTGAAACCCGATTTTCAGGAACCGGCAGCCGTGACAGCCGCCAAACGGGACCTCGTCGCCCGATTAGACCGCATTCACAAGAACCAACGCAGCAATCAACCCGTGCTTGATGCGCGCATCAGCAATTACGAAATGGCGGCACGCATGCAGTTGGCCGCAACACGGGCTCTCGATCTCGACGAAGAAACGGCCCCGACCCAACAAATGTACGGTATCGGCGAAAAAGATACCGACGACTTCGGCAAACGGTGCCTGCTCGCCCGCCGACTGGTCGAGCGCGGCGTTCGCTTCGTGCAGCTGTATCCCCGGGGCCAAGCCTGGGACAACCACAACGACATTCGGAATAGTCTGTCTTCGATCTGCCGACAAACTGACAAGCCGGTCGCCGGGCTATTGCGCGACCTGCGCGAACGTGGTTTGCTCGACTCGACACTAGTTCTTTGGGGCGGGGAATTCGGCCGTCTGCCGATGGCTCAGGCGCGTAACGCCAATCAATTGAAAACCGCCGGGCGAGACCACGGACCGTACGGATTCACGTCGTGGATGGCAGGCGGCGGCGTGAAGGCCGGCACGATCTATGGCAGCACCGACGACATCGGGTACGCCTCCGTCGAGGATCGTGTGAGCATTCAAGATTGGCACGCTACCATCCTACACCTGCTCGGTCTCCATCACCGAGAACTGTTCTTCGACCGCAACGGACTTAAGGAGCGACTCACGCATCAATTCGAAACGCGCGTGATTGAAGAAATTCTGGCCTAACGCTCTCGCGAGTTGCTGAGAATTCGCGTGAACATGCACTTGATGACCCAATCGTTAAATGCTGCCGCTCGCAAGCCAAATCTATTTCGAGGCGCGATTTCCAGCTTCGATCCACGCTCGATTGAATCGGGCCAATGTTAATGCACCGAGTGCGAAGCCGTCGTCCCCGCCTCGCTCGTAGAGGCAATAAATCGTACCTTCGCTATCGACGGCCATGTCGCTGTATCCACTGGTGCCTGGTTCGAGTACGCGCGAAACCGGCCACGTTGAGCAATCATCATCGCTGAGCCGAATGGTGAGATTCTCGCGATATCGAAAATTATTCTTGCCCCGCGTCCGTGGATTCGACTCGCTGAATGGATTTGCAAAAACGAATGTTGAGGAATTGCGATCTACGGAGTTCGGTATTGCGACAATACTCGCCATACAAACTGGTTCGTAAAGCTGTTCGTCAAATACCGGTGTCGACCAACCGGTGGCGCCGTCGTCACTGAAGGAAATCGCCCGGCGAAAGACCCGATTCTCGTTCCGGATATTCAACAGCACTCGACCGTCGGAAAGTTGAACCGCAATCGTTTCACTGGGATTCACCAACGGATCGGGGTCCACACACACCAGTCCGCCGCGATGCCAAGATTCTCCCTGGTCATCGCTGTAAATAACTGAAACGGCTGAAGGCCGATGGCTGCGGCCTCCTCCGTCAGACAACCATACTGGAACGATGAAGCGCCCGTTGCGAAGCCGTATTCCGTGGCCCGGCCCTGTCGCAATAACGGTCCAGTCGTAGTCTTTACGAAACGCTTCGAACGTTTCCGTGATATCAACCGGTTCGGAAAAAGTACGTCCGTCGTCATCGCTATACATCGAGAAACATCGCGAGTAGTTCACACAATACAAGAACCTGATTCGATCAGTCGACGGGTCGACAATGGCAACCGGATTGTTGACCGTATCCATGTCGGAATCTGCCAATAATTGCCTCGAATCCCACGTCTGACCACCATCGGTGCTACGGCGCAACAGGACATCAATGTCGGCCCAGTCGCCAGCGCTATCCTTGCGCGCTTCGCAATAGGCAAGCAACGTCCCCTTGTTTGTGATCACGATTCCGGGAATACGATAAGTCACGTACCCATCCTTGTTGGCTTCAAACAAGTCCGTCTGCTGAAGAAACGGTTCTGCAGAGTGAACGGTTCCATTGCCGACAGATAGCGCAGCGAGCAGCACAACAACAACAACAATAAGTGAGAATTTGAGAGACCGTTGTTCACGCATGATCATCCGCAATTTCCTGTTTGCTGCTAACAAGTATGATTTCGGATACCAAATACACGTCCGCTACTGGAGACCTGCTGTAACGCTGGTTCGAAAGCGGACGACGCGAGGAATTTCCCTCTGGCTGTGCCAGCTGCGGGCTTAGGCTCGCTCGACGCCGGCTTGGCCGTCTTCGACCACAAAGGATGCCCGATTGACTAACGGCGCTCCTCGGCGAGTGACATATTCCACAACACGGTAGTGCGATCGCCACTCCTTGGGTGTCACCTCGCAACTGACGTATCCGCGCTCGGCATTGTAGAACTTTACAAAGGGATTCTCGGAGAGGACCCCTGCCGTATCGCTGGTGGTTTGGGAACCGTCGCCTCCAGACGAAATCGACGTGCCCACGAATTCCGCCCCAACGGTCTGTGAGTTTTCGTCGTCGAAATCGAGCTTCAGATCGTTGACCCAGTTCTTGTGAATATCTCCCGTAAGCACGACAGGATTCGCAATCTGCCGTTCCGCCAGGAATGTTAATAGTCGGTCGCGACACGCGGCGTAACCAGGCCATTGGTCCATGCTATAGGCAATCGCCTCACCAGGCCGGCGGTCGGCACGCGCCATCATGACCTGCTGCGCCAATATGTTCCATTGCGCCGGCGACGCGGCTAATTGCGCCTGCAGCCATTTTTCTTGCTCGACTCCGAGTATTGTGGCCTCCGGATCAAATGCCTCTGGGCAAGGCGCGACCTGGCGATCGCCGCACGGCTGATCGGTCCGATACTGGCGCGTATCCAGTATGTCAAACGACGCCAACTGGCCGAACGGCACAACACGATACAAGCGCATGTCGGGACCGACCGGCTTAGCCGCTTTGCGCAACGGCATATGTTCATAGTAGGCTTGATAGGCCGCAGCGCGGCGTTTGAGGAATGCCGCGACGTTGACATTCGGTTGCTCGGAGATATCTGCGGCGTAGTTGTTGTCGAATTCGTGATCGTCCCACGTCACCAACCATGGGAAATTGGCATGGGCCGCGCGCAAATCTTTATCACTGCGGTACAGCGCGTAGCGATTGCGGTACTCTTCCAACGTGTGCAACTCGCCACCGGTATGCCGCCGCGGCTGTCCATCCCGGGCACCGTTCTCATAAATGTAGTCACCCAGATGGACAACCAAATCGAGATCCTCGCGAGCCATGTGCTCGTATGCGGTAAAATAACCGGATTCGAAATGCTGACACGATGCAAATGCAAACCGTAATGACGATGGATTGGCATCAAATGCCGGTGTGGTCCGCGTGCGACCGACCGGACTGGTTTGCCGACCGACTTTGAATTGGTACCAATACCATCGATCGGGCTGCAGCCCCTCAACTTCGACATGAACAGAATGCCCCAATGCCGGAGAAGCGATCGCTTCGCCCGAGCGAACAATCGTTTTCATATTCTCGTCGGACGCAATCTGCCAGGAGACGGCAATGTCCTCGGGAGGCATACCACCGCCATTGATCGGATCGGGCGCCAAGCGGGTCCACAAGACCACGCCATCCGGCGACGGGTCTCCCGAGGTGACTCCCAATTGGAACGGGTCGTTGCCGAATTCGATCTGCCGACGGACTGCACCGCGTGCTCGCCCGCTAATCCAAGGCGATATTGCCAACGCGGCACTGGACGCCAGAAACGACCGACGGCTCCAATATTTCTCAAAGGCCTTCGCTTGAGCGTGTTTTGACATAGAGGACAGTTCCTTGATGAATTCAATCAATGGGGGGGAATAACTATTGGTCCGTACTCAGACTGCGATACGTTTCAGGTCGACGATTGGTGACCGAGTTTCGTTTCTTACTCGAACGAATCGGCAAGTCGTAAATCGCGTAAGAATCTTCTTCGCATTCTTTCAGCAATTCGCCGTTGCGGTCAATGATGAGACTTTGCTGTGGATGCGTAAAAACGATCGGCACGGAGTTCTCGTAAGCACGCACCTGCATCAATCGTGTGTTCCAATCTCCCCGTCCACCGTAAGAGGGGCACACGATGATCTCGGCTCCGCCTAAGGCGAGACTTCGCGCCGGCTCGGGCGGCTGCCGATCGAAGCAAATCATCATTCCGATTTTCGCCTGTCCGATATCAAACACCGGGTATTCTTGACCGGCCGTATAGCCGGGAGGATTCACCACATACCCTTGGGCGAAATGCGTTTTGCGATAAACGCCGATCAATTCGCCTTCCGGATTGATCAAGCCTGCGGAGTTGTAGGTCTTACCGCCGTCGGATTCGAGAAAACCCAACACCAGATGGACATTCAATTCGTTAGCCAGCGCACAGAACCGCTTCAGATACGGTCCGTCGCGCGGTTCCGCTAGCTTCTGGAACGACTCCGTCAAGATACGTTTCTTTTCGGCGTCCTCTTCGCGAATCACTTCGTTCACGACGTACCCTTCGAGCACACCTTCGGGGGTGATAATCAACTCGACATCTTCCTTGGCCGCCTTGCGCACCATCGATTCGATTTTGTCGGCATTCGAGGCCTTATCCCATTTTGCAGGAAAGATCGAAAGGCTCGCGACCCGAATCGTCTGCAATCCTTTTGCTTTCTCATCGGCCGTCGAAGATGATACAGCTGAAGCAACGATGGCAGTAAAAACACACAGAGTTCTCATATTCGATCAACCTTGATTGCTTCGGCAACGAACGCACAACGACTGGAAGTGTCATCTTCGCGCGCATGACTGGGACGACAAAAATCTGTAGCCGTCATTGAAGACGCAACAGTCATCCTGGTCTCTATTGTTTCCAGCTCGAGTGTCGCTCGCAAGCAGAATTGCAGCAATCCAAGGCGGTTGTCGTTTACGGAGCCACAAGAACTGTGCATATTACTAAAAGAACATCCGTTCCCTGCGAATGTGGCCGTTGCAGCCACATACCGACAATGTCGTGAGGCCCCTCCATGAATTACCTGAGATTTCTGAAAATTGCGTTGCTGAGTGCATCTGTCGTTTTTGGTCACGAACAAGGTGCCATCGCCGGTACGCTCAAAGCAGGTGCGGCCAAAATCGACATCACCCCGGAACCAGGAGTATCGCTGGACGGCCCCATTAGTAAACCGGGACCGGCCAAGGGAGTCCACGACCGGCTCCACGCCCGGGCCTTGGTTTTAGACGACGGAACAATCCAACTGGCGATTGTCGTTTGCGATGCCTGCATGATCTCACAGGAAGTCTTCGATGCCGCTAAATCTCAGATCGAGCAGTCGGGCGGAATCCGTTCCGACCACATGCTGATGTCGGCCACTCATACACACGCCGCTCCGCGCGTCGCCGGAATTGGAACAAGACCTGCAGACCACGAATATGCCGCATCTCTTTCACGCAAAATTGCCGAAGCTGTGCTTCAGGCACAAAAGAATCTGGCTCCAGCGCAAATCGGATACGGATCGTTTGACAAACCGGAACTGCTCGCCTGCCGCCGTTATCTATGCGAACCGGGCTCTGTCGCTGCCAATCCGTTTGGCGAAACCGACGAGCAGATCAGTTCCGTTGCCGGCTCGTCGTCCGCGAGAATTCGACCAGCCGGTCCGATCGACCCGCAGTTCTCGGTCCTCTCCGTCCGACATATTGACGGGAATTCGCTGGCACTCTTGGGGAACTACAGCGTGCACTACTGCGGCGGATATCAGGGCGGCCTGGTCAGTGCCGACTATTTCGGGTATTTCGGCGAGTCGATCGAAGCAAAGCTTCGAGACAACGGTGAGCACCCTGGTGTCGTCGGCATTATGTCCAACGGGACAAGCGGAAACACCGGTTCGTTTCAACGTGAAGGGAAAAAGTACGCCCCGTTCGAAGGCATGCAGCTTTACGGACGGATGCTGGCGGAAGAAGCAGTTGCAACCGTCGCTAATATCGAACACAACGACGATTTGACCTTCTCCATGCGCGAGACGCAACTTCAATTTCAGGTGCGCCGCCCGGACGCTGCGCGCATCGAATGGGCCAACAAAGTGCTTCAGCATCCCGAAGAGAAACACCCCCATCGCTGGAGCCGCGTCTATGCTCAAGAAGCATTGCACCTTTCGAAGTATCCCGAAACAGTCACACTGAAGTTCCAAGCCATTCGCTTGGGTGATATCGCGATTGCAGCAGCACCGTGCGAAGTCTTCGCCGAAACCGGGCTGGCGGTTAAAAACGAAAGCCCCTTCCCAAAGACATTTACCATAGAATTAGCCAATGGCTACGGCGGCTATCTGCCACCCGAGCGGCAACACGAACTGGGTGGGTACGAAACCTGGCCGGCCCGCTCCAGCTTTCTGGAAACGACGGCGGAAACGAGAATTCGCCAAACGCTTAGTGAGTTGCTCAGTGACATCAAAAATTGAATGTCACTATAGAGGCACGACCGGCCACTTTCGGCTGTGCATCTCGCGCGAATGGCCTTTATGCCATTAAGTACAAAAACGCGTCTTCCGCCTGAGATTGCCTACGGGCGCCGTCGATGAATCGATGCAGCGTAAAGAACCCGTACATCGTTTTGATGCGATGCGTCAAGCGAGCTTCGTCCCGCTTTAACATACCGTCCCAGTAAATTGGTTCACGCGGATCGTGTACTGATTTGACGACCTCGCCAATCTCGCTGGAAACATCCGGTAAAGACCGCCATAGCCGAATATGGTGGTGGTGCGCCGGCAAGGCTTGTTGGGCCAATTCGGTGTAACCGAAACGTGAGATTTCCAAAATGGCCGCGGCATGATTGATGACATGGAACAAGCCGCCGAATCCCTGTTTGCGAACCGCTGCCGTGGCGATTAATTCATCGGCGGTGGCGTCGACCATGTCCTGCAGGTTTTGATAAAGAGCGAAACCGTCATCCGGTGGTAACTCGACGTCACTTCCGGTCAGCCACCCCTTTTCTTTTCCATAATACCCCCGGCCCATCGGTGTCTTGTCGAAGGCGTTGATCAGTTTGCGAATTCCGGCGGCGATGCTCGGGGTCGCATATTCAGCGTGGTCCCGAAGCGCGCGCAGCGCGATCGCGGCGAAAATGACGTTATGCCCCGACTGCCTCATGGTGCCGACATTCTTGACCAGCGCCTCGGCGATTTCGGTGATCGTTTCTTCTCGTGAAGTCTCAGAGGGGAACGGTTCAAACATTTCGGTGGGCGTAATTCCGGCTCGTTTCGCATTGAACCAAATCGCCTCTTCGCCGCGAATAATCCTCTGCAACTCCGCCTCGATCCCTTGATAAACCTTCTCTGAAAGTTCGCCGTGGTCCTCGGCAAAGAAATACCCGGCAATGACAGCAGCACCTAAATGGCCGGCCATCGTCCCTCCCTTGTGGGCGTTTGCTAATCCGCACAGTCCTTTGTACAGAAAGTCGAAGTCAACCATGTTGGCCCCTTCTGAGAATGCACGGGACTGATTTTACGGCTCTCATGTCAAATAAGTCAGAATCGAACCGGAATCGAGCATTTCATTTTCGCATTCCGACTCAACAAATCCGATTCCTCAGACAGCCAGGGGGTACCACGTCTACTATCGCACTTCGTTCGGCTCCAAAAACCAACCCTTGATATCGACGACAAATGGCTCCGGTTCAGGTATTTCTTCCCCAGTCACATGATTGATGATCCACCACATAACAACCGAAAAGTTGTCATAAAGGCCAGCCGATGACCGAACCAGTTCCGCAACCCGTTGTGATTTCATCAGACCCAAAGCGACTGCAGCATACTGCCGGGTATAAACAGCCTCTGGCGGATCACTTTGCGTGTCGTTGTAACGCTGAATGAATATTCGCTCGAGGTCGGGCTGTAAGTTATCGGCATACAAATGCCCCAAAGACCACATCGCGGCGGCACGCGATTCGGTTCCATAAAAGTCGTCCGTCCTTTTGGGAAGCATCTCGCGGAGATACTGCTCATGGTCTTTGAAATCCATCAGCGTGAGCGCCTGGATTAGGAACGCCAATTGAACTCGCATGCCTTGAACGACTTCTCGCTCGAAGTATAGGTTCGGATCACCGACCGCAGCCTTCCAACGTTGTGCCTTGTCGAAAATGGCGTCGACAGTCTCCGGCACTTGGAAGCGATGCAGCCCCCAGGCGGCCGCCACAAATACTTCAGGACGCGGATGATCTAACAATTCGATCACGCGATCTGCAACCACCTTGTGATCCAACAAGACGAGGAGCACAATCGCTTGTTCGAGACCCTGCCATGTATCGCCTGCGAGAACATCCATTGCGATTTGGCGGACCGATTCCCCCAGACCATGCTCGGTCGCCATACTCAACAAGGCGTGGCGAGCGGGGTTTCTCACATCCGGATGTCGATCGTTCAATACCTGCCCCACTAACTCGACACCCTCGGGTGACGGTTGTTGTAACAAGGCCTGTATACCTAACTGCCGCACGTTCGCATCGGGATGGGCCAGCAAGAAGTCACCCTTTTCGGCAATCGATTCCGGGGCAATCTCCAACAACCGATCCGCGGCCAGCGCAACGACAGCCGGCTCGGCATCGTTGAGAAGTTCGAGCAATTTGCTTGTTGCTTCGCCGCTACTGTGGCCGACGAGCATCGAGACACCAACTAACCGGTCGAGTCTCGAGTCTGGCGACGGGTCGTCGAGTAATTGTGACGACTCGTCCTCTAAGCCCTGGGACGATATCTGCGCCAGCGCACGCGCGCTTTCCAAACGGATACTGGCCGGCACGGCTGATGACATTGCCAATTCGACGAGCCGCGGTTCTGCCAACGGCTGGGCCGTCTTGCCCAGCCCTTGAATGGCCAACATTAGCCGTTGACCTCGCGCGCTAGTATTATTAATTCGCTCCATCCACACGTCGTAAATCGGTTCATATTTCCAATTGGCCAGCGCCGGTTCAATGAGCATGGCCATATCCAGACTGCCCGTCGCGGTCTGCTTGAACAACAAAGAAGCCGAGTCTCGATGATCGAACCTTATGAGCGTTCGCGCCGCCGAATACCGCACGACAAGGCTTGTCTCCGGCGCTTCCAGTATCTTCTGCAATTGATCGGCGACATCACCAACGTCGTGCATTCCGTAGTCATACGCCTTGGCGAAGGCGTCTGCGGCTTGACGCTGCAATTCGGCCTCGGGACGGCTCAATGCCCGTAACCAAAGTGCCTTCAATTGAGGATTAACGCGCTCGCTTGGATTTGCGTGCTCTTGACTCGGATCGCTATCCATTAAGTATTCGAGCCTGATGTCAACGGCCATCGCCGTCGGTGAGCAAGCAAAGCTCCCGAAAAGGCACAATAAAATGACAGAGGACAGCCAAACTTTGACAGGGATTACGTTCTTCACCGGAAGTCTTCTTTCGATTTCACAAAAAACTCGGCCAATAACCGTTTCATCTCGGCCGCGTTAATTGCCACGTTCGCGCAAACAGCACTGCGATACAGATCGCCGATACACACCCCATGAACCACCAATTGCCGGGTACTAACTCATATTCGGCAAAGCCCGGCGCTTCGATGACGTTGAGCGCCGCAGCGACCGGATTCAACAACAACGCCGCCTCAACCGTCGGCCGGCCGAATGGATTTCCTCGGCCCAACCAAAACAACAATGTTCCGATGCATAGTCCGATGATGATGGCATACGACGTCGTCGTTGCTGGGGCAGTTTTGTCGAATAGACTGCTGACGGAAGCACTCAACAGAATGGCAAACGCCGCCGTCCACAACAAACAGGCCAGCACCTGCAGGATCTGGTGCGTCATGGCCGGTTGAATGTAAACAATGACGAGATACCCGGGCAGTGTCGCGCACAGCAATAACAGAACGGTCCAACAAACACTCATCAGCTTGCCGCGAACAATTGTTCCCGCAGTCAATGGTGTCGCTTGCAGCAATTGCCAGCCGCCGCTTTCACGCTCAGCACTAATCAGACCAGCAGCCAGACTGGGAGTGAGCAGTACGATCAAAGCTGACTGCAGAATCACCATGATTCCGCCAATCGTGTCGATTCCCCACGCCATCGTTCCCGTAACAGTTACGTAAGTCAAACCAAGTGATGTGAGGGCGCAAAACGCAACGAGACGCAGCATCCAGTGGGAACGTCCGAATCGGCGTGTACGAAATTCCTTAATCATGACCGGGTTTGTCAGCGGTCCAATTCCTTGCTTGCGACGTTGCGGATCGACCAAAAACACAACGCGTCGCACGGTGCGCTGTCCTGCGCCTCGTTCGTCGGTCACTTGCCCCGAATCTTTGGGGCGATCGAAGATCGAATGATCAAGTCGACTAATCGTTGCAATAATGAAAAAGAAGATCGACACGATCGCAATCGCCGTGAAGCGAGCGGCCACTCCCCCGGCCGTAATCAATCCTTGCGAACTCAGATCCGAATGTCCCATCACCTCCATCAGGGCCGGAAAGGGGGAAACGCATCGCATCATTTCCGCATAATCCGCGAGATTGCCTTCCTGTCCTTGGAAAAACAAATGTGGCACAACGGTGATCACCGAGATGGCTAGCGCCACTCCATACGTCACCCGTAGTGCCGAATCGGTCGATTTCGCATAGGAGCTAATCCAAAGTCCCAACGTCGCATATTGCAGAGAAACCAACGCCAGCATCGCGTACAGCGACCCAATGTCCTCGAGAAGAGAGATTCCACCCATCGCGTAGCAAGCCACCGCTGCCGGAAAGCTAAGAACCAACAGCAGACAGACAAACCCCAATAGTCCCAGCAATTTGCCGAAATAAATCGCGGCGGGGCCAAGGGGCGAATTCAACAACAATGCCAGCGTTCCCTTGTTTTTTTCACGAACGATGGCTGTCGATGGAAATACAGGAACTAAAAGGATCAGCGTTGCCAGCATGGCGTAACCGAACAAATGAAACACCTGGCGAGCTTGTGCACCGGAAAGCTCCACCCGCGCATCGGTGGGCCAACGCAACAACACAATCAGCGCAAATACGGCAGCCAAACTCAATTGAACGATAAGGGCCCGGCGTGTGCGCAACAAACCAACGAATTCCCGCTCGATGATGGGATTGTTCACGACATCCCTCCCGCAGACGAGTTCTCCGGCCCTGTCGCCACCGGTTGCTGACTTTCGGTTTTGGCTTTCTGCGACTCGCGATCTTCGCGGGTGACCGTCAAAAATGCTTCTTCCAGATCCGTTTGTAATTCGCGGAACTGTGTGACGGCGATTCCGGCGGTCACCAATTGCTTGAGTAGCTCACCCAACTCTTCTTCCGACTTACTCGAGCGAAAGCGAACCGTCGACTCGGCCTGCGATGCCGTCACATTCGCGTCGGCTTCTACAAATCCGTGAATCGTCTTTGAAGCTGATTCGACCCCTTCCGGACTTGCCAGTTGCACTTCGATCGTCCGCTGGCGGCTCAACTTCTGCATGATGTCGCTGAGTGTGCCAAACGCTCGCAGCTTGCCGTTCGTAATAATCGCCACGCGGTTACAAATTCGAGACAGTTCCGGAAGAATATGGCTTGTCACGATCAACGTTTTTCCAGAATCGGCCAGTCGCAGCAGGATATCGCGCATTTCAACGCGTGCTTCCGGGTCGAGCCCGTTTGCCGGTTCGTCCAAGATCAATACGTCCGGATCGTGCAATAAAGTACGTGCAATCCCAAGACGCTGCTGCATGCCATGGCTCAACGTTTCCACATAGCGGTCCTGCATATATGTCGAACCTGTAATGTCGAGCACGACTTCAATGCGTTTCTTGCGATCCGCCCGTTTAATTCCAAAGGCCGCCCCAAAAAAGTCGAGGTACTCGCGCACTCGCATGTTGTCGTACGAGCCGAATCGGTCAGGCATGTAACCGACCAGTCTCTTGATCTTCCGTGCATCCTTCACGCAGTCGGCACCGGCAATGCTCGCCGTTCCTTCAGTCGGACGGGCGAGACCAACCAGAATACGGATCGTGGTCGTTTTGCCGGCTCCGTTCGGGCCGATGAATCCCAAAATATGCCCACGATCGACAGTCAACGATAGATCATCGAGCGCAGTAAAGTTCCCGTACTTTTTGGTCAAATTGTTAATAACGATGACTGAGTCATCTCCAGACATGCTGTACTCCAGAAGTTAAAGCGTCTGTTGCCACACAGTAGTTGTTGCGTCAATCCGCCCGTTGGCGATGATTTCCTTACGGAGCAAAAACTTCGCTCCGCTAGTCGTCACTATCAAGCGTCGTACCGGACACATCCAATTGCACGTAGTCCATTCTCCAAGGATTCTCCAAAATCTCTGACGTCGTCAGCGCCTTTTCCGGATCGACATGTCCGATCCGAATCCCGATCAAAAAATGCCCATCCAAATTCGGCTGCAGGACATCTTGCTCGTCAATGTCGAATGAAAAGGGCCCGACCGGATCGGTGCGCGAGTCTAGCGTGACGATGTTCCCGCTGCGGATACCAAGAATCTCCATGGTCCGCTCCGGTGCATTAATCCGCAGGCTCAGGTGCGCGGACCGAAGTTCGATCGGCAGTACCTCCTGAGGAAGTTGAAACTGCAGCCAAACCGTTGCACCACTTTGAATGTCTACCCACTCATCACGCCGGTCATCATAGGCCCGACGCGACCCGCGTTCTTCCATCGGCCCATCAACCGCACGATATCGCATTAGCGGCGAAGGAACCATCACTTCGGTATTTGGCGGCGTGCGATCCAACGTCAACGGAATCTCCACCAAAGCCGACCCAACCTGCTCTGAACCTTCGGCAAAGGCGAACCCCGTTTCCACCGGATTTCCCCAAGCCAACAGCGTAATCGTGTCGCCAAAGCGGCTTTCCTCGCCGTCGGGAAAAATTTGTTCGTACACCGATTGCCGGCGCCGTTGTTCGTCGTTCAGCAATGTCGAATCGATGTACGTCCCCGCAGGTAGGACTTCGTCGACACCAGCCGTAAATGCTCCAAGATCGTCGAGCGGAATCGCCAATTTCCTCTGAAAGCCGGTGGCGATCAAAGCATCGGCTAAGGGCCCCATGTTTTCGCATTCCACTCGGCCCGTCAATCCCGTAGGTCCTAACATGGCATGGGCAGCGAGCGGCTGATCGAATTCAACAGACTGTTCAAACGGAGCCAATCGCACGCCAATTGGTAACGTCAAGTTGGTCCACCGCCATTTGACAAGATCCGACCAGATCATGCGACGCGTGCTCCCCCCCAAATCGCCCATTTCCGGCCAGAACACGCCACCCGCGTCGCTGCCAATCGGTTCTGAGGACTCCGCGTTATTGAATATCGCAAGAACTCCTTGGACTTGAGCCGAGGACGAATCGACACTCGCATCGATGTGTTGAAACGAAGCAACAGTCGAAGGCACAACTTGTCGCATCTGCGACGCGGGAGCCCAAATCGCAATGGCAGCAATGATCGCCACAGCCGGTCCGATGGCGCCGATCCATTCCAATCGTTGGCGACGTCCCAGCCAGATACCAGCGATGAGAAACGTTGTACAAAACGTTCCGAGGACCGCAGCCACCCAACTTCGGTCGACAATTTCGTAACCAATTTGTTCCGTCAGATAAGGAGCGATCGATTCCGAAGCAATTTCGAACGAAGAGACCGGCTTGCAGAACTCATCGGCCAACTGAGCCAGCGGAGGCCGTGACAAATGGGAGGTGTATTCCGTGGACGGGACTGGTTTGGGATCATCATCGGTGCGGGGGCGAATCCAGGCCTTTGCATCAAGTGTTGTAATTAGCACTTTTCCCCGGCCGGCGTTAATCCACATCGATGCAGGCCAACCATTCACCCAATGCACGACTTCTGCTTGATGCGGAACGACCCGGACGAATTCCGCGGGAAGTTCGTATTCCTGAGTCGATTCGACCTGGAAATCGCCGTTCGAATCTCTCGACTCAATGCTGAATTCGATCAATCCGACCCGATCGATAATGTCGCATTGAAATCGATCGCCGAGTAAGTGTCGAACCAACTCGGGATCAACGCGATCCAGCATCAGCCACAGATGGCCACCGCCAAACAACCAGTTCTTCACAGCCATCATTCCCGCCGGATTCTCCAGCAATTCGCCACCGGAAATAACCAACTGCTCAATGACATCAAGTCCTTCGACCAACGGCGGGACATTGCGTGGAGTAACGACCGAAACACGACGAGTTAGATCGGCACTCTTCCGCAAGGCGATCGCCGCCATTCGAGGAACGTTGTCATAGTTGAAATCTCCCGTCTCTGAGGCGCTGATATGGGCAGTGATCGGTTCCGAATCGTTTAGCGGAAGCAGTCCATCGTACGTCATTTCTCCATACCGCCCGCGGATGACCTTCTCATTTCCAGCATCGGAATCGGGGTTGAAAATCATCGTTTCGATCGAGGCGCCGGATCCGAGAGTCGCCGCCGTCTCCGGGGGAAGTACCGGAATCAACGCTCTTCGCGTGGTTTTCTCCGGCAACCATAACTGACGACCAAACTGCACCAAGGGCTCGGACGAAAAATACATCGTCGACAGAACATCGCGTGGTTCATCCGAGTTGTTGATGATTTCGACTTCAACGACTCCCCAATCGTTTACGCGATACCGCCCGATACCCGCGACTCCAGCCGGATGGACTAAGCCGATGTCTCCCGGCTCCGACGTCTGCGACACGGCAGTTTCTCCACCGGCCAATACGGTGAACGCCGTAAACAAAACAATCAAGCGTCGTACGAACATCGACAACAGTTCTCCGTACATCAACAAACTAGTGAACAACAACGGCTTGCGGACCGATTCGAGGCTCCCGATGACGCCAAGGAATTGTTCGGCAACCGAGAATCGTGTGGTCGATTCTATCCCGCAGAATCGGTCTTTGGCTGTTTCCGGTTTTTGGGGGATTCGGCGATTCTGTCCACAATCCGATCGTGATTACGCCGAAACCGAGAAATGTCAGACCGGTACAGACATCGACTCTGCACCCGTCGCGGCCAAGGCCCAACAAACAGTATAAGGAGGCTCGCCGATGTGTCCTACTTTGCAGTCACAATTTTTTCAAATTCACCGCAAAGGGACTATATTTGCCTGACGAAAGCACCCATCGCGATCTTGTAAGTGGTTGGCCGCTTTCCATTTCTTCGCTTCACCTATCCGCTTGGCAACGTCGAAAGACAAATCAACTTCGCCGTTCTACAATTCATAACGAACGACGATTATGCAGACGGTCATTAAGGCCCGATTTCCTATGCAGGCTCTTCTTATCACGGCTGGCACCGACGGCGACGTTATTCCTTATGTCGCACTGGGGACCGTGTTGAACGCTCGAGGACACCACGTCACGCTCATTGCCAATGAAAGTTACGGCCCCACTGCCGACAAACTTGGTCTACACTTCCGAACGCTTGTCGACACAAACGAACTCGATCAACTTCTGTCGAACCGCGACGTCTGGCATCCGTTGAAGAGCGCATTGATCGGTGCCCGCTGGGGAACTCAAATCGTCGAGCGCAGCTACAAGCTGATTGCGGATTATCTCACCGACCATGGTGACAATTGCGTCATCGTCGCATCACCGGCGATTCTGGCCGCGCGGCTGATCCAAGAGAAACGTCGCATACCGACGGCCAGCGTCGCATTGCAGCCCTGGATGATCCCCAGTGTTTCCGCACCCCCCGTTATGCCTGCGGGATTATCCCTGCCCGCGTGGGCGCCGCGCCCTTTTGGCCATTTGTATTGGCGCACGGTCGATGCCGTCGGCGACGTCCTCATCACCAGGCACCTGAATGATTTTCGACGAACCATCGATCTCCCTCCGATCAAGCGAATATTTCAATGGTGGATTTCACCCGACCTGACCATTGGAATGTTTCCCGAGACCTACGCTACACCACAAGACGATTGGCCGGATTCTCTGAGGCTGGCCGGTTTTCCACTATCAGACGGCCAGGCGGACCAATCGTTACCCGCTGAAGTCGATGAGTTTCTCCACAACGGTGACCCTCCGATCGCGTTGACATTCGGCACCGGCATGATGCACGCCCGCCCGATCTTCGAAACCGCAATTGCAGCCTGCCAGCGCCTCGGCAAACGAGCGATCCTGCTCACCAAGCATTCCGACCAGCTGCCCGATCCTTTGCCGAGCTTCGTCCGACATTTTCGGTTTGCGCCTTTTCGAGCTTTGTTTCCGCATTGCGCTGCCGTTGTACACCACGGCGGAGTCGGCACGACCGGGAAATGCCTCGCGGCCGGCACGCCTCAGTTGATCATCCCATTTGCATTCGATCAAAAGGACAACGCCACACGCGTCAAACAAATGAGAGTCGGCGATTGGCTGAAGAAGAATCGCTGTACGACTGACAGTTTGACGAACATGTTGGGGGCATTGACAAGTCGCGAATTCCAACATCGCTGCCAACAATCCGCTGGGCGATTTAGCGACACGTCTGCTCTCGATACCGCCGCGACTTGGATCGAGCAATTACGGGCGGAATACTCCCCCCAGACTTAAGCACGATCGTAAATCGGTCCTGCACTGACGGCATCGTTGAACTGATACTGATCAATTCAACACATCTCCTTCGCCGGCGTTGAAATCGGTGACATCACTGCCGAGGGTGTTGAATGTGTCGGCACCCGCTTGACCTAAGAGTGCATCATCTTCCGGACCGCCGGTGAGCGTGTCGTTGTCGTTG
>JANQRQ010000073.1 GCA_028284485.1 Planctomycetaceae bacterium | reverse complement strand
CGATCCGAATTCTGTTTGAACACCCGGACTCCGCAAGCAACAAGCTCGTCAAAGCGATTCGCCCCGTGCATCAAGATGCCGGACCAGAAGTCGAGTTGCAAGCAGAATGCGGCCCTTACAAGTTCACATACTTCAAACGATTCCACAAGAAACCAGAAACGAAGCTGACAGTAACAGCACCATCTCCCGAGAACCATACCGGCCGCGAAGCACACGATCGTGCCCTGGATATTTTGGAACAGACACTCGATGTCGCGCTTTGGAAAGCCTTGACGATCTATCAGGGCGATGCCATTGCCCAACCGAATTTGGCCGATGAACAATGTTTATCTGCGGCATTAGACAAAGCCGCCGGCGGAGAGCCGACCGATCCGGCGGAAGAAGGGCTTTTCGAAAAAGTCGCCGAGGAATACGGCCGGTTCTATTCGATAAGAACCGGCAAAGAGAATAAGGAATTCAAGGACGCATTGGTCAAGCAGGACCAGGCCGAATCAGACGTCGTCAACTTGGAAAGTGAAATCGACAATCTCGACCAGGACATTGAGACGGTATCGAGGCTTCAAGCAGAATTAAGCAATCTCAAAACGCGTGAAGCCAAGACGAGAAAGACTCTCTCCGAGCAGTCCGAGCTGCTGCGCGAGATTCATTCGCTGGAAACACAGGTCTCCGAGGCGGGCCTCAAATTAGAGTCGGCAGAAAAATCGCACGAAATCGCCAAGAGCAACGATGCCGATCGGAGACAGCGTATCGAGGCAGTCGCCGAATTAAAGGCAGAACTTCAAACATCGCGCCAATCCATGGCGGAATCACTCGAGACTTCGCAACAGTCCGAGCATCGACTGCTCGTCGCGGAGCTCTCTTTTGTGGAAGCCACGAAACAGCGTCAGCAGGCCGAGGGTTTAGCCGCGATCCGACGTGCCGATTTCGACTACTACAACGACCAATTGGCGCTGGAACAACTTTGCGAGCGTAAAGATCGTATCGATTCGGCACGTAAATCGGCCGCTCAGGCGAAAGCGTTCCTCGAGACTACGAAAGTCAATCAGCAAACGCTCGATGACATCGAATCCGCCGAACGGGAATTGCTCAAGGCCAACGCAAAACGCGAATCGGCGGCACCGGTCGTCACACTTCGCGGCTTGTCGCCGTGCGAAATCGAGGTCAACGGCAACCCCATAAGCATCAAAAAAGACGAGAACAGAGACCTGCCAGTGGCGGATCGTTTGCGAATGACAATCCCGGACGTTGTCGAAATCGAGATGGAACCCGGAGCAAACGCGGACGAATTGAATCGGCAAGTGGAATCAGCTCAACAGGTACTGGAATCAGCCTGCCATTCGGCCGGTGTCGAATGCCCGAATGCCGCTCGTGCTGCCTTCCAAAAACGCCAGAAAGCCACGCGAAGCATTGATGAAAAGGATCGAATCGAACACGAAAATCTACGCGATTTGTCGTACGGCGAATTAGCGGACAAACTGCTGCGCCTTGAAGAGACTGTTCCCCAATACATTGACGACCGACCAGGGGAACCTGCAATTGCGGCCGACCTCAATGCGGCTCGAATTGAGTGGGAAGCAGCGAAAGATTCGCAACTCGGAGTCCAATCCCAGCATGATTCTGTACAGCAGGCATTGAAAGCAGCACGTGACATCCACCAAAAGCTGAGCAAAGCCAGCGAGTCCGACCGTGTCCACCTCCGCAGTTTGGAAAAGACCCTCGAGCAGGAGAAATCGCAATTGGAAGTCGCGAGAGAATCTGCATCGGACGGCTCGCTTGCAGAGGCCGCTCGAAAGGCCGATGAAGCCGTCGCGGTCCAACAGCAGGTCTTAAAAACCGCACAGTCCGAGTTGGCGGCCAAGAATCCCGAAAAAGTCAAAGCTTTAGTCGAAACAGCCAAATCGACATTAGAATCGACCAAGGCCCAGTCCACAAAAACGCAGACGAGACTAACGGAAGTGCAAACCCGATTGAGAATCCACGGGGAAGAAGGGCTACATGAAAAACTGCAGGCGGCCAAAACAAGGCTCGAAGCGATTACGTCGGCAAACCGTTCGCTGTTTCGACAAGCAGAAGCTGCAAAATTGCTTTTTGAAACCTTGGGGCAGGAACGCGACCGAGCCCGTCAAGCGTACCAGGCCCCTCTGAAGGAAAAAGTCGAACGCCTGGGCCGTTTCGTGTTCGACGAATCTTTCCAAGTGGAGTTGAATGAAGACCTACAAATCGCCGCCCGAACAATCGGCGGTATTCGAGTGCCGTTTGATTCGCTGAGCGGCGGAACCAAGGAGCAGTTGTCGCTGATTTTTCGATTGGCCTGCTCAATGATCGTATCCGAAGAAGGGGGCATGCCGCTCCTCATGGACGATGCCTTAGGCTATACAGATCCCGAGCGCCTTCAATTGATGGGGGCAGTCTTGGCCAAAGCAGCCAAAGAATGTCAGATTGTCATTTTCACATGCGTTCCCGAACGCTATGGAAACGTCGGGTCAGTGGCCATCGTTTCCCTGTAAACGGAATGGTGGGCCCCTCATCGGAATGTGACCAGGGAATGGTCTCTTGACGGCGCCGTCGCAGTACTCCAAGAACTGGCCGATCTCCCGGAACCGACGCGAAAACCTTTCTTCACGCACGCCCCACAACCGGTGCAGTCTGCTCTCCAACACGTGTTAACTACCGCCGAAGCTTCGGCCTGGCGCATTCAAGTCTCGCTGCCGATCTCCAACGCTCATCAGAGAGATGGTCTGTAAGCGGTCCCGATTCCAACTCCAGCCGGTACAAGCCGCGCAACCGCTATGTCTGCGATATCTGACAAAACCTTTACATTCGTGTTAATCGTCATGAACAGCAGAATCGCTCGAATCGGCACAACCGGAATTGTTTCAACGAACCAGTATTCCCACAACATTCGATGACGTAAACACTTGCGCAGAAAAGCTGATTGTATCGACTGTAACGGTTAGGCGAATGGCATGGATCGTGCGAATTATGCCGAATGAAACGAGACATCGGTTGTGTCTCGGGTGGCATAAGCGAGCCAGTGTCTGTGGCGACCTGAGAGACCGCCACGCTCCGGTGACGAAGGAACGGGCCAACCATTGGTTTCGTTCCCGTCTCCGGGACACGAACTGAATGACAATTGATCCGCGTCAGCCCAGCGCAACGCGGTATTCCGAATCGTTATCTGGACCGGCGGATTCACTGAACATGTTTCCGCTAGAGCATTTTTTGAAAACATGTAACCGTCCTGCCTCGCGGTTACGCGGTATTGACCTCGTCAAAACCGAATTTCGCGGGCATAGGAAAGAGCAACTTGCTCTAGAACTCAGAACGCTCGCAAGAGCGAAACCAATCGGGGAGTAACACATGAAGAACCTGACAAAGCAACTTTGGACTGATGAGTGCGGGTTTTTGATTTCCGCGGAATTGATCCTGATCATCTCCCTGGGCGTGATCGGATCGGTCATTGGGCTCACATGTCTCCGGAATGCGGTGACGGCAGAGTTTCGCGATCTCGCCGGTGCAATTCGGTCACTCGACCAATCGTATTCATTCACGGGACAACAAGGATGCTGGACTCGCTGTGGAATTAAAGCCTGGACCAGCGGCTCGTCATTTATCCAAGCACGAGTCGTCCAATGCAATCAGTGTGGCACCAATAATTGCACGGGTGGTTGCGGTGGCCATCAGTCCTATGGTTATCACGGTGGAACCAGGGTGATTCCGCAGAACGCCGAAATCATCCCCGCACAAAAATGCCCACAGGGTGCCCCCTGCGAGCATGGCGACCAAGCTCCCTGCGATCCCTGCGAGGT
Organism: Planctomycetaceae bacterium; assembly: GCA_028284485.1. Lineage (GTDB taxonomy): Bacteria > Planctomycetota > Planctomycetia > Planctomycetales > Planctomycetaceae > JANQRQ01. The sequence continues at coordinate 21,226 of JANQRQ010000073.1, read as the reverse complement.
CGAATCTGAGCACATCGATGAAGGTGCACCTGTTGACGATGACACGGCACCACCGGCCCTCGAACCGACTGGTGACAACGGCCCCGCTAAAGAGGCCGCTCGTCGAGTTCTCGCCTTGTGAGCGCAAGGCCGTGCGAGGCTTCGAATCGTTAGAAACCACATAATCGTCAAAATGATTTCGACGCGACTCCTAAGAGGAAAGAGGCTTCAAAAGCGAAGCGACCAACGTCGTTTATCGCCAATCAACAACCGCATCCTGAAGAACAGGAGTTGTATTGCCGCGTGAATATCCTGCCGGCTGATCCCCGGCAATCGCGTTTCTGAGTTCCTGGGGCCGTCCGAATTTCGGGCGGCCCTTTGCGTTTCTCGACATTGGCTCGAATGACCTACCTGCGACGATGTTTCGAGTCATTAACACATTGTCACAAACAATTGTTTCGAATCGGCAACACGCGGTGTTGATCTTTTGCACCAACGTCTCATGGCCGCTACTTCGAACAAAGAAGGGCACATCGTCGTAATCCCCTGAAAACGAAGCCATTTGTGACGATTCCGCCACCATGTTGCGAAATGTCAACATGGTCTTGATGCAGTTTGGCATCACGTTTGGCATGCCGGATGCGTTCTTCCCTTGGGAAACAACAACCCATGTCCCACACGGGAGATTGCGTCCGGGTGAAGGTGAGAGAGCACTCGGAAACTGTCCGGGAAACCGAACGGAACCACGCAATCATCCTGAGTCCCTGGGTCGTCACCTTAGGGCGACGGCCCTAACAAGAAATCTCGGTTGGCCTTACGCCCGCCGGTTTTTGAATACTCCTGCAGGAACTTGCGACACCATCGGCCAATGGTTTCGCGGACGGTTTTCGTTGTCGATTTTGGGTGTCCGCCCAAACCGGCAACAACACTCTCTACGATTTACGACTCTCTACTACAAGGAACTCAGAAAATGTTGCGTAAACTGTACAACGATGAAGCTGGTGCCATTTTGTCCGCTGAACTCGTCCTGATCGGTACGATCGCTGTCCTCGGCGTGCTCGTCGGACTCGTCGAATTGCAGTGCTCGATCGTCGACGAACTGAACGACCTCGGCGAAGCCTTCGGTTCGCTGAACCAGTCTTACACATTCGCTGGCGTGCAATCCGAGAAAGAGCCTGGCGTCATCAAGGGTGCCATCAACGGATCGATCTTCGTCGATAACCTGGACCAGTGCGATGGTAACGAGTGCCAAATCGTTTGCGTGAACACTCCGTTGCCGGAAGCTCCCAAGCAAGCGACTCCGTAATTCTGACTTGAGAATTACTGGATAAGAAAGCTCAAAGCTCCGAGGCGGCCCAGCCGTTTCGGAGCTTTTTTGCGTTGTAACGGTGGCCAGACGGATTGCCATTTACAGCGCTAAGAGCTGTTAACAAATCATCCGTTGATCCCGGTGATCACCGCGACTCGAAAGTCCCCCGCGCCACGTACTTCCAACGAACTCTAAAGTCCAATCTGCGTGGGCATTGCGCGACGCGACGACAGTCGACACGACACCGCTGTTGCTAATTTGCATCGTCAGCGGCATGCATTGTGCATATTCGTAAGCTGACTGTGGTTTGCCCACAGGCAACGGCCAAAGCGGCAAGTTGTCGTTCGGCTCTCTCACTGCGAACTCTCTCACAATACGACAAAAGGGGACTCGGGAATGCTTTCTACTGTGCGCGCATTGTACCGCGATGAGGTCGGTGCAATTCTCTCTGCCGAAATTGTGCTTGTCGGCACCATACTCGTCCTGGGTATGCTCGTCGGCCTGGTTGAACTCCAATGCTCACTCGTTGACGAACTCAACGATATCGGCGAAGCGATCGGCTCGTTGAACCAGTCATACGTCGCTTCCGGTTCGGCCAGCTTCAAAAAGGATGGCACGCCCAAGGCGGTTAACTTTGGCAGCCACTTCACGGACCGCGTCGATTCTTGTGATGGCAATGAGTGCGCAATCGTTTGTATCGCTCCGTCTTGTGCGGAAGAACCCAAGGGCGATTCAGGACCTCAATAACCATGGAACGCTAAGGCGGCATTTGCCTGCCATTAAAGCTTCCGTTCAACCACGTCTTGTCTGTTCACGCTACAACTGTTTTCACATTCACTTGGGACTCGTTACTCAAACACGAAAGACTCTCTCATGTTAAACAAACTATGGAATGATGAAGTTGGTGCGATTCTGTCTGCAGAAATCGTTCTTGTCGGTACGATTTTGGTCCTCGGAATGCTCGTCGGCCTCGTGGAATTGCAATGTTCTCTCGTCGACGAACTGAACGATCTCGGCGAAGCCTTTGGTTCGCTCAATCAATCGTATGTCATCGCCGGCTCGGCCAGCTTCAAGAAAGACGGCACACCGAAGGCCATCGTCTACGGCAGCCACTTCACTGACCGTATCGATTCCTGTGACGGCAACGAATGTGCGATCGTCTGCATCGCTCCGACATGTGCTGAAGCACCGAAGCCGTAACGATAAACGCTACGCGTGATTGTTCCAGGGTGTTAACCCTGGAACGGTCACTTTTCGACGGGCATCGCACGGAATCCGGCACCCTTGTTTCGCCTCGGTGCTGTGCCTGCCAAAACGGAGCCACCATTTGTTGGCCGCACGATTGTTGAATTCGGGACGACGATCGGACGGCTGCTCGATTCCGAAGTGCATCGCACATCACACACTCGGCTCCGCACGTAATTTGTTTTCGGGATACGTTGATTTTTCTTCGACATCACTCGGGACTCGTTTCTCAAACACGAAAGACTCTCTCATGTTGAACAGATTTTGGAATGATGAAGTTGGTGCGATTCTGTCTGCAGAAATCGTTCTTGTCGGCACGATTCTCGTGCTCGGCATGCTCGTCGGACTCGTCGAATTGCAATGCTCGCTCGTCGATGAACTGAACGATCTTGGCGAAGCCTTCGGTTCGCTGAATCAGTCTTATACGCTCGCCGGTTCGGCCGCCTTCAAGAAGGACGGCACTCCGAAAGCCATCTTCTTCGGCAGCCACTTTACAGACCGCATCGATTCCTGTGACGGCAACGAATGTGCTATCGTCTGTGTCGCTCCGACATGTGCTGAAGCACCGAAGCCGTAACGAATTCGCGGTAGCCAAGGGTCGGGCTGAAGCGTCACATCGATTCTCTGATTTCGCCGACAGCTAGACCCACAATTGAAATTGTAGCAAGGACGCATGTGAGAGCAGATGAGGGATGGCTCCGGAGCGCCCGATGGCGTTCCGGAGTCTTTTTTTTGCGTCTATCGATTGAGACCGTGCCATTTCTCGCGCCCTCGTCAGCATCAGTATTTCCGCACTCCTGCGTCAAACGATGTTACTCCTTCCATCATTCCCCCAGCACTCCATCCGCGTCGCCCATTGACCATTGCATCGGCGAATGTCACGATAACCAACACCGATGACATTCGGCGGATTCGTGTGTCCGCGCCCAGCAAACGAGGATAATGGGTGATTACTCACAGCGATGACTGCTTGCTTCAGGGACGTCCGATCCCGCACGATCTCTATGGCGAGCTCCGTGAAACTGTTGTCGAGCCCGATAACGGTGCACTACTTCGGCAGCGACTCGCAGAAGATGGATACTTGTTTCTGCGTAACGCATTGCCGGTCGACGATGTGCTGACCGCACGAGGCGAAGTGTTCGGTCGTTTGGCTGCCGTTGGTGAAATCGAAGAGCCCGCTATCGATGGCATCGCCACGGGAACTAGCCAACGCGAGGACATTGAGCCCGATCGCGGCAAATTCTGGCGGTCGATCAGCGAAGGGTCGGCGCTTCGCAACGTGAGCCACGGCCAATCGATGCGATCCATCATGGATGTCGTGTTGGGAGAACCGTCGCGACCGCACGACTATATATTCCTGCGTCCCGGAATCGTTGGCAATGCAACCAACCTGCATTACGACCATCCGTTTTTCGCTCGCGGCTCAAATCGAATTCATACGGTCTGGACACCACTCGGTGACGTCCCGCACACCGACGGTCCCTTAGTCGTGGTCGATCGCTCTCACGAATTCCATGATTTGATCGAACCGGTCCTCAAGATCGACTACGACTCGAACGACTCACCGCAAGTGCAAATGCTGGAAGATGCGATTTCCTTTGCTCGCGAACGCAAGACTCGATTGCTCACTGCCGACTTTCGAGCAGGCGACGTCATCATCTTTTCCATGACAACACTGCATGGCAGCCTGGACAATCACTCTCCAATTGGTCGGACACGGCTTTCATGTGATGTCCGCTGGCAGCCGGCCGCCGACCCAGTCGATCAGCGATATTGTGGTCCGAATCCGACCGGCACGACGGGGATTGGGTACGCTGAACTCAACGGTGCCAAACCTCTCACCGAAGACTGGCACATCCGTTGAGCTGAGACTTCGACAATTCCATCAACAGATTGAATCGCGTCATGCCACGAAGTAGCACACTATCCGCAGCATTTGTTGCCGCGAGCTTACTAACAATCAATACCAGGGAGACTCTCGCCAATCAGAATGCTTCGCAGGCCAAACCGCCCAACGTCGTGTTCATTCTCGTCGACGATCTCGGCTGGACCGACCTAGGATGTTTTGGCAGCACTTTCTACGAAACGCCGAATATCGATCGGCTGGCTGCTACCGGAATGCGGTTTACGAACGCATACGCGGCCTGCCCCGTATGCTCCCCAACGCGGGCCAGCATTCTCACAGGCAAGTATCCCGTTCGCGTGGGCATCACCGACTACATCAACCCTGCCGGGGGCAACCAACCCGAAAACTGGAAGCGCAAAACAAAACTGCTGCCGGCCGCCTATTCCGATCGCCTGGCACTCAGCGAAACGACACTGGCTGAGGTGCTTAAAGAGCAGGGATATGCCACATTCTTCGCCGGCAAATGGCATTTGGGCCCAGAGGGATACTGGCCCGAGAATCAAGGATTCGACGTCAACATGGGGGGCATCGAACGGGGCGGACCATACGGTGGGGAAAGGTATTTTTCCCCTTACGGCAATCCCCGTCTCACGGATGGTCCCGAAGGCGAACATCTACCGCATCGCTTGGCAACTGAAACCGTCAAGTTCATTACTGATCACCACGAACAGCCATTCTTGGCTTACTTGTCGTTCTATTCCGTTCACACGCCGTTAATGTCGCGCGAGGACTTGAAACAAAAGTACGAGGCCAAACGTCAGTCGGTTCAACAATGCGGACCGATCTGGGGTGAAGAGGGCAGCCGCAAGCTGCGATTGATTCAGGAACATGCTGTTTATGCCGGCATGGTCGAAGCGATGGATTCTGCCGTCGGCGAAGTCCTCGATGCATTGTCCGAACTCGAAATCGATGACGAAACGTTGGTCTTCTTCATGTCGGACAACGGCGGACTTTCGACGTCGGAAGGTCATCCCACCAGCAATCTCCCATTACGTGCCGGCAAAGGCTGGATGTATGAAGGTGGAATCCGCGAGCCGATGATTGTGCGTGCCCCGAACGTCACGGCCGCCGGCAGCGTTTGTGATAGCCCGGTGACCAGTACGGATTTCTTGCCGACGATTTTGGATCTGGCCGGTTTGAATTCACGCCCCGGACTTCATCTCGACGGTGTCAGCTTTGTTCCGTTACTTCGTGGCGAATCGCAAGCCCGCGGACCGATGTATTGGCACTATCCCCATTATGGAAATCAGGGAGGGGCACCGACGGCCGCAATCCGTGACGGCGATTGGAAACTGATCGAATGGTACGAAGACGGGCGGCTGGAACTCTATAATCTCGCTGACGACATCGGCGAGCAACGGAATCTCTCGGATTCGAATCCGGCTAAACGGGACGAATTGCATGCCAAGCTCGTCGCGTGGCGAAAATCGGTCGATGCCAATATGCCGTCGGCTGGGCCGAAGAAATAACGTGGCGACCGCGCGGGGAACTTGCCACGAATAGAATGGCACAGCCCTCGATTCGCGCCTCGTGAATCCGACACCAATCGAATTACAATTGTCACTGGCTGTTAAGGAGGAACCGGCCACGGATGGCGTTCCAACTGTCGTTGTTTTTGCCGCGGCCGCCGCCGGTGAAGACCAGCGTGAATTCCGTACCGTCGGCGCTTAACCATTTCGTCGGGAAGTTACCAAAGAAAACATTGTCAACTACGTGACCTGCCCCGAAATGGGTATTCTCCGAGCGATTCCTATAAGTCACCGTCGTCCACGGTCCCCACGGTTCAGGCGCATCGAATAGCCCCAGGTTTCCCCGGCTGGAAGAAATGTGATTGGTCATCAGCAGGTAGCGCTGTAAGCCGGAATTGTAACTGACGCTCAAACACCAACCAGTCCCATTGCGATCAGAAAAGACGGCCTGTTTGTCTGCCAATGTCTTGTTCCAGCGTGGCTGGCCGCGATCGTCCATCCCGGAAAAGAACTCGTAGGCGCTGCGATCCATCAGTCTCGACATGTGAGAGCGCGCCAAAAACACCTCCCCGGAGTTCCCGATACGACTAATGGTCGTCGACTCCGCCGAACTGGGCGGCAGGAAATAGTGATAAACAAAATCGTCGCGTGCGCCTCCATAGTCCTGACCGAATTGGCAGATCGTCGGAATGGTGAGGCCGTCTTCGTTGGTGAAAGCCCAATCCGCCGGTTGCCAGGTCGCCGCATGATCGTTTGATCGATAGAGTCGCGCTTCCGACTGCATATCGTGTAGTTTCGACCGCGGGCTGACCCACATATACAAACTGCCATCGATGCCGATCATCCCCCAACTCTTGCCACCGAACGTGGCGGGATTCTCCGGATTCAGGCCACCCCACACATTGGTGCCGCGGTAATCGTCGTGGGAACCTTCAATGCGAACCACTCCCAAGCTGACACGTCCTTCAGAATTTGTGCCGCCGAATCCACCGCCGTCGCCCCAGGGTGCATATTGATGACCGTCATCCGCCCAGGTGAGTTGCCAGTTGTCGCTTCCCTGCGCATAGCGCTGGTGTGTTGACCAATCGAAACTGATGTCCGATATGACCGGACTCGGCGGAAAGGGGGATGTTGTCGACGTGGCCTTATCGGTGACCGCTGCCATCAGCGGATCGAAAAGAAACTTCCCTTTGGCGTTTTGATATTCGGTTTCGGAGCCGGTTTCGGCGACCAACCGATTGCCGTTCCGCACACAAATGAGATTCAGACTCGGCACGACCAGTAGAATTTGATGCCCGGCGCCGGCTGCCCAAAATGCGTCGCGCGGAAGCGAGGGAAACAAGTTCTGCCCGTTCGTCCACCAACCCATGCCATTCCCATTGGGCAATCCGGCATCAATGGTCGTTTCGCGAACCGCTTCGGGGCTGAGAATCTGGCGTCCGTTCCAGTCGCCTTTGCGCAACATCAACCGGCCGACGCGGGCCAATGCACGAGCCGAAAAGCTGCCGCCGCCCCAAGTCCCCACAAGCGGAAACCCGTCGACATCGAACGTCCGCCCATAGCCCACGGCCCATTCTCCATCCTCAATTCCAATTGGTCGCATGACGTTGTCTTGCAACAAACTGCGCAGGTCGGTGCGTAAGTTTTCGTCGCGGGCATTCTTGAGCGAGGCTGTCACCGCATAACCGAGTAAAGCAATTCCGGGATTGCTGTACTGAAACTTCGTTCCCGGCTCGAAAAGAACAGGGGAAACGTCGCGTGAAATCGTGAACGGGTCGTTTGGCGGTTCGAGCCGTTTCCAAAAATCCCCTTTCCAGCCGGTCAACTGATCGTGGGGCAGATCGTCAGCCTCCGCATCCTCAATGCCCGAAGTGTGAGACCCGAGTTGCCGGATTGTGATTTTGGATTTCTGCGGATCGTCACGCCACTGCGGAATGAACTTCGACGCAGGTTCGTCGAGTCGAATCCGTCCCTTCCCCATTGCCAAAGCGAGTGAGACTCCACCCACCAGTGCTTTGGCCATCGAGGCGGTGTAATGCTTTTTGCTTGGTCCGTGATTGTCGGCGTACCACTCATAGACGATGCGGTCGTTTCGAATGACAAGCAGCGACTTCGTACGCCTTTTCGCCAGTTCTGTCTTAACCGCGTCGAGCTTAGCCGACGAAAAATTCTGGCTTTCCGGAGTTGAAATAACCCATTGAAATTCGTCGCCGCGAACTTCGGTCGACAAACCAGTGAATGGGAAAGCAACGGCCAAGGCAATCATCGCGGTGCAACGCATGTCACGTTCCTTCAAAGAACAGAACTGATTTCACTCGTTTCGTCACCGACGCTTCTATCAATCTCAGGTTAACACACCGCCACGCAGTACGTAACACTGCCATGCACAGAAACACTGGGGTCGCCACGTCATATACGATTCATGTCGATTCCCAACATTTCGGGCTGGTGAGGTTCGCGAAAATTGGTTGGGTTTGTATATGATTACGGCCAATCGGAGTCCGAGAGCGAGTTGCTCTTGCCGATGCTCACGAGTACATTCTGACACAGTCAATGCAGTGTGACCGCGAGGCAGGGCGGTGACACGATTTCTGAACATACGATCGGATTTGATGCTTTTACTTTTTGTGTCTTATACATCGAACGGAAAGGATGCGGCCCATGGACAAGTCGACTCATTTCGGAGCGTTGGTTGTTGCCTTGATGTTAATGGGGTGTGGAGGTGAAACCGACGATTCGTCAGTAGGCGGTGGAGCAGCGGGAGGGGGCGCTGATGGCGGAGCTGCAGCGGCAGGCCCAGCAGAAATTTCCGCCGGAGACGGGAAAGTCGCATTGTCGGCTGACAACGCAACGATCGGATTCGTTGGAACAAAACCGGATGGCACACGACAACCGGGCGGATTTGGAGAATTCACCGGCGAAATTGAAGTCGACACTGCCAACAACGCGGTCAAGTCGATTTCCGTAGAGATTCAGACGGATTCCATCTGGTCCAACGCTGGGAAACGCTTGACGGACCACCTCAAGTCGCCTGACTTCTTCAACTCTCGCGAACAGCCCACAGCAACCTTCAAAAGTACCAATATCGAAACCGTCGACGCGGACGCTGGCGATTACAAAGTCAGCGGGGAGTTGACCATGTTGGGCAACACCGCAGCCGTTGAATTTCCCGCCAAGATCTCCATGGCGGACGGGAAGTTCTCCTTGGACAGCGAATTCAAGTTGGACCGCACGAAATTCGGCATGACCTATGGTGAGGGAAACATCCATCCGGATGTGGAAATGACACTCAAAGTCGGCGAAGATGCTGCCACAACCGTTCCGGAAATCGACGAAACAGCCGACGCAGGCGGACAGCGCGGCGGGCGTGGTCGACGGGGTGGCCGGGGTAACTTCGATCCGGCAGCCATGATGGAACGCATGGATGCAGATGGCGACGGAAAACTATCTGGCGATGAAATCCCCGAACCGATGCGAGAACGTGCCACCGATGCCGACACCGACGGTGACGGCGCATTGTCATTGGAAGAGCTACAAGCCATGCGACCACCGGGAGGCCGCGGTCGTGGCGGACAAGGCGGTGGTGGTGGGGCGAACAATGAAGACAATTAGTCGCCGCCTCATCGATTTGGGCCGAGAACATCGTTACTGCCCAATGACGTGAAGTCCACCAAGTCGCAACAGTATTCTTTTTAAGAGAGGTGTCCCACCAGGCACCTCTCTTTCTCAATGGCCCGAATCTTGTGAAAAGATCATGGGAAAGACGCTGGTATTCAACGTTCTGATTCCTCTTCTCGTACCAGGCCTCGTGCTATTCGTCTGGCGACTTGTGCTCGGTACTGCCGGAACCGAATTTCCCGACGAAGCATCATCCGATGAAGACGGCCAAGCGGACGGGAGACATCAACACTGTTTCGCGCGCGGCCAATACATTTTTGCCGACCGAGCCGGGACGTCCTTTGCTCTTCTGTTGGGATTTCTGGCGGCCTACATCTATTTTGTAACGTTGCAATGGGCCGCCTTTTTTCCAACTCAGCTTTGGCAGTGGATTCTGTGGTTGGTGGTCTTGGCGGCAGTTTTAGGTCCGATCGGGCTGGCGCGCGGCGTCACCTTTATTGAATCAGGATTTCTCAGACTGTTAGTCGCATTTGCCGCAGCCTATCTTCTCGATCCCCGGTGGATCGAGCCGGACTCTTTGCGGCTTCAATATCGGTGCGCGGTCGGTATTGGAATCTTCGTTATCAGCCATGGAATCGAGTTCCTTGCCGACCGAGGCGAAAACCGCAGCTTGGTTTTCTTGTTGACGGTCAACCTGATTGCTGCCGCAGTTGTCGTCATGCTGTCGGGAAACGGAAAACTGGCGCAAGTCACGACAGCGATGGCCGCCGCGACCGGTGGGACTTTTTTCGCCATGTTGCCGGCCAGATCGCCGATTTCATTTCGCGGAGCTGTCACCTGCTATTCGGTCTGCCTGGTCAGCACGCTGTTTTTGGAATTCGCCGGTTCGTACGCGGACATCCCCACCGCCAGCTACGCCCTCATCGCTGTCGCCCCGTTAGCCCTCTGTCTCTGTGAATTGCCCAAATTGCGAACGATCGGGCCGAAGCGACGCTTCCTACTAAAATCGGTCGTCATTGGTACGCCGCTGGCGATCGGACTCGCGTTGGCGGTGATCGCCGATATCCGCGCGAATCAAGAGGAGAGCTCGGTCAATCGCGTCAATTACAGCGCGCGGACAGGCTGCGCCCGTTTAACGTAATTCGGACCGACGACGACGCCAAACCCGGGACCGGTCGGACAGCGGACGATTCCATTCTCGCAGCGGAGTGACGAGGTTTCACACGAAAGCGGGATTCGTCCTTCCCCTTTGAACTCTTGATGGGCCCCGCAATTTTCAATGTATGACGCGAAATGGATCGTATTTACATATCCCAGCCCCGAGCCGGACATATGCACGGTACATGGCATCCCGGCTGATTCCGCCATGCGCGCGACGCGCGTGCAACGGATGTATCCGCCAAAGTAATGCAGGTCGGGCTGTACGATGTCGACGGCCCGATTGTGTATCGCCCAGCGAAACCGTTGCATACTGAATTCCTGCTCGCCACCGGCAACGGGAATCGTTAAAGCATCGGCCACGTCTTTGGTCTCCCAAATATGGTCGAACTGGCACGGTTCCTCGAAGAAGGCGTAGTCGTGCTCTTCCATGATTCGACCGATGCGGATCGCGTTTTCAGCGTCGTAGGAACTATTCGAATCGGCGTACAACGTCATGTCGTCACCAAATGTTTTGCGCACCAACGGTATCAGCGCTTCGGTCCGCCCGGGGAGAGAGTCGGCGTTTTTGCTCATCCGGCCGCCAAGTCGAAATTTCAGCGCGCTCGCACCGGTTTCCTCAGCGAGCTTCTGCAGATATTCGATTTCCTCTTCGGGGGTATTGCCCCGATTGCCACTCGCCCGATAAACGGCGACGTCCCGGCGAACCGTTCCGCCGAATAGTTCTCCGATCGACTGCCCACTGATTTGTCCCATTAAATCGAGAAGTGACATTTCGGCCGCAGCCACACAAATCCAGAACGGCATCCCTTGGAACTTGTAATTGCTGCCCGCTCGATAGAGTTCCCACAACAGCGGCTCTAAATCGCGTGCATCCTTACCGATGAAAAATGGAGCCACCCGATTCAGAAAAATCGGATAGGCATCACCCATTCGCGAGGAATTGGGGGCGGTGACGCTTTCCGCACCATCGGTTGAACGGACGCGAATCAAAAACGTCCGGTCGTTGCGCAATAGCTCGATCGACTCGATCTTCACCGGTGACTTTAATCCGTCGGTCTTCAGGACCGGCGTCGCGAGAATTCGATCCAATTGCTCGAAGCTCGGCGATTCCTTTTCTGCCGCAGGCAGCCGGGTCGTCGCAGCAAAAGCCAACGCACTACCGCCGGCGGCCTTAAGGAGTTGGCGTCGAGAGAATTTCATGTTGAAGCTCCACTTGTTGGTCGCGGCGGTCGGCAAATATTGAGGATCTGAAAATTCGTCGCGAATCGACCACCGCATGAAAGTAGTTCAACATGAAACCGGTCTCAGACGCAACTGAAATCTGTGCGACGATTACAGTCGGTCTATTGCGCAGCCTCTGATTCACGCCGGCTGATTTCGGCGAGAACTGCTGCATTTCCTTCGGGAAAATCTAGCTCCGACAAGTCTCCGAACGGAATCCAGCAGAAACCGCGGTGTTCGTCGCTGACAGATTGTGGGCGAACCGGCTCACACAACCAGAAGTGCAACTCGACGGCACCGTAGTCGTAATCGAATACGGTTTTCGCTAACAATTCGCGCGGGCGGCATGCGACACCGGTCTCTTCCAGGCACTCGCGCAAGGCACATGCCTGATCGGATTCACCAGGGTGACACTTCCCCCCAGGAAATTCTGCGTAGCCCGAGAGAACAGTCCCGGTCCGACGCGTACCGACAAGGTAACAACCTTCTTGCCGGACGACTGCAATTCCGATGCGTTGTGGCTTTGGTGGCATGCCAGACGCCGCGAAAATCGTGACGATAATCAGACTTCGACATCAGCCGGCGGCGCGCCCATGATGTGAAAGCCGCTGTCGACGTGCACATTCTCACCGGTGATTCCGCTGGCCAAATCGCTTAGCAAGAACATACCGGTCTTGCCAACGTCTTCGGGGCTGACATTCCGCCGCATGGGCGCCGCCGAGTTATACAGTTTCATCATGACTTCAAAATCCCCGACGGCCGAGGAGCTCAATGTTTTCAGCGGGCCGGCACTTAGTGCATTAATGCGGATGCCGTCCGGGCCCAACTCATGCGCGAGGTACTGCACGGAACTTTCCAAAGCAGCCTTGCAAACGCCCATGATGTTATACCCGGGAATGACCTTTTCACCGCCAAGGTAGGTCAGTGTGAGAATACTGCCCCCCGGCTTGAGGTGCTCCCTGGCGCGGCAAGAAATCGACAACAAGCTGTACACGCTAATTTCCATCGAGGTGAGAAAACCGTCTCGGCTAACCGCAACAGTCTGCCCTTTGAGGTCGTCAATCGGTGCATACGCAATCGAATGCAACACAAAATCCAAGGGACCAAGCTCCTCGCGGGCGGCCGCAAAAACCGCATCGAGATCTTCGTCTTTTTGCACGTCACAGGGCATCATTAATGTGGCCCCGATCGGTTCGACAAGTTTGCGCAATCGCCGTTCCATCCGAGGACGCTCAGGATCCTTATCGGGCAAATGGGTAAAACCCATCGTTGCCCCTTCCTCATGAAGTTTTTGCGTGATCGCCCAAGCGATGGAATGGTCATTGGCGATTCCAAATACCAGTCCGGTCTTTCCTTCAAACAGTCCCATGATCTCTCCTCTGGGCCGATTCGCGGCATGATTTACATAATGCGATTTCGATTTGTGCATCGAGATCGCGTTACTGACGAGTTGGTTATTGGTTGGACCCACTTAAGTTGTGGGCTAAGGAATCCCGTGAAATCAATGTCTCGGTGGCCACAAGATAGCGTCTGGCCATGCGAGCGGCAACGTCCGGGTCAGTTCGGCGCAATTGGCTTTGGGGCGAAATCTGGGCGGTCAGCAGTAGGTCATTGGTCGCCGATCACACAAAAAACGCCCTGTCGCAAACAAATGCTATCTGCGACAGGGCGGCTACTATTCTCAATTCAAGCGATTCGACTAACTGGCAGCGGCTCCGACCGGTTCTTCGACTCCCGAATCGTCGCCATTTTGCGGCCCGTCAGGATACATGGCTTCCACAAATCCTTGAAGATGCCCACTGCGGGTATGGTGCTGCAGCTTTTTCAGCGCCTTCGATTCGATTTGGCGAATGCGCTCGCGGGTGACTTTGAAGATTCGGCCCGTCTCTTCCAGGGTATAGCTGTATCCATCCCCAAGACCGTAACGCAAGCGAATGATTTCCCTCTCGCGGTAGGTCAAGCTTTTCAGGACCTGCTCAATCTTGTCCTTCAGCATTTCGTGCATTGCCGAATCAGCCGGCGTCGACTCATTTCCGTCTTCCAGGAAATCACCGAAGCTGCTGTCTTCGCTTTCTCCGACCGGCGTATCGAGACTGATCGGATGCTTCCAGGTCTTCATAATCCGTTCAGTCTCATCGACACCCAATCCGACCGCTTCGGCAAGTTCCTCCATACTGGGGTCGCGCCCCGTCTCTTGGCGAATTTGCTCGCTTTTGGCCTTCAATGTCGAAATGCTTTGGAACATATGCACCGGAATACGAATCGTCCGTGCATGGTCAGCCACAGCGCGAGTGATTGCCTGGCGAATCCACCATGTGGCATACGTCGAGAACTTATACCCTCGGCGGTACTCGTATTTTTCGACGCCGCGCATCAACCCGGCATTACCTTCCTGAATCAAGTCGAGAAAGCTTAGGCCGCGGTTACGGTATTTCTTGGCGATTGAAACCACCAAACGCAAGTTCCCGCCAGAAAGCTTTTGCTTGGCTTCCGTCCAGGCATCGAATCGGGCCTGGAGCTGTCGTTGCCGCCGCTGGAAGTCCTCGGCCGTCTCCAGGGTCATTTCCATGAGCTCGTTGAGTTCACGCTTCATCAGATCGACATCGGACGACGATCGACCGCGCTTGCTGCTATGAGAGATTTGACCTTCTAACGACTGCATGCGAACGGCGATTTGCTCCATCCGCTTCATGATGGGCTGCAGTCGATGCGTCCGCAGGCTGAGTTCTTCGCACAAAGTTGCCATTTTGCGACGGCGAAGGACCATGCGTTCTTCTGCCTTCTTGCGTTCGGAACGGCTGGCGGACTTGGAGACTGTCAGGTGGAAATCCTTTTCGTTCTCCGTCATCAAATGCTTAAGCGTCGGCAGGTTGACCGGCATTCGTCCCAGAATTTGCTCTTTTTGAGCATTTTCCGTCTCCGACGTGCGCAATGTCCGTTCAAACGGCAATTCTCCCGCGAAGACCTTTTCCAGAGTCTCGACGGCGATTCGCAGCGCAAAGTCTGATTCCAGCATTTTGCGACGGAACCGTTTACGGCAGACTTCGATCTGCTTTGCCAGGAAAATCTCTTTGCCGCGTGTCAGCAAAGGGATATTCCCCATTTGGCTGAGATACATTCGGATCGGATCACGTGACGAAAGCGTCGTCTCCGGCACGAGTGCAGGCTTTTCGCCCGATCCGGAACTCGACCCGTTACCGTCGGAACCGTTTGTTCGCTGCTTCGTTTCTTCAACATGTTTCACCGTTGGATCTTCGATCAGATCCAGACCGGTTTCCTCGATCGCCAGAACAAGATGGTCCACCATTCTCGGATCGCCGCCCTCATCAGGCAGATATTTATCAACCTGATGAAACGTGACGTATCCGACATTCTGTGCTGATTCGATTAACGATTTCAGACCTTCGTCCAATCGATGCACCGCTGACTCCCTCTAGATAGAGACCGTGAGATTCGCACGTCCGTGCACGAATTTTGACTTTTCGTTATCCACAATTATCTGCGTTGAGGATTCCACTGTGGTTAATTGCCGACCACCTTGCGAGGTATTCGGGTTCACTGTGAATTCGGAACCATTTTGGCAATAAGCGTCATCCATTGACGACTTTATAGAATGAAAGAGCCGCTTGTCAGAATGCCGTTGCTCTGTTCTCTGTGCTCGGTCACCAGCTGGAGCCCATGATCGAGACTGGTAAATGCGAACCAGGCGACGTGAACAGAGGCGGACGCATCGTCACATCGATCTCTAGGCCCGCTATGCCCGGCGGACAACCCTGTCAGTCTCAAACGGTGAGAATTGCCAAGCTAACTTCGGCAAGCGGGTTCTCATCGACAGCATCCTTTCTCTCTTTTTCGAGAACCAAAGGCGTCTTCTAGGTCCCTGATGACCAATCGCCGATGCTACCAAATTCTTTCCTTCCCGCCACAGTTAATCCCGTTGGACCTCAAATTTTTTCCAAATTCGTTCCTCAGCCTCATCGACAGATTCTAACCACGCACTGGGCACGCTCTCATTATTCGCCCGAGCCCGCGAATGAGTCAACGGCCCCGCGTGACTATAAAACACAACCCCTTTCCGCCAAAAGGGATATGACATATTAATTTCCACAAGATTCCACTCGACGATGGCACACATCGTTGAACTGAAAACACACCCTGATATACTGGCCTTGCGCTGCTGCGGACCGGTCCCGCAAGACATCTTATGCAAGATTTGCCTCTGTTGATCCAGGTGATTGGTCTCCATGAATCAGAACTCCGAGAAGACGTCGACGGTTGCCAAGGGACTTAAAGGAATTCAGGCGGCCGATAGTTCGATTTGCTTGGTCAACGGCCAGGAAGGTCGCCTGCTTTATCGCGGCTACAACATCGACGAACTCGCCCGCAAATGCAGCTTTGGCGAGGTAGCCTACCTGCTTTTCCAAGGGGAACTTCCCAACCGAGACCAATTTCAGCAGTTTGAAGCGACGCTGACCGAACTCCGCAAACTTCCGGCTCCCGTCCTCGAATTCGTGAAATCCTCCCCCACGGACGTCCACCCGATGGCCGTGCTCCGCTCGGCCGTCTCCGTGGCCGGGCTGTACGACCCCCTGGCCGAGGACGAATCCGCAGAAGCCAATTATCAAAAATCGATCCGGTTGACGTCGCTCATTCCGACGATCGTGGCGGCCATTCATCGAGTACGACAGGGGGAAGACCCGATCGAACCGCATCCCAGCCTGAGCCACGCCGGCAATTTCCTTTACATGATGAATGGCCGCGAGCCCTCAGCGGACGAAGCCAAGGCGATGGACCTGATTTTGATCCTGCACGCGGAACACGGGTTTAACGCCAGCACGTTTGCCGGCCGGGTCATCATCGCGACGTTGACTGATATCTACTCCGCGGTGACAGGCGCCATCGGCGCACTCAAAGGCAAGCTGCACGGTGGCGCGAATACCGAAGTCCTCAAAACGCTGATGAAGATCGATTCGGTCGACGGTGTGGAGCCTTGGGTGAAGGAAGTCCGTGCCAACAAGGGCAAGTTCATGGGATTCGGTCACGCCGTCTATCAAACCGAAGACCCCCGAGCGAAACACCTCAAAGAGCTTTCAGGCCGCCTCGCCACCGAAAAGAATGAACCAAAGTGGTACGAAATGTCGGTGGAAATGGAATCGCTAGTTACCGCTGCCATCAATAAGAACTGCAATGTCGACTTTTATTCGGCCGGTTTGCAACACTACATGGGGATACCCGGAGAGCTATTTACCTGTATTTTTGCGGCCAGCCGCATCGTTGGCTGGTGTGCGCACATTTTAGAACAGCTAGCCGACAACAAAATCATCCGGCCCAAAGCAAACTACGTCGGCTATGCCGAACGCCCAGTTCCCGATATGGACGCTCGTTAGTGCCTGACAGACTGGCCGCCGATCCCCCAGAATTCCCCATCGCCTTTCATTGCCTCGAGAATCTGCACGGGACTCAAACCTTCTATGCCGCGCATTCCCATCATGGCCGATGGTCTTCCGTCGATGTTTCTGGAAGAACTGCAGGACGACTTCGAAATCCATGAATGGGAGACCAGTGCTGATTCTGCTGCGCTAGCGACCGCCCAAGCGGTGGTTGTCTACGGCCATCCTCGCGTCGACGGACCATTGATGGACCGCATGCCTTCGCTAAAAGTCATCAGCAATCATGGCGTCGGTGTTGACCATATCGACGTTGCCGCCGCCAGCGAACGTAATATTCCGGTCGGCAACACACCTGGTTGTCTCGATGCCGCTACGGCCGACATGACAATGGCCTTGTTATTCGCTGCCGCGAGAAACATTGTCATTGGCGATCGTTACGCACGCAGCCCAGAATTCGTGGAGTATTCTCCGGCCATCCTTATCGGTCGCGAAGTGACCGGTAGCACATTGGGGATTATCGGCCTGGGACGAATTGGTAAGGAAGTCGCTCGCCGCGCGCGCGGATTCGACATGCCGACGTTGTATCACAATCGGCGACGCGATCCGCAAGCGGAAGAAGAACTCGGTGTCCGTTATGCTTTACTTGATGAACTGCTTGCGACCGCCGATTTCGTTACGTTGAACTGCCCACTCACCCCTGAAACGACAGGCCTGATTTCGACACCACAGTTTCAGCGTATGAAGAAGTCGGCCATCTTGGTCAATGTCGCCCGCGGGGCTGTCGTCGAAACCGATGCGCTTTATCGGGCTCTGGTTGATGGCGAAATCGCCGCCGCCGCCGTCGATGTGACCGATCCCGAGCCGCTGCCGCGCGATCATCCGCTGTTGGGACTCGAAAATATCGTGATTGCCCCTCATCTCGGAAGCGCGTCCGATCGGACGCGGCGCCGGATGATGGATATGACTGTGGAGAATTTGCGGGCCGGATTGGCAGGGACGCCGCTGCCTTATCAGGTTATGCCGACGGCCTGACTCCGCCTGAATTGCCGTTGTTTTCGCGGCCGATGAAGGGGATTATAGAGATGTCCCTTCTGCGACCGATTGTCATCGGTTTTTGACACAACTTCCGGATGTTGGCGGTCGTAGGGGACATACCGCCCGAATCTGCGTTCCGCGATCGAGGGGCGAGTTCCGTCAGTCGATCAATCCAATCTATTGCAGGCGACATAGCATGAATTCGATGACACGTTTCGGCGTCGGCCTTCTCATTGCGGCGGTAGGCATCGTCCTCGCCTCAAACCAATTACTTGCCGCCACAATTTATGTCGACAACCTGCACGGTGACGACGCCCTCGACGGCAAGGCAAGCCGTACGTTGACACACGTGACGGGGCCGGTCAAAACAGTCCAGCGCGGTCTGAGGCTGCTGACAAATGGCGGCCGATTGGTGATCGCCAACCATGGCATCCCGTATGGGGGAACAATGGCCATGTCAGGGTCACGCCATAGCGGCCGCCCCCTCGGCCCTGTCGAAATCATCGGCAACGGTGCAGTCGTCGACGGTTCACATCCCGTTCCGGCCAGAGCTTGGAAATCACTCGGCCATCGATTGTGGAAAATGACTCCATTCCGTAAGGCGCACTACCAATTGATTCTCAATGACCAACCGGTTCCGGAGCATAAGATTCCTGCTGACGCGGGAACGCTCCCTGACATTCCGGACGGTCATTGGGCAGCGTGGCGCGGTTCAATTTATTATCGAGCCACTGCGGAAACCCATCCCGAAGTCTCGCCGTTCGCCTTCGCTTATCATGATATGGGTCTGTCGCTTGTCGACGTCCATAACGTTTTTGTCACGGATTTGACATTCCGCCACTTCCGCATTGACGGAATCAACGCTCACGATCGCTGCACAAACGTAATCCTGGACAACGTGACGTCGGTCGGCAACGGACGGACCGGCCTTTCGGTTGGCGGAAGTTCAGAAGTCACCGCCAAACAATCAACATTCGACAGCAACCGCAAAGATTCGGTGCAAATCACCGAACAAGGCGCGCTTGAACTGCAGGATTCGACAATCAGCCAACCAGTCCACGTGGCAGAGTAAAACCGGCAACTTCAGTTCATGCGAATCGAATTTTCAGATCAAACCGAGAATTAGCCGCCGACCGAGCTTGATCCATCGTCGGTGTTCTCGACGTCGAGAATACTCGAGTTTTTGGAAATAGAAAACCTGAGATTGGCCGCATAGGGCCGTCCTAGAGGTGTTCGCAGCAAGCCAACTTTCTTGGAGTTCTGCCGTGGATGCGCATGTCGTAAATTTGATCCCTCCATTCAATTTTCTGACCCCGACGGAAACGGAACACCTGCTACAGCATGCCCATGAGGCTGAGTTTGCCGATGGGCGCACGATCGTCAGCCCACAAATCGAGGCTCATGATCAGCTTTTCCTGTTAACATCCGGACGAGTCCGCGTTCAAGCAAATGAAGTTGATGCAGGACTCGCAGAGAGCTTTATTGACAGTCCCTCTTATTTTGGCGAGCGTGCCGTATTCTTCGATCAACCTCGGCAGGCAACAGTCATCGCCGACGGACCGGTGAAATGTATCGTTGTGTCGGGCAGCGAAGTGCGAGCACTCATTGAAGGGAACTGTAGTTTTAGCCAGGCATTCGCTGCGGCGTTGCGCACCAAGCAGCGAATATTTTTGGGTTACGATAACTTTGTAAACCTGCTGTTCACCCAGGCGGAATCTGGGCTCGTCAAAATTCGAGAGCTGATCGAGGCATATCGGGAACTCAATTCCGTTCTGCATCAGGCTGGTGCAGCAGACGAGATCGACTTCGACGCGCTCGCCTACGTATTGCCGCGTTTACCCGAGAATCTGACTGCCATGTCGGCACTGTTTCTCACAGAAGACCTTCCCGACATGTACCGCAAGGTTCGCGACGCGGCACGAATTTCGGCGCAACGCGCAACGAAGCGAGAGTTTTACGAAGTCCTTCCGGGCAAGGGATTGATCCTTTTACGCGATGAAACGACCGACACGGTCGACTTGATTACCAAACTTTGCATCTACGCAGTCGAAGCAGCCAAGATTCGGGATCGATTGTTAAACAGCCGTGTTACCGACGACTTGGCTCGCTACGCAGTCGGTGCCCCCTCGGCGCCTGCCGCTGATCGCCTGCGGGAATCATTACCGTTTAATGCAACGCAGTTGGCGGATCTCGATCGATTGTTTGGCGATCGGTTATTGTCTCGACTGTATGAAATTCTTGTCCAGTTTGGGGACATCGCCATCTACGTTAAGCGGTCCGCCAATCGCTACACGATGACTGCCTCCGAGCTGTGGTTGAACCAAATTCGAGATGCTCTTGACGAGTTGATGCCCGAACATCAGAAGAGCGACGACCTGGAAGTCCATATCGTCTCGAGTAATACACATTCGGTGGCGAACTGTCTCTCCACCTGGATTCGTGAGCATACGGAAGAAATCCTCACCTGGGCTGAAGAGCATTCGCCGGAATGCCTCGAACTTAGCCATCCTGAAAACCGGCTGTATGTCGCCGCTCGACAATGGCAAAAGGCTTATCCCAAGGCGGCTGCCGATCGGGCAGCGCGAGACCGAAACGCGGGCATTTACAGCTTAGACGACACACAGTTCACGGGAATCGAGGTTAATCTCATTGACCTCGCCCAAGTTGGCGACCAAATCGATCAAGATGTCCCTGCCATCAATAACAGCCCGCCGAAACTCATCGTGAACATCGACTACGCGTATGGCCAACAGGCCGAGTCGATTATCCGCAATTTGATTCTATTGTTTGGAAATCGTATTCGCAGCATCTCCGTTTTTGGCAAGTCAGGTGCCGTCGTCGGAAATCGGGGGGACATGCTGCTGCCCAGCCGGTTTATGCTACAGACCAACGA
>JANQRQ010000054.1 GCA_028284485.1 Planctomycetaceae bacterium | reverse complement strand
GCCTCTGTCTCGACACCGTTCGGCTTGGCCAACGTCTGGATGGCGTCGATTCCGCTGCTGCCGGTCGGTTCCATCTGCCGAACCATGGCCAAAATCGGTACCTGCAGATGCATCCGTAGTTCGTCCGGCGACCGGAAACGATCATCCAGCGTATCAAGGATGTAAATCACGCCGAATCCGCTGCCCGACCCAAGAATAATGCAGACCAGCACGACGATCGTCAGTTTTGGTGAAACCGGCTTTCGGGAGATTCGGGGCTCGGTGAGGATCTCGGTTCGAAAGCTATCATTCTGTGCTAATTCGATTTCGCCCAGCTTGGAAACTAATTCGTTGAACCGTTGCTCCAACCGCCCCTTTTTGGCTCGCAGATAGGCGATATTGCGCTGTTGGCTCGTTACGTCGCTGTCGATTTGCTTGAGTCGTGCGACTTCTTGTGCGAGTCGTTGTTCATGGTTGTAGGCAGCCAGGTACTCCTGATACGCCATACTATGCAGCCTTGGTCCGATTTCCGTCTGCATGAGGCGGTGCATCGACTCACTGGTGGCTTTGCGGCGTTCGTCGAGGAATTGAAGAGTTTTTTGTCGATCGGTTCGTAGCCGTGTGATCTTCGGGTGGTTTTGGCCGTAGGACTTTGATTCCTCCTGTAACGCGACATCGATGTCCCTCAGTTTTTGTAGTGCGTTCCCAATCATTTGGCTGTCTTCTGGACTGAACCCTAGTTCCGCCACTTGAATGCGCTCAGCAATGCCACTGCTGGCTTGCATGGCCAATGGGAGAATATCCTCTCCGTTTCGCAAAGCGCGATCGACAGATTCGTAAAACGATCTTGCGTGAATCACTCGTTGCTGTGCGGCGGCCAGAGCAATGTTTCGTTCTGTCAACTGCACGTGCTCGAGACTGATTTCATTCTCGCCGTATCCGACGAGCCCAGTCGTCGTCAGCGACTGCTCGAGCTCTTGGTTGATAGCCTGGATTTGTGCTTCGAAACTATCCAATTCCTGCTTGATCAGGTTCGAGTCTGTAGCCCGAGAGGATCGATTCGTTCTTGTCATCACCTCGAGATACGCGTTGATCACCCTGTTGACAATTTCGACGGCTGTCTCCGGAGATTTGGAGCGATAGGCAATATCCAAAATGTCGGTCTTGCGGGCTGCCGATACACTCAGCCCACTGCGCAGTTGATCGGGCCAGTCGATCGGGTCGCCAACGAGGTCGACTTGATGCTCGGCCGGCAATCCTTTCATCGCGTCATTCAACACGGTGTCGCTTTGGATGATCTTTTGAAACGTTGGCATCTTCTTTTCGATCGCGTCGGCGCTTGGGTCGCTCTCATCAAGTACCTGAGCGCCGGGGGGCTGCAGTACGAGCAATTCCGTGCTGGATTCGTACTTACGATCAGCTGTGACGAAATAGAGCGCCCCTAACAACCCGCTGACGAGCAGTGTGCAGATCATCACTCCCTTGCGAAGACGAACGACTTGCAGAAACCGAAACAGACCAGCCAACGGGCTGGAACCCGATGCGACCGGTTGTTGCGCCAGCGGTATGTATTCGTCGTGAGGCATTAATCGGGCCGAATTGCCAGGGTCAACGCGGGGGAGCATCCAGACACTAGAAGAATGTCCCTAAGGAAGCACCGATGCCGAATTGAATCAGGCGAAGTCCGTCCATCAAGACGGTTGCGGGAGTTTGCTCGATGGAAACAATGTCGCCAGGGCCGAGCCGCAAATTCGCATCCAAATTGCGCTTGGCTTGGCGAATACTGGTATGAATGATGCGGGGATCTTTTTCGCCGGGCATTGTCCGAATGACGATGACTTTGTTCGCCACATTCGACGAGGGGCCTTCGGCCATGTTGAGCGCAGCGAGCAACCGGACTTCTTTTCCGACCGGCAACGGGTATTGTCCCGGTTTGCGGACCAGCCCTTGCACGGTGATTGGTTCCTGATCGATTTTTTCAACCATCACCACGTCGCCGTCATGCAACACGTAGCCAGCCTGTGGTCCGGATTGTGATGCGGTCACCAGGTTCACCTGAATTATGGGGGCCGAGTTGAATCCGCCTGCAGGATGGATCTTGGCGTGTTCTGCGGGAAGTGCCGTATGACCAGCGGTTGTGATACCGTTGTTGCCGCTGGCGGCAATGCGCGGCGATGATATCCCCGGTTTCCGGTAGCCGGCAGCTCGGCGGATTTCGATGTTCGTGCCAGCATCGGGTGTCAGGCCTTCTGATTGCATAATTGCCTCGACCAGGTCACTGCTGCCGCGGGGCAGGTATTTTTTCCCTGGCTCGTTTACGGCGCCAAGAATAGTAATCTGGTTCACGGCCCGTGAGTCGAATTCCACAATGACTTTTGGATTGACATACAGATCCCGATGCAGACAGGCATTGGTGACCATGGTTTCGGCCTCTTCGAGCGTGTAGCCGGCAAAGGGAAGTTCCCCGATGAGCGGAATATAGGCTTTGCCGTCTTCGTCGACGCGGACGGGAATGTCGCTTTTATCGTCGGGATCGAGCCCTGCAACGATTGTCACATTGAGCTTATCACGGGGGCCAATGACGTCATAAGCGTCAGCCGGTGCCGTGATATTCTGCCACTCGACCGTTTTGACGTTCCGAACGGGTGGAACGATCATTTCCGGCGGCAGACTGGTCGCGTGATAACGCGGCGTAGCGCATCCCGAAACGGCAACTGCTGCAACACAGCACAGCAGCCCGAATTGAATGGCGAATGTCGGAGTCGTACGGGGACGACCGAAACGGGTCATTTCACAGGGCCTTTCTCCGACCAACGGGGGCAAAACTCCGTGGCCTGAGCAGTCGGGCGAGGAAACAAATCGCCGTCCTGAAAATCATCTGCGGGTAAAAAATGGGTAGCGGAAGCGGGAGTTGTTGAGGCCAAAATTTGGCCTGCCGCCAATCTCCTGTTGCCGAAAATGCAACAAGTCGTTGACGAGTTTGGGTTAACCGTGAATTGAGAATTCGTGAATACCGAGCAACGGTCGAAAACAATTCGCCCATCAACTCGGTTGTTATGCGGGAAATGGAATATGCCAAATGTATGCGGGCTGGTCCCGACCGCGGCATCTGGCGAGTTGTCTTATCGAAATTCGGGGCGGAATTTAGGCCATCGCGTCAAATCGGTCAATATAAATTTGAGCCAGCCAACGTGGACATGCGCTCCCCGCTGGCTGCTGTCGTAGCGCGTGTTTAATGGACTTGTCAAAAATCGGTGGCTTTGCGTATTCTTCCTCGCCCTGTTCTGAATCCCGCACAGACAAGGACGTCGATGCGCCGGTCGATCAAGAAGTACTCCCGCATAATTCACCCTCGGCAGCAGTTTTACGATCTTTCGTACCTCAGCCGCCGTCGGCGTGTGCCCCATTCCAACGTGGTGCAGTTCTATTCCTCGGTGAACAACATTGGGAATTACCTGCCGGTCATGGGGATTCGCAAGATGCTTAGGCACGATCCCGACACGTGGTGTGCGGGTGATCCCGAAATCGACTTCGACTTCATCAATGACCATTACGGTTGTGCCATCATCGGTGGTGCGGGATTGCTCCATAGTTGCTTTGAATCGTTTTGGCGACAATTGCGAGATCATTGCCGCATTCCCACAATCATTTGGGGTATCGGCGTTTGCTTCCCCGATGACTCTCGCAGCGCTCAAGGCGTAAGCCGCGATGTGGTCGCCGCAGTTGCCGACAACTGCGAACTGATCAACGTCCGTGACGACATTACGGCGGACCATTATGGAATGGAGCGAGCGGACATTTCACCCTGCCCGACGATTGCCTACCTCGACGACTTTGTTCCGAGCGATCGTCGAACAACGGGGTCGTTTCTGGTGAGCGAGCATCAACATTTGGTTTCTTCGGACGAGTGCCGGCAGATTCGTCGCGAGTTGTCCGCCAACGGAGTCTCCCATCGTGTGACCCACAATGCTCAAACGCTGACGCTCAACATCGATGCGATCATCAAACAGTATTACTGCCCCAGTCCCGGAGTCATTTCGACCCGTTTGCATGGCGCGATTATCGCCTACGGCCTGGGGATTCCGTATCTGGCGGTCACACGCGACGACAAGCTACGGGCATTCCACCGATTGTTCGGTAACGGGCTCGCCACAGAAGAAATCGGCGATGTTGCCCGATTGACGCATCAACTGCCCGAGATGAACCTGCAACCTCGTCAACTACCGAGCGTGCACCGGTTCGGAGAGACGGCGCGTCGTTGGATCGCACAACCATTTCACAGGGGAGTCTCCCCAATTCCGGGTGGCCAATTGCAGGAAGTCGCCTGATGGAAAAATCAATCCGACCTTTGGGACTTTACGAACTCGCGGCCAACATCGTCAAAATGATGGTGGCGCGAGTCGGCTGGTTTGGCCTCGGCTTGGCGCTCGCCGCTCTATTGGGGCATTCGCTTGGGCCCGACCGATTCGGGGTATTCTCGCTAACGCTGTTTATTCCGACGTTTTTAAACGCCCTTTTGAACCTGGGTGTCGCGCCGGCCAATGTTTACTTCATTAATCGGGGTGATGTCACAGTCGATGGGGCACTGAAGGCCAGCTTGCGGATTTGGTCCGGTATCTCGCTGTTGGGATTGCTGGTCGGCGGAATCTTTGTGTTGATGTATGGCGAACTGCTGTTTCCCGACATTTCCATCCAGGTTTTGTTGGCGGGGCTGGTGCTGTTCCCCTTGCTTCTGCTAAACGCGTTTGTGCTTGGAATCCTGCAGGCGGTTGGGGACTTTCCTTGGTTCAATCGATTGCCGCTGATTAATACCGCCGCGACTTTGGTATTCGCAGTTGTTGGTGTTGTGGTTTTGGACCTGTCGGTTGTTGGTGCGCTGATTGCCTATGCGGCGGGGACGTTGACATCGCTGCTGGTTTCGCTGGCCATATTAAGGCGACACACGACGGGAAGCGGCCGCGTCTCCAACTTGGGAAACTATGCAGCCTCGTGTTTGAAATACGGCTGGAAGGCGAATCTCGCAGCGCTGTTCGGTTTTTTGAATCTTCGATCGGGGATCTTGTTGGTCGGTTTCTTTTTAGACACGGCTGCCGCTGGGGGATATGCAGCGGCAGTCGTCATCGCCGAGCGATTGTGGATTCTTTCGCAATCGGCCAGCACGGTTGTTTTTCCCAAATTGGCCGCGCTGAAAGAAGATACCGAAGCACGCAATCGGTTGACCCCATTGGTGAGCCATTGGGTGTTCTTAACAACGTTCTTACTTGCCTCGATTGCGGCGCTGTTTTCGAGACCATTGCTGTCGGTAATGTTTGGCGAGGAGTTTGCAGATGCGGGGGTGGCATTGATGTGCCTCTTACCCGGCGTGGTGATGGGCAGCCTGACACGGGTACTAGCGAACGATTTCGCTGCCCGCGGTCGAATTGAGCTGAACGTGTTGCGCTCGGGTGTTCTGGTTGTCGTCAACGTTGTGGCAAACTGCCTGCTGATACCTGTCTTGGGAGTCGTCGGTGCCGCGATGGCATTTTCGTTGGGCTATTTCGCAATGACTGCTGTCTCCCTGTATCTGTACGCCGAAGTCAGCGGCAATGAATGGTGGACTCCATTAATGCCGAACCACTCAGACTACGTTTTGGCGTATCGCCGGGCGCGGTCCTTCGTTGTGTCGTGCTCACGGATGGCGGGCTGGGGGCGTTGACTTTCAACAGGGGGCGTTGGGCAGCGTCGATACCATTCGTTACCGAACACGATCCCATATTGGACACCGAAACTGAGTGATCAAGACGTTCTGTTTGCTCTAAGCAACTTCTACAGCGTATTACGCTGACATGTGGCCTCGACAATCGCGTTTTGTAGCACCAT
Organism: Planctomycetaceae bacterium; assembly: GCA_028284485.1. Taxonomy (GTDB): domain Bacteria; phylum Planctomycetota; class Planctomycetia; order Planctomycetales; family Planctomycetaceae; genus JANQRQ01. The sequence continues at coordinate 23,117 of JANQRQ010000054.1, read as the reverse complement.
TGCTGGTTCCCACGAGCCAGAAATGACCACGAGTAATCGTAAATCGCTCTAAAACATTCTTCTTCTTTCTGTTGCGACAAAGACTTGGTCAGCATCCCGAATCAACCCCCTGTTTCGACGGCGATCGGCACGACACGCACGATGGCGAACAGCGCTGCCGTGCCGACGCATCGGTCAACGGCTCGCATCGTTATCGGATTACTGACGACCTGGCCGATTGCATTTACGGTTTTCAATGCCGGTGAAAAGCCGGTCGACATCATTCTGTGCGACACGTTGCTGTTGATGTTTTTGGTCGTTCCCCTACGACTAAATGCCAGTCGTCCCGATGTGAAGTCACTACTGAACGATGGGGTCTTTGCCCGTGTCTTGGCGGCCTTAATGATGACGTATTGTGTCAGTTTAGCCTTGGTCGTCTTCGGCTCGACCCAGGAAATGGGACGAGTGCTGGCGTCGATCAAATTCGCGAAACCATTTCTATTCATATTTTTGGGAAGGCAGTTGGCATTTGCCTATGGGTTGATTCCCCTTTTTCGCGCCATTGCGACCGGCGGATCGATCGTCGTGTTTTTGATGTTTGTCTCCACAGTGACGGCGCCGAACTTTCCGAACGTTCTGTGGGGGCGAACGATCTTCGAGTGGTCCGTGTACGGTTACCCCAACAGCGCAATGACGTTCTTTGCGGCGCTGGTCCCGTTGTTGCTGGCCGCCGCCGATCTGGCGATCAAACCATGGCATGTGAATTGGTTCCGCGGGAGTGCCGCCATCGCGGGCTTGCTGACCGTGGCGTCGATGTCGCGGTCGTCCACGGCCGTTCTGTTCCTGGGCACGGCGGTTTACTTGACGCTGACCAAACGAATCCGGACGCCGATTATGATCGGAATCGTGTCGCTGATTATCGGCATCGGTGGTTTGGTCGTCGACAAACAGTTCTTTAGCGGGCGGATAGTTGATCGGCTGACCGAAATGATCGAAGCGCGTGTGCATCGTACGGTCAGTACGAATGATCCCCTCTCCGGGCGCGGGGAAATCTGGGATCATGCACTGGAATTGATTGCTGACCGACCGGTCTTTGGGTATGCGTTCGAGCCGTTCTCGAACTACTCTGAAGGACACGGCACGCCGCACCAGCAGTATCTCGAGATTCTGTACAAAACCGGCTCGGTCGGGTTGGTTTTGTTTGCCACGCTGATGTTGGTGATCGTGTTCGACCTTTGGAAGCGGTTGGGACAAAAGGAGCTTCTCGGCCGTCGGCGCTACGTGATTATGGCCGTTCTCGCTTGCGTTCTCGCAGTGCTGGTCGGCAACCTCACGCAACCGAATCTCACCTACTCGTTAACGGGCAATGGGCTGTTCTTATTCGTCGGATTGACCTCGATCGCCGCGGCAGAGGCGGCGGCGGGTCGGCGTATTCCGGCACCGGCAAAACCAGCAAGGCATCGCTGAATTGGTTGGCCGAATCGTTGCCAGCTCGAATTCGTTCTCAGGCACATTTTTGGAGCAAATCTCGCTGATACGCCGTCGACGTTGCGGCGAACGAGTCGTCGTCTGGGGCGACTGACAGTTGCTGACGGATTCGTGGCAGGTTTTGCAGCGTCTCGCGAACTGTGGCTTCAAAGGCCTCGAAATCACCCGTTGGAAAGGTGATCGCTGCGGCATGACGCCGACAAACGTCCGAAGCAACCGCCGGTACGTCGCAGCTAATGGCATCGGCGACGGCAATCCCGTAACTGTCGGCCAGAGTCGGCCGAATATACAGGTCGGATTGCTTCAATAGGCACAGAAACTCCGAGAAGTCGAGGTTCCAATGCACGTCGACGTGCGCGCGCGTACTCGCCAATTCCTGCAGAACCGGTAGCAGCGGATGGGCGTTTTTTCGCCCGTACAAACAAAGCGTCAGACGGGCATCTAATTCGTTCCGCAGTCGATCGACCAACCGAATCGAATCTTGGTGATTATATATGTCATCTGGAAATCCGGCGGCAATTAGCTGGGCTTCAGCTTGCGGAACCCTCAGCTGCGCCGATGTTCCTGTCGACAGTTCATTGATCATTGATTTGGGGATTGAGATGTGACTGCTGGCAGAGATGAGTCGGCTTTCGTCGATTCCCACTGTCTGCTCGTAGAACTCACGTTGTTTGGCTGACAAACAAATGATGCAATCGAATGCCTGAAGCATGGAGTTCGCCTGACGCCGTGTGCGCTCTCGCAGCATGTTGTGGTACATCGCCAGGTCGCCGTGATGCAGTGTCAGCACCTTGTGATGATGTCGGGCCCCGGTGCGCATCATGTGCCGCAGTGTGGAAAGGACACGCGTCGTCGAAAAGTGAAAGTGGGCGACTTGGGGCGAAGAACGGCGAAGCTCGTTAATGAGCCACGCAATTTTGAGATAGCGATTCTGCGGGCCGATCCGCAGTTCTGCACCCGGGACTGGGTATTTTTGCGGGGCCGGGTGTCGGTCGAGAACTGTGCAACCGGTCGGGGTTAAGCGCAGTGCCAGTCTCCAGACGTGCTGGGTGACACCGCCGATCGGTTGCGGAATGCTGCCCACGAGAGATGTGTGGCTTAGCGAATGTGTCATTTCAGCGGGGCGAGATTTCACGGAATTGTCGAAGGGGGGTTTTCGTCAGGCAGATTCGGGCGACAGGATGATGAAGGTCGGATTTAGTGTCAAGATCGATGAGCGAAGCGGCTCGTCGTCCGTTCGACGAAGGAAATCCCGGAAATGTAGGCCTCGTGTGGTGTTAGGGTGATCTGGCCTTTCCGCGATTCTACCGGAACGATAGAATTCGCCACGCTTCGACGGAACCAAGGATTGGTGGACGAGTCGGAGTCTCCCCGCGTTGACCCTGAAATGGAATTCGAGCACGGCACGCATCATGCAAAAGGGCCCGCAGTCCTTCCCGACCCAATCTCAGCGCACAAAAGAAACCTCGCCTCAACCCGGACGAGTGTTGCTGAGATCTCTGATTAGCCTGAAATCGGATGACCGCCAGACCGAACATGGAATCGTCGGCGTTGTCACTCAGGTTGGCGAAGGTGTACGAAAGATTTGTGTCGGTGATCGTGTCGTCACCGCCGCGACTCCGCATGAATTCATCAGCGTCTCGGTGGATCAATGTGCGATTGTCCCCGGTTGCGTTTCCGACGAAATGGCCACCTTTACGCCGATCGCATCGATGGCGCTTCAAGGCATTCGTTTAGCTGAACCGACTTTGGGTGAGGCGTTTGTCGTCAATGGACTCAATGCGGTCGGACTGTTGGCCGCACAATTGTTGCATTTGAATGGCTGCCGGGTATTGGCCATCGACGAAGATAACGAGCGGCTGAGTGTGGCGCGTGGATTCGGCGCTGATACGGCGAATGCTTCAACAAGCGAGGATGTGGAGAGCACCTGCCAGAAGTTCTCTCGCGGCCGTGGAGTCGACGGAGTGTTGCTGACGTCCCGATCTTGTTCTTCCGGCACGATCCAGCAAGCCGCGAGATTTTGTCGCAAACGGGGCCGCATCGTACTGGTTGGACGCGACGGTTTGACCGCGGATCAAATCACGTTCGCGGACAAGGAGCTTGCCGTTCGGTCATCCCATTCTAGTGGGCCGCAATTCGACGGCGGACTATCCGGCAGACCCGAATTGAGTTTGCCGATCGGGTTCGTGCGGTGGTCGAGCCAGAGGCAGTATCGGGCGGTTCTTGATGCGATGGCGGCAGGAAATGTGCAAACCGAGCCATTAGTGCGCCATCGCATGGCGTATACCGAAATCGGTCGAGGTGCTCAGCTCCTACGATCAGACGATCATGCCGTTGCATTGTTGCTCTCTTTTGCCACGGAAGATTCAGCGACACCACAAGCAACTGTAGAACGCACCTGGATTGTTCCGACAGCGGATCGATCAGCATCGGCACGGGAAACATCGAAGGCGATCGTGCTACCGGGATGCAGCGACATTTTGAAACAGGCCCTCGTTGCTGCATTACGGAACCACGGCATCGAATTCGAATTGCGACAAGACGCTGCGAGGAACCACAGCGATGACATTTGTGAAGCGATTGCTGCGGGTCATCATGTCTTCGCAGATTCACTCTTGGTGGAGCATCACGTCGATTTATCACGCTTGTTGGATGTGTATAGCAGCCAAGTCGAGAAAGGCCATGCGCCCATCGTCATGCCGGCCTACTACCGCCAATTCTCGCCGCAGGTACGCGACATCAAGTCGCTACTGCAAGGAATGACAGCGCCGAAAGTCTTTGTAATGTCGGTCCAGGAAGGCCAAGTCGACGCTCGACCAGCAGCATCATCCGATGATCGTTCAGCCGATCGAGTTGCGAGAGTCGCCCACTTTGTGTCGTTGTTGCGCGACCTTGCCGGAAGCGCTATCAGCGCCGTTCAAGCGACTCGGACCTCAAATTCGACCGCTGGGGAACGGCATGGCCAATTGTCAGTGACATTGAGTTTTCAAGATGGGTCGATCGGGACAGTTCACCTGTTGTCCGGACAGGCAAAGCAACGCCGCGAGCGATTGGAAGTATTTTGTGGCGGTCGCATTCTTCAGCTTGAAAACTTCCGAAGCCTCGAGGCATGGGGTTGGCCGAATATTTCGAAGACGAAAACTCGGGAGATCGATCGGGGCGAGGCGGCCTGTGCGCAGGCGTTTTGCGAAGCAGTCGCTGCCAATGATGATTCGCCATACCCACTGCAGCAGCTTGCGGAAATGGCCAGCGTCTGCCGCGACATCCGCCAATCGTTGGAATCGGGAACACGAATCGAATGTGCCGAAGTCATTGCACAATCTTCGTCGGATGAGGATCGGACAACAGCAATCGACGCATCTGGTTATTCCAGGCAAACTGACGAACAGGCTCGGTCAGCGGCCTGACATCGCTTAGAGAGTGCAGCAAAACGTGAGTTCTTCTTTTTCGAAATACTGGCATTCGGTCTGCCATTTGGGACCGACGTGGATGGCCTATCGGCTGGCCTACTCGCTGCGTCTGCGCTGGGGAGTGTTGCGCCGCAGCCTGCCGACGACCGAATGGAGCCGCCAGCCCCTGAAAAGTTTTGTCAACAACGCGTGCCCCACGGAGCTGAATTCTTATGCCGCCTGCAAGCGGCAGCATTGCGACCGATTCTTTTTGCAACACGATCGACTCGAGGAATACCGGAATGCATTGCTCGAGTTTGATGAAACGGCCGGTCGCTCCACGGAAGCCGCCGATGGGATTTGCTCCGGCTTATTCCCGATGTTTGGTTCGAGCCAAGCCGATCTGGGAATACCTCCCGAATGGCATCGCAGTCCAATGGGGGGGGCGGCTTTGCCCGCCTGCAAACATTGGAGTGAGATCGACGATTTCTCTCACGGCGACATTCGCACAGTTTGGGAGCTCAATCGGTTTTCATTCGTTTTCCCCCTAGTCCGCAGCTATTGGCGGACAGGGAATGACAAGTACGCCGAGATGTTTTGGCAACTCGTCGAGAGCTGGCGAGTTGCAAATCCCCCTCAGGCGGGTCCCAACTGGAAATGTGGCCAAGAAGTTGCCATTCGGTCCATGGCGTGGATATTCGGTCTGTACGGTTTGCTCGCCAGCACCTCGACGTCGGCGCGGCGAATCGGCTGGTTGGCACAGATGATTGCGGTATCCGGCCATCGGATTGAAGCCAATCTCGACTATGCCCTTCAGCAACAAAATAACCACGGTATTAGCGAAGCGACCGGCCTATGGACAATCGGTCTGATGTTTCCGGAGTTTCGTCGCGCGGCGCGGTGGATTGAAATTGCCCAAAATGTGCTTGAGTCGGAGGCGCGAAATCTCATTTACGACGACGGCGTCTTCTGCCAGCATTCCACAAACTATCAACGCGTCGCGTTGCATGACTTCATGTGGGCGATTCGCCTGGGGGACATCAACGGTCGACCCCTTTCCCCACAACTTCGAGAATCGGTTCGCAAAGCGGGACACTTTCTGTTTCAAATTCAAGATTCGGAATCGGGGCGCGTGCCGTCGTTGGGTCAAAACGACGGATCGCAGGTGTTGCCGCTAAGTCATTGCGCACACGATGACTATCGGCCTGTTGTCCAGTCGTGTCATTATTTGACGACAGGCAAACGGTGCTTGCCGCCCGGTCCTTGGGACGAGGAATTGCTGTGGCTGTTCGGCCCGGATTCGAAGGAAGCACCCATTGCCGAGCGTCACCGCGAGAATCTGGCCGCTGAATCGGGTGGATATTACACCCTGCGAAATGGTCGCAACTTTGCCTTTGTTCATTGCGGGAGCTTTCGACACCGACCCAGCCACGCGGATTTGTTGCATGTCGACTTGTGGTGGCGGGGTCAGAACATTGCCGTGGATGCGGGGACGTTCAGCTACAACTCTCCCGCACCTTGGGACAATGCGTTGGCGGCCACAGAGTACCACAACACAGTGACCGTTGATGCTTTCAATCAAATGGAGCGCGCGAGTCGCTTCCTGTGGCTTCCCTGGTGCCGTGGGTGGACGAAACGGAACGCGAAGTCAGCCCGTGGATTCTTGCATTACTGGGAGGGCGAGCACGACGGCTACTACCGGCTGGAAGACGCGGTAACATATCGCCGCGGAATCTTACGGGTCGACGAAGAACATTTTCTGGTCATCGATCGGCTGGTCGCGCACGAGAAACATAAGTATCGGCTGCATTGGCTGCTGGCAGACCATCCTTATCGCGTTGACGAAGACGGCCTGGAATTGCAAACAAGGCGCGGTGGTTACAACGTTCAAATCGCGTGCAGCGAACCGGGTCCTCAATTCGCATTTACGAGGGCCGACGAATGTACTCCGCGTGGATGGCGGGCCAGCGACTATGGTTTTCGCCAGCCAGCGATCTCTGTGTCGGTTGAAACGCAGGGCACGGAAGTGACGTTTTGGAGTTTGTTCGGGCCAGCAGCACAATTGATCCAGCACAACAACGACTGCCGAATTCAAACCGAGGGCTGGAGTGCACGAGTCGCATGCAACGGGCCAACCGGTATGGCATTAGTCGATCGAGTCGAATTGGACGGAGAGGTGAATGACCGGCTGGAAATTTCTAACTCCCAGTCTCAACCATTTTCGGCCCCGCATTTCGCGATGCAGCAAACCATAGCTCACAACGAAATCTAAGTTTCGAGGACGGCAACCATGCGCTTGCTACTGGTTCATCAAGGATTTACGTCACCACAAAATGCCGGCGGGACGCGCCACTACGAATTGGCCAAACGAATTGTCGATCGTGGCCACGACGTGACCATCGTCGCCAGCGATTTGGCATACTTAACCGGCGAGCGGGCCGAAGGTTGCCGGGGGTTGATGACCGAGCAAGATCTCGATGGCGTTCGGATATTGCGAGCATATACCTACCCATCGCTACACAGTAGCTATATGGGCCGCGTCTGGTCGTTCCTTTCGTTTATGATCACGTCGTTTTGGGCATCGATGAAATCGGGGCCCGTCGATTTGGTGGTCGCAACGACGCCGCCGATCTTTCAGGCATTCTCGACGTGGCTCGTGGCTGCCATTCGCCGAAAGCCGTTCTTGTTGGAGGTACGCGACCTTTGGCCGGAATTCGCGATCGACATCGGGTTGCTCAAGAATCCTATTTTGATTTTTGTCGCGCGCCGGTTGGAAACCTTTTTGTACGGGCGAGCGACCCATATCGTGGTGAATTCGCCGGCGTATCGCGATTACTTGCTTGAACGGGGAATACGCTCTGAAAAGGTTTCGTTCATTCCGAACGGCGTCGATCCAAAGATGTTCGAGTCGATTTCGGCCGGCGACTTTCGGCAGGAGTTTGGTCTCGAAGAGAAATACCTGGTTGTTTACGCCGGTGCCCTGGGAATGGCCAACGATATCGACACGATTCTCAACGCTGCGGACATTCTCAAGAACGATCCGGAAATCCACATCGCCATCGCAGGAGACGGTAAGGAACGGCAGAGGTTGATCGACCGCGCTAATCAAATGGAGCTGAGTAATGTGACATTCGCCGGACCGCGTGCCAAGACTGAGATGCCTTCCGTTCTCGCGACGACCGACGTTTGCGTGGCGACACTGAAAAATATCCCCATGTTCCGGACGACGTATCCCAATAAGATTTTTGACTATATGGCGGCTGCCAAACCGACCGTTTTGGCCATAGACGGCGTGATTCGTGAGGTCGTCGAGGCAGCCCAAGGCGGAATCTTTGCGCAGCCGGGTGATCCGCAGGCGATCGCCGATGCCATCTCGCGACTGAAAAACCACCCCGATGAAGCACAACAAATGGGACGGGCTGCGCGCGACTATGTTGGGCGGCATTTCAATCGAGACGAACATGCTGAAGCCCTGTTGGCTCTCATCAATCGGATGGTTTCCGACGAGTCGCGACAGCCGGCAACAAGAACGAAGGATTCGAAGCAAGCCGGATTCTACAGTTCGTACGGCAAGCGAATTCTCGATGTGAGTCTCTGTCTTCCGGCTTGTTTGCTGTTATTGCCTTTGTATATTTCCATCGCGATCGCCGTGCGTCTGTTGTTGGGACGACCAGTGTTATTTCGTCAGGAACGACCTGGACTGTATGGGCGGCCATTTGAATTGTTGAAATTCCGAACGATGAGCGACCAGACCGACGAACAGGGAGAACTTCTGCCTGACGCCATGCGACTCGGTCGCTTCGGTCGGTTCCTGCGGTCAACCAGTCTGGACGAATTGCCGGAGCTGTGGAATATTCTGAAGGGCGACATGAGCCTGGTCGGACCGCGCCCGTTACTCATGCGGTATCTCACACGATACAACGCCACGCAGTTTCGGCGTCACGAAGTCAAACCGGGACTCACTGGATGGGCTCAAGTGAACGGGCGGAACGCCATCGATTGGGAGACCAAGCTGGCGCTCGATGTCGAATATGTCGATCGTTTCAGCTTGGCAGGCGACCTGTGGATTTTGCTGCTGACGATTGCAAAAGTTCTTACGCGAAACGACATAAGCACTCAGGGGCACGCAACTGCTCCCGAGTTTCGTGGTGCGGAAACGACGACGGAACATTCCGATGCTCCGACGCCGGAAGAGGAATCGGAGAAGGGTTTTGCCAAGGCCTTGTGACCCCTGTGGGAGCATGTTGTCGCATATGGATTCTGCGGACCTTTCGCTTGTCGTGCCCTGTTTCCGCAGCGCCGATTCCATTCCTGAGCGTAAGCGACGCCTCGATTAGTTGGCGAATTTCTTAAGTCGGAAGTTCGGTCATCGGAATTCACCGTTCGGCTTGGTCGCCATAATGCCAGAGCGGTATGCCGGAAGCATATCGAACAGCGAGGACGGCAATTCTTTCAGTTGTGCCGGGGAGCGTGGCGGAGGGCATCCGCGGATCGATACCAAACCAGCCAAAGCCATCACAGGAATCGCACGGGATTCGTTGCGTTCCTTCCGTCAGAAAATCGCCGTTTCCATCGCAATGTGCACATCGGGCTGCCAGACGCAATTGCGACCCGTGCCGACCCCACACAATCAGGTCTTGGCTGCGTTTGGGATGACGTTGAATGCGTCCGAATGTCGGAGACTCGCTCCGAGTTTCGAGATATGTCTGATTTGTTGGCGCGTTTTCGACTGAAGTAATCATGGCAGCACGTCTAGGTGAAACATGAAAATGGACGGATGCGTGCGCCTCCGGACGCACGTCATGGCGGCGGGTGCGGATTGTATGCGCACGCCGAATAGGAACTTCCGCTCAAGCGGTTCAGCCTCTCGCCGGAGAATCTCGGAGGCCCACACTCTTTGCCCGCGTATTAATGACGGACAATGGGAGCAACCAGATTCCGAAATTAGTGAGGATCGAGCCACGGCACGATCACGAGCGTCGGGATCGAACCGGAAAGAAATAAGCAGGAACCTGCCCCGAATTCGCACGTCCCCCGATTCCTATCGCGACATCGATGTCTGAGAGACCGCAATTCGATACCTGCTGAAGGAATTCTTCGTTGGCAAGACTGATTAGTCAATCCCCTGTGGGTGGGAACGGCGTACAGCCGACCTGCTGGCTTCGTCGGGGATGCCCCGAATCAACGCCTCTTATGAGACCGTTCGACTGCAGGAAAGGTTCGCGTCGCCCGTGTTGTTACCGACTCGCCTGATGCAATACGGGGATGCAAGGACAACCATTCTACGGGCGAAGTTTGCTACGCCGAAATCATTGGGAGTCCGGACGTCGGAGAGACGCAACGGAAATCAGCTTCGGGCAGCGGCGGCTTCTTCGTCGCTGTAAAGCACTTTGGCCTTATTGGGGACTGCCGGGAACGAGTCGTTTGTTCGTTTGCCCCAGTCGCGTAATTCCGTCAGAAGTTCTCCCTGGACAGCCGCCTGATTGGCGAGGTTTTCCATCTCGTACGGATCATTCTGCAGATCGAAAAGCTGAACGACCCGATTTTCGTCGGCCCGAACGACCAGTTTGTATCGATCGGTGACGAGCGAGCGCCAGCTTCCCGCATTCGCATTGTTCGGAGCGTTTTTTTTGTTCGGCGGTGCGGCCGTCAGTTTTCCCTCGCAATAAACCGAATCGACGCTTGGTGAGGGTTCGCCCTCGAGAAGAGCACCGGACAGGTCGCGACCCGTACAAGTGCCCGGATCTTTCAAACCACAAGTGGCGAGCAGGGTGGGCATCAAATCGATCGAATTAAACAGCGTATCGACTTGTTGACCAGCGGCAATTCGTCCGGGCAACCGCATGATCAGCGGAACATGCAGGGATTCGTCTTCCGGTTCCCCTTTGCGGTATTTTCCATGCGAGCCGGCCAATTCGCCGTGGTCCGCAGTAAATACCACCAATGTGTTTTCGGCGAGGCCGGACTCTTCCAAGTAGGACATCAATCGGCCCATTTCATGGTCAAGCGATTCGCAAAGCCCGTAGTAGCCGACGAGGTCCTTTACGGCTTGTTTCCGATGGCGCCGCGGTACGTTGGGCCGCAGCTCCATTTCGCCGGATTTATAGAGGTCAAATGTTTTGGGCGGCCGAAACGGTGTATGGGGCGGACCCCAGGACAGATAGCAGGCAAAGGGACTGTCGCTGCTTCGCTTCATGAAGTCGATCGCCAGGTCCGTTTGCAAGGTCGGTTCATAGTAGGGATCGTCGTAGTCTTTCGCCAACGCCGCCAGGGGACCACCTTCGTTGTCAAAGCCCCAATGCTCGTGGTAGACGTGGCCACGATTGAAGCCTTCAAATGTTTCAAAACCCCGTCGCCGCCAACCGGGGGGGACGAAGCCCGGTTTGGGATCGCCGTCCATATGCCATTTGCCAACGTAGTGCGTGGTATATCCCGCATCGCGGAAGATTTCCGGCCAGCAAATCTCCGCGGGAGGCAGCATGATGTCGTTTTTAATCATGCCGGTTTCGTGGGAGTAACGGCCGGTCAGAATGCAGGACCGATTCGGTGTGCAGACCGGGTTGGCGGCATACGCCCGGTTCAATAGCGCTCCTTCTTCCGTCAGCCGGTCGAAGTTCGGCGTACGTACGAGTGGATCTGTTCCGTGACCGAAAGAACTAAACCGCCATTGATCGGCCAACACGAACAGCAAGTTCGGGCGCTGATTCTCAGGCTGATTTGCCGATCCGGTTGACCCAAGGCCGGGTGCGAGCAAAGCACTTGCGGCGGTCAGTCCGGATTGTTTCAGAAACGTTCGGCGCTGTTGGTCGGTCGTTCGCTGATTCACTATTTCCCCCAACGACAATGAGTCGACATCTGGTCCTGGTGCATTGGTATTGGCCTGCATCTTGCCGAATCGGCAGAATTTCCATTGTTGCCCGTTTCCGGCCGAGTTTCCAGCATACGCTGGATTCATCGTAAAAAGCGTCCGGAGTGAATTGAAAGAACGCCGTTTCGCCCGTTATCGTGTAATTTGGCAGTCGGGGCCACAGCCGTCTCGATTGTGGCCATCGACGTTCAGTAAAGTCGATCCCCGGCGCGATCGTGGGGGATGTCATCGTGTATGACTCCGACAAATGCGATGGTTGCTGGTCAGCCTGATCGACGAAGTGGAAACAGGCGACGTGACCGCGATTCAATTGGGCAGCGCGACCAATGATTCCGACTCGCGCGAATCTTGATGATTAATCTGGAAGGTGACCCGGCGTGGATGCACAACTGACGTTACTGCCTGGAGACGGTATCGGGCCGGAGATTGTGGCACAGGCCGAACGGGTTCTGTCGGCCATCGGCGAGAAATTTGGCCATTCGTTTCATTGCCAAACTTGCGAAGTGGGTGGCAGCGCGATCGATTCGGTGGGAACACCGCTTCCTGAGGAGACATTGGACGCGTGCCGCGCTTCCAACGCCATTTTGCTGGGAGCTGTCGGGGGACCGAAGTGGGATGATCCAACGGCTAGCATCCGTCCGGAGCAGGGTTTGTTAGGGCTCCGCAAGGAGCTGAAGCTGTTTGCAAATCTGCGCCCGATTAAGCCCCACAACGTGTTGCTCGACGCCTCTCCCCTAAAGCGGGAAATCATCGAAGGCGTCGATATTTTGTTCGTGCGCGAATTGACCGGCGGCATCTATTTTGGCGAATCGGGTCGACGCCAGCATGAGGGAACCGAATTCGCCTACGACGTGATGCAGTACAGCGAGCCGGAAGTGGAGCGAATCGTGCGACTGGCAGCGGTTGCCGCGCAAGGGCGCCGCGGAAAACTGACATCCGTCGATAAAGCTAACGTACTCGAAGCATCCCGGCTGTGGCGGCAAACGGCTCGCCAGGTGGTCGAGCAGGATTTTGCTGAGTTGGACTACGGCGTGGAGTTGGTCGACGCGATGGCCATGCATTTGATATCTCGTCCCGCAGACTTCGACGTTGTTGTTACCGGAAATATGTTTGGCGACATTTTGACCGATGAAGGGTCGATGCTGCCGGGCTCTTTGGGGATGCTTCCCTCGGCGTCGGTGGGTCAATCGGGGCCCGGTTTGTACGAACCGATCCATGGGTCTGCACCGGATATCGCCGGGAAAGGAATTGCGAATCCGCTGGCAACGATTCTGGCGTCGGCCATGATGTTGCGGCATTCGTTGAATCTGGAAGAAGAGGCGGGTTTGATCGAAAACTGCGTGGAGAATGTGCTCGATCAGGGACATCGGACGGAAGATATTGCCGCAGGCGGCCCGTCAATTGGAACGGCGGAAATGGGCTCGCTGGTCGTAGAACAAATCCAGCAGCAGTAGCATGGCGTTGCGCGAAGTACTCACACGTCTGATGTCGCAGCGCTGCCTCTCGCAAGCCGAATAATCAGACCACGCTGCAGCGTAATACGCTGACTTGTGGTCGCGACAATCGCGTTTCGTTCTGTGATCGCTGGCGCCCACCAGCCGGAAACGCCCACAAGAAATAGAAAGCCGCTCTAATGGACATGCAAGTATTGCACGCTGAATAGGTCTTGCTCGTCGGTCCACACATGCTCCACGCCGAATCCCGCGAGTTCGGCGTACTCTCGGAATTCATCGAGGTCGTACTTGTAGGAGTTCTCGGTGTGGATGCTTTCCCCAAGGGGAAAGTCGAATTCGGTCTCGCCGACGCAAACAGTTTGATCCTGCAGGCTGACGAGGTGGCTTTCCATGCGGCCTTCTTTTTCGTTGTAAATCGCATGGTGCTGAAAGTTGTCGACGTCGAAGTCGGCATCTAATTCGCGATTGACCCGTCGCAGCAGGTTGAGGTTGAACTCACGCGTGACACCTTGGGAATCGCTGTAGGCTGGTTCGAGAATCGAGCGATGCTTCTTCAAATCAACCCCGATGAGCAATCCACCATCGGGTCCACACAACTCTGCGATTTGGCGCATCAAACGAATGGCGTTTTTCGGCGAAAAGTTGCCAATCGTCGAACCAGGGAAATAACAGACGACGCGGCGATGCGAACTTTCGATTTCGGGAAGCTCGAAGATTTGTGTGAAATCAGCACAAACGGGGAAGACCGGCAGTTCTGGATAACGGGAGACAAGCTGCTCCACCGTTTGCTCCAGATGTTGTTGCGAGATATCAACCGGAACGTAGCCGGCAAGGTCAGTGAATTCGTCCAGCAGCAACTGCGTCTTCAAGCTGCTGCCGCTGCCGTATTCCACCAAGACCGTCTCAGGGCCGATGCAGGAAACCATTTGCGAGACGGATTGCTCCATGATGTCCAGTTCGGTGCGCGTCAGGTAGTACTCGTCGAGTTCGCAGATCTCATCGAATATCTGGGAACCACGTTTGTCGTAGAAGAACTTCGACGGAATCGTTTTCTCGGACTTTTCGAGACCCCGAACGACTTCCGTGAGGAACTGCTGCGTCGAGGGTGCCAAATCGTAAACAGAAACGTCGCTCATGGTGTAATTCGCTTCCTGTCTTGTGACTCCAGTGAGTACGGCGATTTCGGTATTGTAGTCCCGAGGTCCAGTCTGACACGTCCCTCATTCGAGGCTGGGGAGATTATCCACAACTGTTCGGGGGATGCCTGGCGCGCACGTCGTCCGCCCGACTGCGACAGTTCGTTGCGATATGCTACAATCGGCGGCCAATGCGTCGACCGGATGTCGCGCATTTTGACGAAAAACTCACACGACATTTGATCTCAGTACACAATGCGTGGTTTGTATCGATTGTGCGGCACCCCAATGGAGGGTTTCTGCGGTTTTCGTTGTGCTGCTGACCGTCGAACAACGAACATCAACGTCGACATCGGTGGATCGGGTCGGTCATCGATCTTGTGGTCAACGACATCGTAGGGATTTGAATTGCGATCATGCAAACGGAATCGCCTTCGACCCTGGTTATTCAGGTTTTGTGATGTGTATTCGAGAACGCGAATTATCGATTCTGTGAGTTTGCGCCGAAGACAATCAGCGGTTTGCCGCTTTTGACTGCTCCGAACGACATGCAATCAACACTCGCATCTCGCGACCTGTTTCTCATTGGTGCTGGCCATACGAATCTGCATATCGTCCGTATGTGGCGGATGTCACCAGTGCGAGATGTTCAATTGACGGTTGTCTCTCCCTATAGCCGGGCCACCTACAGCGGAATGTTGCCCGGTACCTTGGCAGGGCTGTATGAACCGACGGAAATGGAGATAGATCTCTACCGATTCTGTTCCAGTTGCGGAGTCCATCTGATCGTCGATTCCGCCGTCGGTCTCGATCCGGAACGTCGAGAGATTCATTTTTCGAATCGGCCTGCCATGCAATTCGATGTTGCGTCGATCGGAATGGGATCAGTCCCCAGTCACCGTGAGATTTGGGCTGACAATTCCGACGTTCTGAGCATTAAACCGATGGCCACTTTTCGTGACCGATTATCGGACCGGCTGGAAGCGATTCGCGAGGGTCGCCGCACTGCCGATCGTCCGCTGTCGCTGGCGGTCGTGGGAGCTGGTGCTGCCGGTGTGGAAGTTACGCTTTGTTTGCGATCGCGTCTCGAAGCGACGGGCTATTCGGCACGAATCACTCTGATCGATGCCAACGATTCGATTTTGCAGGGTTACTATTCGAAGACGATCGATTTGGCCTATCGCGAACTGAAACGTTGTGATGTCGAGTTGCAGCTTGGCCGACGCATCGAAGACTATAAGCAAGGCGAGCTGACGTTCGACGACGGCGAATCATTGACCGCCGATTTGGTCATCTGGGCGACAAAAGCCGCACCGCCGCCGATGCTGGATCGTTTTCAGCTTCCCAAAGCGAATGATGGGTTTCTGGCCGTTCGACCGACCCTACAAACCACGGCTGACTACCCGGTGTTTGTTGTGGGCGATACCGCAACCTTTGTCGATCGGCCAGTTCCGAAAGCCGGTGTGTACGCCGTTCGTGAGGGTCCCGTGCTGTGGGAGAACATCCGCCGATTGCTTGGTGGGCAACCACTGAAATCGTACGATCCCCAAAGTGGATTCCTCTCGCTGTTGGCAACCGGAGATGGCCGCGCGATTGGCCAATTCAAAGGCATGGCGTTCCAAGGTGCCTGGGTATGGAAGCTGAAGGATTACATCGACCGCAAGTTCATGCATAAATACCGGGACTATCGCCCGATGGCGATGGATTCGATGCAGTCGTCTTCGAGCGATTCGGAGGACGCGAAGCCAAAAATGTTTTGCCGAGGCTGCGGCGGCAAAGCCAGTTCATCGGTGTTGCACGATGCTTTGGAACGCCTCGATCACTCACCGGGTGACATCGTGAAGCCCGGCTTCGAGACTCTTGATGACGCGGTGCTTCTGAACACCGGTCCGGGGCACGTTGTCGATACTGTGTCGGTCGATTTTTTTCAGCCGTTTCTCGACGACCCTTATCTCGTCGGTCGCGTCGCGGCGATCAACGCGTTAAGTGATATCTGGGCTACTGGGGCACAGCCTCAGGGGGCTTTGGCCATCGTGACTCTGCCTCGCGGAGCCGCGCACAAGCAGGCAGAATTTCTCTACCAGTTATTGGCAGGAGGAGCGCGGGAATTGTCGGCAGCCGGTGCAGCATTGATCGGGGGACATACAACCGAAGGAGACGAGTCCGCAATCGGATATACCGTGCTCGGTCGATTAGGCGATTCAGAACCACTTTCCAAGCGGAACCTTGCAGCGGGTGACCAGCTGATTTTGACCAAGCCATTAGGAACCGGGGTGTTGCTAGCCGCCCATGGAGAAAGTCGTTGCGAAGCAACCTGGATGGATTCATTAGTCGATAACATGCTGCGGACAAATGCTCAGGCGGCTCAGTTGTGCCGAAAGTATAAAGTCACTGCAGCCACCGATGTGACAGGATTCGGACTCGCCGGACATTTGTTGGAAATGATTGATGCCAGCCGGACGTCCGCGACACTTTGGCTCGACCGGCTTCCGCTGCTTGAGGGCTTTGGTGAGTTGGCGGCCGAGGGTCTTCGCAGTTCACTCGACCCGGCGAATCGACAGGTAGAGGATCGGTTGGACGTCACCGAGACAACGCTGCGCCATTCTGCCGAGTATCAGGCCCTGTTCGATCCCCAAACGTCGGGTGGTTTGTTGATCGCTGTCCCTCCAACCGAGGTGGATACGTTGTTAGCCGAATTGCAGGAGGTGGGCGACGTCGACTCCCGGGTGATCGGAGCTGTCACATCCGCGAGCGATCATTCGAGACTGACAATTCAGCACCGACCGTCTGTTTGAGCGGCGAGGCTGCTTTCGCCCATGCACCCAAGGGATCCGTTGGCACGTTCATCGAGGGTGGAGCAACATGCCTCGTCGATTGCAGGAAATGGTGCCGATTACTTGTAGGAATGGTACGGAGTTTGCGGGTTATAGCGATTCCAGCACATTCATCAATTGAACCGAACAGAACGATTGCAGGGGATGAAACGGTATTGAATTGATCTCACACGAGAAACCTGGCCTGAAATCGCGCTCGCCAGACAAGCAGCTGACTCCCAACCGGTACAACCGGTGTAGGCGGGTTTGTTCAAACTATTGAGCACAAAACGTAAAGGCCTGTTAAATCGTCTGATCGATACAGTCGCTGCACTCGACTGATTCGAACCTTTGCGCAATGTCGGCACGATCGCTACAAACCGGTGCCGCTGCGTGGGCTTGCGCCGATTCTCCCGCTGTTTCCGGTTCTGCCGGCCGTGCCGATTTCAACGTTGGCACGCCTTATGCAAATGTCATCACTCGTTACGACATTAACGAAATGACAAGTCCTGACGAGTTTTACGGCTTCGTGTCCACAGCCGGTCGTCGGGAGAATCCACAGCAGGAAAATACGCGAGGACCACATTGCGGGGGATGAAGTAGAGACCATCCCACGCCTTCAAAAGCGAGCCGCATGTGTGTCCGAGTTCCGAGGGGAGGTGGTCGAATCGATCGGCCGCCTCCCGAGAAGACACGTCTGCAGATTGGCTTGGTGCCATCGGCCGTAACACCAGGCAATAGATGAAGCCAGCATACCGCGGCTTCAACAGGATCGTGCAGTTACCGTTGATCAGTGACGCGAAACGCTGGTTCTTTCGTAGCAGCACGATGGTTTGCAGCGAATTTCGCTGCCAATCGGCACGATGCACTTCGGGGCGTTCGAAAGTTCGCCTCGGCGGTTTCTCTACTTCACGAAAAATGGGAATCTCAAGCGAGAAAGGTCAAAAAAATGTTCAACAAACTTTGGAATGATGAAGTTGGTGCGATCTTGTCCGCCGAAATCGTGCTCATCGGCACAATTTTGGTCATCGGGATGGTCGTCGGACTCGTTGAATTGCAATGTTCGATCGCCGACGAATTGAACGACCTCGGCGAAGCCATCGGTGCGATGAACCAATCCTATGTCGTTTCGGGCCAGGCATCGTTCAAGCGAGGAAAATTTCCGAAGGGGCTGACCTCTGGATCGAGGTTTAGTGATCGTATCGACACCTGTGACGGAAACGAATGTTCGATCGTTTGTGTGTTGCTTCCGCGTGGGGAACGGCCAAAAGGCGGCGGATACGGTGGAGGCGGATTCGGCGGCGGCGGCCGTCGCTGATCATCCAACGGTTTGAAAAGGAATCCACTGGGACTGCTTCAGCGCTTGCATGCTGAAGCAGTCCTTTATTTTTACATCGCGACTCTTCAATTCCTGGCTTGGCCGGCATGAGACGCTATTGAGACGTATACGGCCCCAACGATCTTTGTTGGTTGTTGTCGTTTCGACGTCGGGATTTCGAAGAAGGGCTCGGTTGGGGAGGTCGGTGTCCGTCAAACGGTACGGGTTTTGCGGGTCATACCTCTTAAATCGATTCTCACGGATTTTCACAATCTTCCGGTCGTTCATTGAACGCCTTCGACGTATTACCGGTTATTGAAGGTTAACGAACACATTTGATAGATGAGTTGAATTGTGCAGAACCGCGCCTTGCCGTGTAACCGGCGCCTGTGGTGTTGTTCAATTCTTTAAGCAAAAAACGTAAAGGCCTGTTATGAGGTCTAATCGTTACTGCCGCTAGATTCGGCCGATGAGATTTTTTGCGCCGAACCGGTATGGTCGCTATAACGTCCGTGCGTACGGTACGTTTGCGCCGATTCTTCGCTCTGCTCCGATCCGCTCGATCGTGTCAAATGCAGCGTTGGCACGCGATCTGCGAATGTCATCACTCGTTACGACAATAGCGAGATGACAAGTTCTAAGGCATTTCTCTGTTCAACCGAATTCGACGTTTGTCAGGAAAATGCTCCCACAGATTGAAATCGACTGATTTGCGAAGACCACGTGTCGGGGGATGAAGTCGAGAGCATCCAACGTATTCGGCAGCAGCCGAATGCGGCCCACGCGTGTGTCCGAGTTCCCGAGTGGAGGCGGCCGGGATAACCGTCCGCCTCCCGAGAATACATATCTGCAGATTGGCCCGGCATCAGCGGCCGTAGTGCCGGGCAATAAAGAAGCCCCGAAATTTTCGGGATTCACAGGTTTGCCTGCATCGTGCAGCCAGTGTGCAAGAACGCTGGTTGCGGGAGGTCGGCATAAAGATCGGGGTGAGTTACCTCTTACCTCTAAAAGACTTGTTTCGAGGCAGACGTTTGTTTGCCTCACCACGTTGTCTCTATTTCACAAGATTTCGGAACTAAAACGCGAAAGAAGAACTCATGTTGAACAAACTTTGGAATGATGAAGTTGGTGCAATTTTGTCCGCAGAAATCGTGCTTGTCGGCACAATCCTGGTTTTGGGCATGTTGGTCGGTCTTGTCGAACTGCAGTGCTCCATCGTGGACGAACTGAATGATCTCGGCGAAGCCTTTGGTGCATTCAATCAGTCTTACGAAGTTGCGGGAATTCAGTCCATTAAACGTGGAACGAACCATGCCAAGGGACGTATCTACGGTTCTACTTTCGTCGATCGTCAAGACTCGTGTGACGGCAACGAATGTGCCATCGTCTGCAGGTTTGGATCTCAAGAAGAAGCCAAGCCAGTGCCACAGTAAGCGAAGCCAAGCAAGAGAAGGCTCCAGAGCAACAGTTCTGGAGCCTTTTTTTTATTGCAACGTCCTGACACACGCATTGGAGGCTCGGCCCAGGGACGACGCGGATTCGTCTTATAGGAGATTGCATCGGTATTCGGATTCTTCGGCAATCGATTGTTATGGCAATGATGCACGAAATTCGAGTCCTGATATTCATCAGAATGGTACGGAGTTTGCGGATTATTTGGCATCGAAGGGTCAGCCGACAAATGCTAGCCACTCCGATTGAAGGAGACTTGATACCACAATCGACAGGAACTGCCCCTGTTTCTCGGTGAAGAGAGTACAGTCAATACACGAGTCGAATTGTGTAGAACCATGCTGCTCGATCCGATCGATTCAGCAGGCATTGTTCAGAAATGTAAGCACACTGCGTAAAGCCGTGTTGTGAAGAATGATCGTTTCAGCCGGCACACCCGGCCGAGCCGATACTTCGCGCCACGTCGGTACGGTCGCTACAAAGTCCGTACGCTTCGCACGTTTGCGCCGATTGATTGCGGTGCACCGGCCCGTTCGATCGTGATGAACGCAGCATTGGCACGCGATCTGCGAATGTCATCACTCGTTACAACATTAGCGAGATGACAAGACCTGACGACTTTCTGTGTTTCACGAGCATTAGGAGTCGCAGGTAATCTGATGCTTGGAATAGATATTTGCCTACCAACGAAGAACACGTGTTGGGGGATGAAGTAGAGAGCATCCAACGCGTTCGGCGGCCACCGAATGCGAGCCACACGTGTCTCTGAGTTCCTGAGCGGAGGCGGGCGAAGCAACCGCCCGCCTCCCCAAATACATATCGACAGTATTGTTCGGCGCAATCGGCCGTCATGCCGGACAGAAGTGAAGTTGCGGTTTTCCGCGCTTCAAATGATTTGTGCCGTTCTGCTCAATTCCGGAGGGTCATGACGTCCGGATTGCGTACAGGCGACACCACACTCTGGCGCAGGTCGCGCTACACATCGATGCATTCGCTGCGCTACGTGCGCGCTGATGCGTCAGAAATATTCTCGACATCTCTGAAGACTCGGAACTCGAACGCGAAAGGTTGATTCATGTTGAACAAACTTTGGAACGATGAAGTTGGTGCCATTTTGTCCGCAGAAATCGTGCTTGTCGGCACAATTCTGGTCCTGGGCATGTTAGTCGGACTCGTGGAACTACAGTGCTCCATCGTGGATGAACTGAATGATCTGGGCGAAGCCTTTGGTGCGCTGAATCAATCGTACACGATTGCCGGGTCGGCCAGCTTCAAGCCAGATGGCACTCCTAAGGCGATTGCCTATGGCAGCCATTTCTTTGACACCATCGACTCCTGTGATGGCAATGAATGCGCCATCGTCTGCGTCGCTCCCACGTGTGCCGAAGCACCAAAAAATTAAGCTGCGTTTGATTTGCGACTGCATTGGTGTGCCTACTCCAGTGCAGTCGCGTTCAGACCGCGAAAGAACTTGAGGTGCGCTTCACCACCTCACATCGATACAGCCGCTGCGCGTTTCGCATCGTTTTGTATCGAACATTTTCTCGACATTACTAAAGACTCGGAACTCGAACGCGAAAGATGAAATCATGTTGAACAAACTCTGGAATGATGAAGTTGGTGCCATTTTGTCCGCAGAAATCGTGCTTGTCGGCACAATTCTGGTCCTGGGCATGTTGGTCGGACTCGTGGAACTGCAATGCTCGATCGTTGACGAACTCAATGATCTGGGCGAAGCCTTTGGTGCGCTGAATCAATCGTACACGATCGCTGGGTCGGCCAGCTTCAAGCCAGATGGTACGCCCAAGGCAATTAATTTCGGCAGCCATTTCACGGACCGCATCGATTCCTGTGACGGGAATGAATGCGCTATCGTCTGCGTCGCTCCTACGTGTGCAGAAGCGCCGAAAAACTAAGCTGCGTTTGACTCGCGATTGCATTGGGGTGCGTACTCCAATGCAGTCGGGTTCAGACCGCGAAAGAACTTGAGGTGCGCTTCACCACCTCACATCGATACAGACGCTGTGTGTTTTGCATCGTCTTGTGTCAAACGTTTTCTCGACATCTCAAAAGACTCGGAACTCAAACGCGAAAGAAGAACTCATGTTGAACAAACTTTGGAATGATGAAGTTGGTGCCATTTTGTCCGCAGAAATCGTGCTTGTCGGCACAATTCTGGTCCTGGGTATGTTGGTCGGACTCGTGGAACTGCAGTGCTCCATCGTGGATGAACTGAATGATCTCGGTGAAGCCTTTGGTGCGTTGAATCAATCCTACCTTGCTGCCGGTACTGCTTCCTTCAAAGCGGATGGCACGCCCAAGGGGATTGCCTACGGCAGCCATTTCACAGACCGCACCGATTCCTGTGACGGGAATGAATGCGCCATCGTGTGTATCGCTCCGACTTGTGCTGAGTCACCAAAGCCCTAAATCTTCGAGAGATTTCAATGCTCCAGAGCTTCCGCTCTGGAGCATTTTTTTTTGCGCGCAGCGACTCGTAAGAAAGCCATTGGAAGGATGCTGTCTTTCCATTTACCAGCCACCAGCGGTTGAGTGGCGGAGACGACTAAGCAGTGGGGAGCGTCTCTTGGTTTGGAGTCGCGGCATTGCTTTCGGCGTTTGGGTACACCTGCTCCGCTCGTCGCAGTTCCCGCCCGATGCGGCCGGTGACGGTGTACACCAGCAGTCGCATATCGCCGCGAATCGACCACAGGGCAAACTTCACCGAATGCCACGTTGCCGGTTGATTTCGCTCGAACAGCAAATGCCCGATCCACGACATTCCGTAAGCGACCACCGGGGTCAGAAGTACCCATATCGGTTCGATCACTATCGCGGCCAAGGCAAAGCCGCCGGCGAGGATCAGCCCCCAAATGTGCAACGCCCGGCAGGTGTCGTCGCGATGCTGCGACACATAGTAGGGCCAGAATTGTCGAAATGTCCGAATTTTGTCTGGCGCCATCTGCGGCCTCGATTTGAAATCTGTGCTCGAAGCGGAGATCTTCGAGACACATCGATTCATGAGCAGCGGCCCGAATTAACCGACCGTGCCGGGACATTTCTGTCATCGACTATTGCGGAAGGGCTGCTGTAGACGAACCGTCGTCGTCAGATTGTCGCACGATCCTCGGCAGTGGGTTCCATAGGGGTCAGATAAGTTGCGTTGACTCTACGGGCGGTCAGCATAATCAAATTGACCCCGGAATTGGCAGATCAGTTC
>JANQRQ010000049.1 GCA_028284485.1 Planctomycetaceae bacterium | reverse complement strand
CGATCCGCTGTGCTTCCGCGTTGGCTTCTTCAGAAAACTCGTCTCTGAGCAATTCGCGTTTTTCATTCGCCACGTCGCCGACGTTTGGCGCACCGATCGCATCGAGCAACCGGTGAACGCTGTCGAGAATGCGAAAGGAGTCGTCGAAATTCAGGGTCATCTGGTGAGCCCAACGATTTCGGAATTCCCGTAACTCGCTGACAATGCTGCGCTCCAGAAAACCAAGTTTATGGCGAAAGACACCATTCCATTGGTCCCACATGACGGTCAACAGAGCATGAGCATCCCAGACAATACCGTTTGGCGCTTGGCTGGTCGATTTCCGGTCGGACCGAAAGCTGGACCGGGCTGCATCGACCCATTTCTCTTTGTAGACCGCGCGTAATTCCTTCTCGACATACGGACCTAATCCGTCCGTCAAGTAGTCGAGAGCACGGGTAACATGCTGATGCGACATCGAAACGTGCCGTCTCCTTTCCAGCCGACTTTTTCGCGAGTCGATAAGCTTCTAATTTACGCGAGTTGCACAATACTAGCTTGCGTTTACTGTCGATTGCCCGGCGCGCGACGATTCCGGAAAAAACGTCGTTGTGGCGGTTCAGCAACTGACGGCAATTCGCATCATGCGGCCGGAGGTGGTCGCAATCGGGACCCGCGGCGATGTCATCAATTGGTCAAAATCGTCAGATCCGCTACGACAGGGCGATGATCTGACTGCAGCGACCAGTCCAAATAGCAATGGGCAAAACCGATCAGCCGATTCCCCCAAATCTGGTCGAGAGACAACACGGGAAGCGGTACGGGCCAAGTCGCCGCAAACCCCGTCCCTGTTGATTCAAACGCACTTGTGTGCTCTGAACGCAACTGTCGAAAATGCACCGATTCCGCCGGAGTGTTAAAATCGCCCGCCAGAATAATCGGTCGGTCCCGATAGTTATTCATGATCTCGACGACCGCTCCCAGCGGTCCTGTGCGGTCCATAGCCGGGTTGCTTTCAATATCGACAATTGCCAGCGTGGCCTGCCTCCCGTCGACTTCGAATTCGACCAAACAGCACCAGCCCCGTTCGTCGAGTGGCACAAACTCGTGCGAAAGAATGTGGCCGCGAACTAATGCCCCGATGCCATGCCCGAAATAGGCAATTTCATAATCCGGTAGTTCATTTTGACATTTCAACCGTTTGACTTCGTGATGGATTCCCGATTCCACCAAGGCGACGACATCGGCGTCAAACCGCCGCACTTCGTTGGCAAATACCTTTTGTTGGAACTGCGCGAGCCGACCCGGATTCCAAAAAGCCACGCGAAACGTCTCGCCACTGACGTTTGAGTTACCATTTTGAAAATAGGAAACGTTGAAATAAAGGGCAAAGCAAACTACCGCTAGTACCACGTTTGCGAGGGCTGCAGGGACGAATGCCTTTCTGTACCACATGATGGCAGCGGCCCCTGCCAAGACGATCAAGACCGGAAACTGCAGCATGTAATAGGCCATTGATAGGATGGGAATTCGGTCCTGAATGGTTAACCGAATCAATAGCCCTGTGCAGACAATCGTCGTCAAGATGACCGCTTTTCGTGGTAGCCTCGGAGACTGTCGTTCTGCATTTTGCGGAGGCGAGTTCTTTTCGACGGTCGTCAATGTACTCACGCAGGTCATTCCTTAACGCCCCTCCATGGACTTCGACGCAATCTTCAACCACCGGTTCTTCGCGGTCTGCCGGCCTCGCGAGTTGCCCAGCCGCCGACTCGGCAACAGTGCGCACGATCAATAAAACAGTATTTCCTGGAAGACTTCCAGGCAAGGTCATTTTGCCCCGCGGAAGCTGACTCGCTCCATGTATGGGGGGTAACGGCGGTCGCAGTTCGATAAGTCCATGCGAACGATTCACGCCCGATTTCTCAGCAGAATCCGGCGAAAGAAGTTCAAACGACGAGCACCTGTGGCTCGAAAACTCGTCCGCACCCCAATTCACATCCCAGCGACTGACCGCGACCTTCTCAATTGCTGGAAGCCTGCTCGACAATTGTCTTCCATTCTTCCACGAATTCCGCCGGCTTGACACCCGACTGAAAACCGCCGAATTTGAACGGCAACGGAGAATAATCTCCCACGATGTCGACTTTGGCAGCTTCCGGGATCTGATCCTCCATTCCCAGCCCCCAATACGCGGCATTCACCAACAGCCGCCTCACACCCTCGCTTTCCAGATCGGTGGAGGAGCCCATCGTGGTGGTGAAGACCCGACCGGAATTGCCGCTGCCGGCCTCATAAGATTTCGTCCAAGCGATCGGCATCATGGGATCATTTTTCTCACCCTCGGCCGGTGGGTCATCGGGATTCATCCCTTCGACGACCTGCCCGAGAACTAACGGCCGGCTGTCACCCGGCAAGGGAAGGCGGACGCCGTAAACGTCGGTCGGCCCCCAGATGTCGTTGCATCCCCGCAGGATGGGGTGCGACTCCATTCCTGGAGCTGCAATTCCGCGAGTGCTTTGGCGGCCATGTTTCCCATGGTGACTTATCCACGTTTCGCCGAGAATCTGTCGCCCGAATCCGCCGTCCCATTCCTTACTGTTGTGACTGTATCGCGAATAGGTCTTGCCCTTTTTGATATTGAACGAATGTGTTGCCGTGCGCATCCCCAAAATCGGCTTGCCGGCTTCGACATAGTCAACGATGTATTTCATCTGGTTGTCAGGCAAATCGCGAAATCGAAGTGCGACGATCATCAAGTCGGCTGACTGAAGCGCATCCAACCCTGGGATGTTGCTGCGATTGTCTGGATTGATCGTGCCGTCATCGGGATCAACGGCAAACAGCACGGTACATTTGAAGCCATGGTGACGGGCCAGGATTTTCCCTAACTGTGGCAGCGCCTCTTCCGATCGATACTCTTCATCACCGGAGACCAGCACGATGTGCTTTCCCTGTCCGGACCCCGGGAATCCCTCGTAGACGACCCAAGAGTCCTCAGCGAACGCACTACCAGCAGCAGCCGTCGCAACCACCACTCCCCAGCACACAACACCAATGCAATTTCTCAATGTCATCTTTTCTCTCACCCGGTCTGATCGGCACTTCACCTTGTTAACACCCGAATCAACATCAAGTCGCGACCGGCGAACGCAACACGAACGACAATGTGCATTGATCGGCGCCGTGACTATTGTCGAGTCTATTGCTCACCCTTTACTTCTTGAATGGTCAGATTCCGAAACTCTAATAAACCATGCTCGGCTTGTATGCCGACATGGCCTCGACGGTGCTTGATATTTGTGGCACGCGTGATAACGGCGCCATTCAGCTTGACGGTCAGCTCTTGACCGACAGTCGTGATTTCGTAGGTGTTCCACTTGCCAGTCGGTCGGTAAACCTCGGCCAGTTTCTTCAAGTCGGATGTGCTTTCAAAAGGCGGTGCACCATACGGAATCATAGTTGCTAAGGGTCGGGCACCGTCGATGATATCCATACATTGCACCTGGTAGCCGTTATCAGGCCATCCGTTTTCATCATCGCTACTTGTCGATTTCGTGCGGATGAAGATGCCACTGTTGGCCTTTTGCTCGAGAAATCGAAATTCCATTTTGAGGACAATATCCCCATATTGTTTTTTCGATCGCAACCAGCCGGTTCCTTGATCGACGAACAGCAGCCCGTCACGCACGGAAAACTTCCCGCCGTTTTCGATCACCCAGCCATTGAGGTTTTTGCCGTTGAAGATCGACACAGCCTCACCGGAAGCCTCTGCCGCAAGCAGCGCATGACTGTTAGACGATAATGCAGACACCAATACCAATCCGAAAAGAGGGCTGCTCAATCCCGCCGTGCGGTTCATCGTTCGTTCCTCTGCAAGGTCGAAGGTAATCAACGGTCGATTCGGTTCGCCACGTCTCACAACCATCTTCGGTTTACCGGAAACAATGGGATTCTCCAGATGTAACCGGCCCTTACCGCGATGTAAAGACCCTACTTCCGATTAAGCTCATCTCGATCGTCGAACGCTGGCCATCAGAAGCCGGTTGCTCGGGCACACCTTGGCTGTCAAACCGTATCGGCGGACGCCTGCGGGCAAAAATGATCGGCGTCACGTTCGATTTGCAGAGTCGTGTGATGAATCTTAAACCTCTGCTGCAACGAGGAAGAGGCATCCGTCAATAGCTGGTCTGTTACGAGACCTTCAGAAACGGGAATGACGAGATGTGCGGTCATCGCCGTTTCGGTCGTGCTGAGAGCCCAAATATGTAAGTCATGAACATCTTGGACGCCTGGAATTTGATTGAGGTATTCTTCAACCTGAGCCGGATCAATGCCGCCCGGGACGGCATGCAAGGCAAGGCTCAACGACTCTCGTAGCAAACGCCATGTGCCCATGAAGATCACGACGACGATCATTAGGCTGATTGCGGAATCGATCCACCGAAACCCAAATTGGTATGTCAGGAAGCCGCCAATCACCACGCCGAGGGAAATACCCGCATCGGCAGCCATATGCCAAAACGCACCACGGATGTTCAGATCGTCCTGGCCACCTTTAAAAAATAGCAGGGCGGTAAATGTATTAATGACAACTCCAATGGCCGCGACCAGCATAACCGTTGTTCCGGGGACTTCGACCGGATCTGCCAGCCGACGGACCGCTTCCCAGGCGATTCCGCCGATCGCCACCAGCAGGATGAGCGCGTTCGACAATGCCGCCAATATCGATGAGCTGCGAAAACCGTAGGTGTGTCGTGCCGTCGGCTTGAGAGTCGCCAGGTAGTGTCCGGCCCAGGCCAACAACAACCCCAGGACATCGCTGAGATTATGACCAGCGTCGGCCAAAAGCGCCAACGACCCGATTGCCAAGCCGTACCCTACCTCGACCACGATGTAAATCGTGTTCAACAACACACCTAACGCAAAGGCGCGATTGAAATTGACGTGGTGATGGCAATGGTCATGACCCATAGTTGGTCCCGAGGTGTAGGAATCGTGAGCAAAGGAAGTCGTGAATGGAGCGTCAATCGCGAGCGCGGTGGCTACAGATCCAAGTTAACTGCCGACCAATGGTCTGTGCAACCGGTCTCTCGCAACGATTTCGCAATTCCGCCGGACACCGACCAATCAAGGCGCATTTCCAACGAAGACAGCCTCGGTGCTGACCATGGCATCTCGTTGGTCGGTCACAGAAACTAGCCAAATGGTCGTTTCCGCAGGCGGTGACGGTGCGACAACACGACCGTTCTGTACCGAAGCTTGAACGGAATGCCATTCGCGATCGACGAGCGGACCCGAATCCTGGGTGGAGTGTATGTGAGCAGCAACAAGCGGCTCATGCGACTCGAAGGGGACAACAATGCCTTCCTCGGTTGACTGGGGATGCCCCAACGAAGGAAGCCGTGTGCCTCTATTGATGTGCTGGTCGACAAACAGGCCAATCTCTTTGGGGTGCCAGCCGGGGACATGGCCATGAGGCATGCGCACTTCGATTCGTAATTGCCGCGGTCCGCGCACTAAACCGTAACTTT
The DNA here is from genome assembly GCA_028284485.1 of Planctomycetaceae bacterium. Classification (GTDB taxonomy): domain Bacteria; phylum Planctomycetota; class Planctomycetia; order Planctomycetales; family Planctomycetaceae; genus JANQRQ01. The sequence continues at coordinate 5,456 of JANQRQ010000049.1, read as the reverse complement.
TTGCGTAGCTGTCGAGTGGGTAGTGTTTGTCGTTTGTTCCATTGACAAACATGATCGGAACCCGGCAGCTCCCGAGAAAACTCGAGGGATCGTACCGCCGCACCCATTCAGCCGCTCTTTCCGGACCCAACCGATCGATCGAAACCTTCTGGACCGACTCTCCCTCATGGAGAAAACCGCAGCCGTAAACCGGAACGGCCGCTTTAAAACGGTCGTCCACTGAAGCGACCAGACAGGTCAAATACCCGCCCCAACTGATGCCGGTCATTGCCGTCCGCTCGGCATCGACTTCGTCGAAACTGCGAATCAACGAGTGAGCCCGTATGACACTGGCAACGGCGTGATAGGGCCAGTCATCATCGACTGATCCGCCGATCGTTTCAAACTTCTCCGGATGCCCTTGGTTCGGCCCGCCTGATTCCAACCTTTGGCGCTCGTCTCGCACGCGGCTGCGGTCGACGACAAGGGCCCCGGTTTTCTCGTCAAAACCAGGCGACGGGGGACGATGCCCTCCCAAATCCATCGCAATGGCAGCGTAACCGCGCTTCGCCCAAAGTTCGACCCATTCGGCAAACGCCGTCCCACCTCCTCCGTGCACCAGCACGACCGCGGGTAGATCGTGATCGCCTGAAACATCGCCGCTCAAGATGCCCGGCGTTGCATAGAATGCAAAAACCTGGGAAGTCCGTCCCTGGTAGGGCTCACTCTCGTATACCAAGGAACGGATGGGGCTTTTCTCATCGAGCCACGTCACAGTCGGCGGCTGACGAAGCGACTCCAAATCCCAGGCTTGCTGCGAAGTTAGCTCCGCCCCCAGAGTCACCGAACATGATGCCGCACAGGCAATAACTGCAAGTAAAGGCGTATTGAGATGGCTTCCTGTCATCGGTATTGCGTGGCTTTCTACTTCGCTCAGCGACGGCTGACAAACGCTTGATAAATCCCACGCTGCTTTCCATCGTTCGTGAGCACAGCTTGCAAACGCGTATCGCCAGCCGGAATGTCGATTCCCTCAAACACGGCTGATTCGGCTCGACCCGGAATGGCCTGCCGGTAGTCGGCATTTCCAACACGTAACACAACGAACCCCGGTGTAGGTCGTTCGTCGAATTCAATCCGCACTTCGAACTCTCCGCCACTCGGCACCGAAAGCTCCCAAAATCCCGTCGCCTCGGCTTCCCAAGTGCCATCTCGCCAATCCTGGCGTGTGAGGACTGTGACATCCTCGTGGGGAGTTCCAATTTGAATTCGCGGAGGAGCATAATTGTCGGGCCGTGTACTCGATACATCGTCGAACCAGGCATCGTAACTCGCTTTGAGCCGCGCGAAAACTTCCGGCTGCTCGTCGACAAGGTTCTTCGATTCACCGGGATCGTTCAGCAGATCATACAATTCGAACTTCGGCGCTCCGGAGAAGTCCTCAGTGCCAAAACCGCTCGCATGCAGCAACTTCCAGCGAGGATCGCGGATCATGAAGTGATGGTAACGCACCGGCTGGTCCCCTCGATGCGTCTGCAAAACAACTTGCCGATCCGACCAATCGACAGATTGGCCGGTAAGAATCGGCATCAAGCTTCGCCCATCGAAGTCGACCCCGCCGGGAGCCTCAACACCGCACGCCTCGAGAATGGTTGGCATCAGATCGATGTGGGCCGCCAATTCGGCATGCGATTGCCCCGCGGCAAGTCGCGCCGGCCATTGCAACCACAGCGGTGAGCGAACTCCCCCGTCGTGCACGTTGTTCTTCTTTCCACGCAAGTTTCCGACATAGCGCGAAGTATTGGGGCCATTATCGACTAAGAAGATTACCAATGTATTCTCCGTCAAATCCATCGCGTCGAGCCGATCGAACAGTTTGCCCATATTCTGATCGACGTTGGTAATCATGGCGGCAATCCGCGCCAGTGTGTCGATCTCTCGTTGGAGATTGTTTGGCGTATCAACGATTAACTCTGCCAGCTGATCGGCCTTTTCCATGTAATGCTGCCGGAGATCTTCCGGAACATCGTGGTAGGGACTGTGCGGGGCATTTGTAGGTATGTAGACGAAAAAGTTCTTGCCGTCATCGTTGGCTTGATCGATGAAATCTAATGCCGCATCGAAGTAAACGTCGGTGCAAAATCCTTCAGACTGCACTTGTTGCCCATTGTGGAACAGAATGGCATCGGTATACCGCCGACGGTTTTCGCGAGGTTCCGAAGGTTGCGCCAGCCCACCGCCCCGATGAATCAATGCTTCGTCGAATCCTTGATCGATGGCGCGCATGGGGTAACAGTCCCCCAGATGCCACTTCCCAAAAATCCCGGTCGCATAACCGGCTTCGGAAAGTGCCTCGGCAATGGTGACCTCGTTTGGCTCCATCATCGATCGGCCGAGCCACGTATCGATCACTCGCGTGCGGTAGTTGTAACGGCCGGTCATTAGGCAGGCGCGCGTCGGCGAGCAGACTGGACTGACATAGAATGTCGTCATCGACGAACTGCGGCCAGCCATCGCATCGATGCGGGGCGTTTCGAAGACCGGGTTCCCGGTCGCTCCGAAATCGCCAATCCCCTGGTCGTCGGTCATCACCAATACGACATTGGGTCGCTCAGCTGCAGAGGTAGGAGAATTCGCAATGAACGACAGGGCCAACAAGCCGATGAATGCGCGAATGATGATACTCTTCATGTGAAATTCTCCTGCGCCGGTGACAACAGTCTGGTCATCGAGTCTCATCATGGAGGATCCTTAATGGAAACTTCAAGCGCGTGCGAAATTTTGTCGGGCGATCATTCGACCTTAATTCCAAATCGCAAAAAGCCTGAAGCGCTAGCGAAGGTTTCTTGCGTATTAGCCTTCGCTAGCGCTTCAGGCTTGAATGGGCTCCTTATTGGGCAAGATTGCCACCACACACCTTCCTTAGGGGCGTTGCGAACCTGGCCACCGATTTATGGAGGGTTCGTTCCAAGAACTGCCTAGTGCCTTGGATTTCCCACGACGACGAATTGGCGCACAGCAGCGGCCCGACCGCAGTTTTTCTCACAAAACCGAATTTTTCTCGATTCGCCGGTGTACAATGCTCGAGCCAGCGCAAATTAGGACTTATGAGCAGTGTTTTGAGCCCTGATTCCGATCAACAAGACGAACTATTGCGTGCCGCCACCGCCGGTGACCGCGAGGCCATGGCCGCCTTATTTGGCATTTATCGGGCCCGGTTGCGACAAATGGTACGACTGCGGCTCGATCGACGGTTGCTGGGCCGTGTCGACCCCTCGGACGTGCTGCAAGAAGCATTTCTCGATGCAACGCAGCAGTTGGACTCATACGCAGAAAAACAGGAAGACATGTCGTTCTTCCTCTGGCTGCGGCTCGTCACCGGTCAGCGCCTGATGCGATTGCACCGACAGCATCTCGGGGCCGAAATGCGAGACGTGGGGCGCGAAGTCTCGCTGCATCGGGGTGCCCTGCCCCAAGCGACTTCCGTGTCGTTGGCCGCTCAACTTCTCGGCCAATTCACATCGGTCAGCCGGGCCGTAATGCGTGCGGAAATGCAGGTCAAGCTGCAGGAAGCGATCAACACCATGGATTCCATGGACCGCGAAATCATCGCATTGCGGAATTTCGAAGAGTTAACAAACAGGGAAACTGCCAAGATCCTTGGCATTTCCAAGTCGGCTGCCAGCAACCGCTATATTCGGGCTTTGGCCCGATTGCAAAGTGTGTTGGAAAGCATTCCGGGATTTATCGATCGGCCACAAGGCTAGGTGTGAAAGGAAGGCAATGTCGCAGGAATCTTCCGCGGACGAACCCCTGGTTGAACAAATTGCCGAAGAAATCCTGGCGAGACGCCGACGCGGGGAGACTCCCACCGTCGATGAATACTGCGAACGATTCCCCGAACATGCGGAAGATTTGCGAACGTTCCTGCCGGCCTTGCTCGCCGTGGAAGATCTCAAACCCGATTCGCAAGATAAGAGCGCTTCCATTTCTCCCGGGTTCACCCCAGATGGCAGACGATTGGAACAGGTCGGCGATTACCGCATTCTGCGGGAAGTCGGTCGCGGCGGAATGGGTGTCGTATACGAAGCCGAACAACAATCGCTGGGCCGTCGGGTCGCGCTGAAAGTCGTTTCGCAATCGGTCGATTCCCAATCGAAAACATCGGAGCGGTTTAAACGTGAAGCACGAGCCGCGGCGCGCATGCACCACACCAACATCGTTCCCGTGTTTGACGTCGGCGAAGATGATGGGCATTTGTACTATGCCATGCAGCTCATTCAGGGCCAAGGGTTGGACCTCGTTATCGGCGACCTCAAGCAGTTGCGCAGCGAGCACATCGAGCGCGGCAAGCCATCGAAAATCTTGGGAACCGAACCGGCACCGGCGGCACATAGTCTGGCCGAATCACTCATCGCCGGCCATTTCGAACAAGAGAATCTGGCCGACAGCGACTCAGGCGAGTCAACGCTAAAAACTTCCGCAGGGGAAGATGGAAAATCGGAATTTGCCCCAACCGTTCTTGGTCCGTCGTCCGGGTCGACGACATCGGCAGTGCTGCCTGGTCAATCGGAACTTTCGACAGCAGAAAGCAATCGCGGCGCTTTCTTTCGCAGTGCCGCCGAAATCGCATTGCAAACTGCCCGCGCTTTGTCCTACGCGCATGCTCGCGGCATCATTCACCGAGATATTAAACCATCCAACTTGTTGCTCGACGGAACCGGCGTGGTGTGGGTCACCGACTTCGGGTTGGCAAAAACCAGCGACGAAGGGATGACGCATACCGGCGATATTCTGGGAACAATCCGGTACATGTCGCCGGAACGGTTCCGTGGTCAATGCGACGTCCGAGCCGACATTTATTCACTGGGACTCACGCTTTATGAACTATTGGTTTTGCGACCGGCGTTTGAATCGCCCGATCGACTAAAGCTGATCGACATGGTCGGCAAGACCGAAGCGGTCGCGCCCCGGGCCATCGACCCACGCATTCCCCGCGATCTGGAAACGATCATTCTGAAGTCGATCGACAAAGATCCGAAACGTCGCTACCAATCGGCGGACGAACTCGCCGACGACTTGCAACGGTTCATTAATGACGAACCGATTCAGGCACGCAGGACTTCTCCCGTCGAGCGATTGATGCGCTGGTCGCGGCGTAACCCAATGCTGGCCAGTGCCGTTTCGGTAGCGGCGGTTGGTCTCATTGCGGTTGCGGTCATTGCGACGTTTTACGCGCGTGAGCAAAGCCGATTCGCCCGCGACCAAAACGTGACCAACGCGCAGCTTGCCGCATCGAGTGTGAAACAGCAAAAACTGATCGAAGATCAGCAACGACTCAATGCCGAACTCGAACAGAAGAACGCCTCACTCCGAATCGGACAGTCGCGACTGGCGCACAAGCAAGCCGATTTCGATCTGGAAGTCGGAAATGTCGCGGAAGGCATGTTGTGGCTGGCCCGCAGTCTGGAATTGGC
>JANQRQ010000029.1 GCA_028284485.1 Planctomycetaceae bacterium | reverse complement strand
ACTTCTCAAACATCTCACTAGCGACTACTTGAAAAAGAAACTCGCCAGCTGAACGCGATCTCTAACGAATCGAGGCTCCCATGGCACAATTTGTCGTTTGGCTGCTGCTATTGATCTATGCCGTTTTTTGGGGCTATCAATTTTTGCAACTACTCATGCTGAGTGACGCTGACTTGCCTGGCCGCTACGACAAACTTTGCTGGACGGCAATCTTCCTCGCTGCAGCGCCAGCCGCCCCGATTCTGTTTATGTACTGGAAAGGTGCGTATCTCGCCTTGCGGAAAACGGAACTCGGTGACGGTGACGAATCACAATGACCGCGTAAGGTGTGTGCTTGCACGTAACATTGAATCGAGTCGTTCATTTCATTCATGCGGATTCACAGACGCCAATTCCTGAAGCAGCGGTAGGGTGCGTGCTTGCACGCACCATTAAATCTTCATCTCACTTATGAACATTCCCCGGCGAAAATTCCTGAAGTCTTGCGCAGCGACTGCTGCCGGCGGCATCGGTTGGCTGTCGGCCAATTCCGAAGCGCTGGCTGCACCCTTTGCCGACGAACTACAGCGCCGTCGGTCTGGCAAACGGGCCGACTTGATCATCACCGATGTCGATCAATTCGAGGTCGAAGTCATCGAAAAGGGAGAAGAGCGGAAGCGCGGCGAGATTCGCGATTTCGACGTCTACAAGATCAGCACGAATTCTGGTATCACCGGATACAGTTTCGGGAGAAGCCATCCTCGGGAAGACCTGCCCCGCGTTCGCGAGATGCTCGTCGGCAACGATCCGTTTGTCATCGATCGCTACGTCACGCAAGGGTTGTGCCAAGTCGCAAGTTGGGAGCATGCCTTGTGGGATGTCGTGGGCAAAGCGCTGGGCCTGCCCGTGTTTCGACTGCTCGGAGGCGCGCATCGCGAAAAAGTGCGCGTTTATCTCACGATCGTCTGGCCCGGCAAGTCTGACCAATCCGATGTGCCCTTCGACCGGCAAGCGGCCGACATCAAACAGTTTCAAGAGCACGGGTTTCGGGGCGTCAAGATTCGCTGCTGGCGTCCCAACAGCATGGACGACGTCGAGGCGCTGAAGGTAATCCGCAGCGCGGTCGGCGAGAATTTTCCGATTATGTTCGACCGAACCGGGCAGCGTGCCCCCTGGGTCTGGTCATACGACGAGGCGCTGAAAGTCGCCCGCGGCTTCGAAGAGCATGGCGCCTACTGGTTGGAAGAGCCCTTCGAACGGGAGAATTACACGTCTTCCTTCCGCGCAGTCGGGCCACTCGAACAGTCGCCGTCGTATCGTTCGATCGTTCGATCGTCAAAACTACGAAAAGAAGTCGGATTACGGATCACCGGTGGCGAAGGCGATAACGACACACGGCTCTTCGCGCAGTATCTGGCGCACGATGCCTTCGACATTCTGCAGCCCGATGGCATTTTGGGGGGCGGAATTCTGGTTTGTAAACAAATCGCCGACATGGTGCGTGCCTTCGACAAACCGGTCCGCATGATACCGCATGGAATACACGGTCTGCCCCTGGCTGGATTCTTGCAGGTCGCAGCGTTCTCTCCCACGACCGATTGGCAGGAACTGGTCATGACAACGCCCGGCGTGTTGCCACAACAAACATTGGGGCCCGGTATGCGGTTGTTGCGCAACAAAGAAGTCTTCCAGATCGAAGATGGTTACATGGCGATTCCGCAGGGCCCCGGGTTGGGCCTCGATATTGATGGAGACGCGCTCGAGCTTTACCGCAAGCGTGATGCGTGACTGATCCGCTGCAGCAATAATTTCCAATGATGCCGGCGACCGACCGCGTGCGGAATTGAAACCCGTGGGACCCATGTCGGGCATTATCCACCATCTATCTGTCTGGTTGGTTGGCCAACGGATATCGAGTTAAGCTACAATTGTAATAGAGAATTGCCAACCGACCGAATGTCTACTCGGCACTGGCATGATATTGTCTGTTGAAAGGATACTTCCATGAGATCTCCCACTCGCTCGCAAGTTTTATTTGGCGCGATGTTTTTGATCGTCGCCGTCGGCATTTTTTCGATGACGGCCAGCGGCCAAGACGAAACCGAACTCAATGTCGCTCAGTGGGAACACCTGGCACTGACGCACAACGGTGCCGACCTCGGTGGTGACCTGGGAACACAAATCATCCGCCTCGGCAACCAAGGCTGGGAAATGGTCTGTGTGACACCCGTTGCGAAAGAGGGCACGACGACAAAAACCATCTACTACTTCAAACGCCCGAAGTAGCGCTCAGTCTTATCGGTCGCGCGCTTGCAACCTCGCGACCGGCGCTGCAAATCGCGCTGGACCGTTTCTCAGAGATTCCTCCGCCGTTAGAATTGGCGGGAGATCGGTCGTCATCTTGAAACATAAGCAACGTTGATTATTTGCAACCGAGAATTGGATGTGTGGAGATGTCGGCAATATTTAAACGCCTTGATCCAGCCGCGAGCCGAGCAAGTAGGGTGCGTGCTTGCACGCACCAAGTTTTAGATTCTGTCCGTACGAAAGGTGCGAGCAAGCACGCACCCTACTTTATCATTGCGTCAATTTTCATACTTTCCTTAGTTCTGTGTACGACAATCGCGACCGCCCAGCGTGATTCGCACGGACGTAACTACGACGAAGCGAACGTTCGCGACTACACCGTTCCGGATCCGCTGGTCGCTAAGGATGGCAGCCAAGTCACCGACGTCGATATCTGGCTGGCGAAACGCCGCCCCGAAATTCTGCGCGACTTCCGCGATTTGATGTATGGGCATACTCCCGACTTGCCGATCGAACTCCGATCCGAGGTCGTTTCTGTAAAGGAGGACGCGGTCGACGGCCTGGCGACGCGCACGTTGGTTACCCTGCAGTTTTTCGACGATCCCGATGCTCCACAAATTCAACTGATGTTGTATGTCCCCAATTCTGCGAACAAACCAGTTCCCGTCTTTCTCGGGTTGAGCTTCTACGGTAATGCCAGCATCGAAGACGATCCGGCGATTCCTTTGCCGACCGGTTGGATGCGACGCACTCGATCCGATGCCGTTGTCGACAACCGCGCCACCGAGAAGATGCGTGGTATGAGTGCCAGCCGGTGGCCGCTCGAGATTCCTCTCAAAAGCGGGTACGGCGTCGCGACGTTCTACTACGGCGAGATGGAACCCGATCACATCGAAGGCTGGCGGGAAGGCATTCGCGGTTATGCGTTGAAATTGGCGGACCGCACCGAGCCGGCAGATCACGAATGGGGGGCGCTCGGCGCCTGGGGTTGGGGGCTAAGTCGGGCGCTCGATTATTTGGAAACGAATCCCTCCGTCGATGCCAGTCGCGTTGCCGTACTCGGTCATTCACGGTTGGGAAAGACCGCGTTATGGGCTGGTGCGCAGGACAAGCGTTTCGCGGTAGTCATTTCCAACAACAGTGGTGAAGGAGGCGCTGCGCTGGCCCGGCGAAATTTCGGCGAAAACATCGCTTACTCGATTCATCATGCCTCGTGGCGATATTGCAACCGCTTTCGCGATTTTGTCGACCGCGAAGACGAACTCCCCTTTGACCAGCACATGCTGCTAGGATTGATCGCGCCGCGTCCGGTCTACATTACCAGCGCCACCGAAGACCTGCTTTCCGATCCCAAGGGGGAGTTTCTAACAGCCGTTCATGCGGAATCGATTTACCGCCTGTTTGGTCTCGTGGGCGTCGATCAGACCGATTGGCCCGCGCCCGATACGCCGGTCGGGGAAACGGTCGGCTATCATGTGCGCACCGGGGAACACGATGTGACCGACTACGATTGGGAGCAATTCGTCAAATTCGCCGACCGGCATCTGGGCGAATAGCCGTAGCGTTAATGCATCACAGAGTCACGGAAAATACGAAGACGATACACGAATCGGTAGCGTCATTAAGAGACGTGTGTCAGACCGCTTTTGTGATCGACGCTATGAGTTGCCAATCGCGTTCCATTTCTTCTTCACTGTGCTCTCAGCGTCTCTGTGGTGAATAGCAATGGCGAAGGCTTCCCGCGAGCAAACCGAACGCGACACCGATGCACACCACAGCTCGCCTAACGTGTAGCGACAAACAATTGCACCATCACGAACAGGATGCACAACCCACAGCCTAGAATCGGTATGACTATTGAATGCTCGGTGATCTCCTCTGTGACTTCGACTTTCTTTAGCTTCAACCGGACCAGCGACGCATTCACCGTGGCAAAAATCACCAGCATGATGGCACTCGTGATTTTGGCGAGAACTTCCAACGGCAACCATAGGGCAAATGCCAGTATGAAGCCCCCCATGAGGAGTGTCGCGTAAATCGGCGTTCGAAATCGGGAATTGACAACGGCCAGTATCCGCGGCCCCAAGCCTTGGTCTGACATGCCATACGCCACACGAGAAGCCATGACCAGTTGGACAAAAGCACCATTCACACCGGCAAGCAGACTGATATAGGTCATGATAACTTGCGCCGTTTTGCCCTGCCGCGACACAAGCAACGCCAGCGGGGTGCGACTGCGGGCCAGTTGGTCCGGCGAGAAGGCCAAGACTGCAGCGACCGCAATCACGAGATAAAGCGCAGTTGTAATTATCAGCGCATAGAGGATTCCTCTTGGCAGGTTCTTGCGGGGATCGTGTACCTCCTCGGCTTCGTTGACCATATCTTCAAAGCCGATGAAGGCGTAAAACACCAAAAAGCCGGCCATCATAATGCCCGACCACGAGGCCCATGTGGCGTCCGGCATCACGTCGATCCATCGGTCCGGTAGCTTGGAAAGCTGCCGGCTGTTGGCGGCCAATACCCAAATGAGTCCGCCGACTTCAATCACGGTAATGGTCGTGACCAGCCAAACCGACTGCAGAATGCCGACGATCGCAATCATCGTCAACACGGCGACGAACAGTATGATACCGAGCGCCGTCGGCAACAGAATTAGATCCTGCGAAAAGCCGACGAACGCTCGAGTCAATGTTGCCGCCGATACGACTCCGGTCGCAATTACGGCCCAACCGACAAGAATCGACAACCATTTCCAACCAAAGGCCTCGTGGACATACCGTGATTCGCCGGCGCTATAAGGCAGGCGAGATGCCAGTTCGCCAAATGACATGGCCGTAATAAAGGCCACACCGGCTGCGATGAGAAACGCAATCGGCGTGTGCATCCCGGCGTGAGAGGCAACCCGTCCCAGCAGCGCATAAAACCCACCGCCCACCATGGTTCCTACGCCGTACGCGACCAATAGCGGGAGAGATATCGATCTGCGAAGCCGGGGCTGCTTGCTCTCAGTTGTCACGCTTGCTCTCCGCGTGATGTGATTCTGAAGAATCGCGAGTTTCGTCGGTTCGACTCGCCAGCAGATTCAATCCGATGCCGATCGCCAGCGTCCCCAGCAACCAGCCGAGGCCGATCACAAGCACCGCTTGCATGGGATAGCCGCCGTAAGGAGATTGGGTTTCCGCTAACAATGCTTGATCAAGCAGAAATACCAATAGGGCCGGAATCACCAAGCGAATGTTGAAGTCGAGCCAATGCTCATGAATCCACAGCACGATCCCACTTCCTACCAGCAAAAAGCGTCCGATGGCACTGGCGACCGAGTCGGGTTGGTAACGGCTTAAGCCAAACCAGGTCAGCATCAAGATGGCGGTAATCAGCAGCCGCATTGCCACGCTGAAAGTCCGCCCGAAACGAAAGACATGGTACTCGTCCAGATGCGAACGCAAACGATGAGCCGGGAATAGCCAACCAACAATCAGCGCTTCGCAAATCGCGACCAACACCAACCCGTAAGTCGTGATGAAGTGATCTACCAAGTCGAGCCAGAACAATCCGGCCTGCGAGCAAAACACAAGGCCGCACAAAAAACCACACAAGCAGAGACCACCGGCAAGTCGTTTTCGATTCCAGTTGTATTCGTCGATCAGCGCCGCCATAAATGCCTCGATAATCGAAATCGACGAAGAAATGCCCGCTACCAACAGCGACAAGAAGAACAACACACCGAAAATGGGGCCGGCTACCGAGCCCATCCGCGTGATGATGGCGGGATAGGTCTTGAAGACCAGTCCGAAAGAGCTCATCTGGTTTTCGAATTGCTGGCGGGCGGCGTACTGCTCCCGCAGGTCGGCCAATTCTGTCGCGGAACCGTCGCCATTGACGGCTGCTGCCGGCGCTACTTGTTCCAGACGTTCAATGCGCTCCGTTAGATCGTCCAATCGCTCCAACTCGATGCCGCGATCGAACGCCAAAAGTCCGGCTGCTGAGAAGACTGCAAAACCGGCCACCAGGCTGAACAGGCAATTCCCAATCGCCGCCAAAAAGGCACTCGTCGGAATGTCGGCATCCTTGGGCAGATAGCTGGCATACGCAACCATAATTCCAAAGCCGAGCGACAGCGTGAAAAAGATCTGGCTGAACGCGTCGATCCAGGTGTTTGGTTCAAACACGCGAGACCAATCGGGACGCAGGTACAGTTCCCGCCCGGCTTGCGCGCCTTCGAAATTCCACGACCAAATCACCAGAATGATCGTAATGATCACAAGCACCGGAATGAATATGCGGTTCGCCAGCTCCACACCGTGGCGGAGTTCACGATGGGTGATCAGCCAGTTGAGAAACCAAATGATGGCCAGCGACAGGACAATCCATACATTGAAGCGTCCGAATTGGAATCCGTCAGTTTCCGAATAAACAGCAAACGGGACTCCGTTTTCAAAAGCTGCCAAGAATGACTCGTCAAAAAATGTATTGACCTGCGACAGTTCTCCCCAAGGTTGTGTCACGGAGTAAATCAGGTAGTTTCCACACCACGCGATGACAACACCGTAGTAGGCCACAATGCCGAACATCACGAATGAGACCGACCACCAGCCGATCCACGCGAACCGGGGGTGCACCTGACGCAGTGATTGCGGAAACGCCCGGCGGAAGTGATGCCCTAACCCGAATTCCAGCATCAGCAGTGGCACGCCGACAATGAACAGCGCGACGAAATAGGGAACCAGAAAGGCGCCGCCGCCGTTTCGGTAAGCGATGTACGGAAACCGCCAGATATTGCCCAACCCGATCGCCGATCCGATGGCTGCTAATAGAAACCCAGTTTTTGATTTCCACTCCGCTCGGTCGGCCATCTTCGTGCATCCTTCCGACTGCCGCTGTTTCGGAGAGTCGCCTCGATCCCAAAAACCTCTCCTAATGCAACTTACTGATTGTTGAGGTCGGTTTCCATTGAACAAGTCTACCAAGCTTGGTCTCATTCGAGTCAGGTGACTCGCATAATGGAATCTTGTCGAATTTCATACGGCACGTACGGCATCGGTTAAAATACAGCAAGACAAATATGCAAACTGTTCGCAATCCACGATCGCCGTAAATCGAGAAGCATCGACGCGCCGGCGTTGTGCCTTGACGACAAGTTTTGATAGACATGCGAGATAGAGAAACTCAAGGGGACTTTCCATTTAGGAGCTACTGATGCACGTTCGCTTACTCCGTCAATTATCCGGTGTGCTCCATCCCATATTTATTTGGTTTCTTATCGCCAGCTGCGGAAGGGGCGTCATTGCCGACGTGCGTCTACCCGCCGTCCTCAGCGACCATATGGTGCTACAGCAAAACTCTAGTGCCCCCATTTGGGGCTGGGCCGATCCGGGCGAAACGATTCGTATCGAAACCACGTGGCAGGCCGACCCCGTTTCGACCGCTGCTAATGCCAATGGCCGATGGTCGCTCCGCATCGATACGCCCTCAGCCGGCGGACCCTTTCGTATCACGGTCTCTGGTTCGAACACCGTGGTGCTCACCGATGTCTTGATTGGCGAAGTGTGGTATGCGTCGGGGCAATCGAACATGGGTATGCCGGTTGGTAGACGCCCCACCTGGAAACATGGCATTCTCAATTGGGAAGAAGAAGTTGCGGCCGCTAATCATCCAGATATTCGGCTCTTCTTCGTCAAGAAAGAAGCCGCCGCATCGCCGAAAACCGACATCGCAGGAAGTTGGTCCCCCTGCACTTCGGAATCGGTGTACGAGTTCAGCGCCGCCGCTTATTTCTTTGCTCGCAAGTTGCACAATGAACTCAATGTGCCGATCGGAATTTTCGACGCCAGTTCTGGCGGCTCGCGGGCTGCAGCTTGGATGACTTCGAAATGGCTCGAGTCGGATGCTAATTTCGTGCCGATCCTCGAGCGCTACAACGAGGCAGCTGCCATCTATCCGCAGGCGCTCGCCGAATACAACAAGGCCCGAGTGCAATGGCAACGCGAAGTTGCCGCCGCGGAACAGTCCGGTGCAACACCCGCCCGCCCGCCTCGGAAACCGTTGGGGCCCGGCCACCCTCATAGCCCCTCTGCTCTTTTCAATGGGATGGTCGCCCCGATTCTGCCATACCGAATTCGCGGCGTCATTTGGTATCAGGGGGAATCAAATCGCGAGCGTGGTTATCAGTATCGGAAGCTGTTCCCTGCACTCATCCACAATTGGCGCGAAGTATGGGGCCAAGGCGCATTACCGTTCTACTACGTGCAGATCGGACCCTTTCCCTACCGGCAGGAACCGTTGGCTGCTGTGGAGCTGCGTGAAGCTCAACGGCTAACGCTGGCTGTTCCCAATACGGGAATGGTTGTGACAACCGACATCGCCAGTCCAGCCGATCTGCATCCCCAAAACAAGCAGGATGTCGGCAAGCGGCTCGCTTTTTGGGCGCTCGCCAAGACTTACGGCCGTTCCGACATCGTCTATTCTGGTCCGCTGTACCGCCGCATGCAGATTGAGAACGACCGCATCCGTTTGCACTTCGATCATGTCGCCGGCGGATTGATCGCCAAAAATGGCGCGCGGTTAACGCACTTCACCATTGCCGGGGCGGACAGAAAGTTCCAAGATGCCGACGCGGTCATCGATGGCGACACCATTGTTGTGCGCAGCCCGCAAGTCGATTCACCGGTTGCGGTCCGTTTCGGTTGGGCCAACGATGCTGTTCCGAACCTTTTTAACGCGACGGGATTGCCTGCCTCGCCATTCGCCACCGACAATTGGCCGGGAATCACGTACGACGCGCGGTAATTCTACCGAAATGAAATCTTCAACAAGCGATGGGTGAAAACTGAAGGCGGGCGTCCGCTCGTTTATTGCAAGACTTTTGAATTGCCACAGCTATCGTCATTTTATGTCAAAACGCTCTTGACCGAAAACCGTTTACAGGTGTAAACTGTTTACGTCTGTAAACGAAGGAGCGTTGCCATGCAGATTTCTGATGCCGAATGGGTCGTGATGAACCTCATTTGGGAATCGCAACCGGTCGATGCCCGGTTTGTGATCGATCAGCTCGCGGAGTCGAATGATTGGTCGGCTGCCACGATTAAGACCATGCTGCACCGTCTCGTCAAGAAGGGTGCGCTCACGCACCAAGCGGACGGAAAACGCTATCTTTACCGGGCCAAAGTGCGACGCAGCGATTGTGTCCGCCACGCCAGCGGGTCTTTTTTGAAGCGGGTGTTTGGCGGGCAAGCTGCGCCGGCCCTATTGCATTTTGTCAAAAACTCCAAGCTCTCGGCGGACGAAGTCGCCCAGCTTCGGGCTCTTCTGGATGCAAAGGATCAAGGGAATGATAAACGTCGTCATGGATGAATATTTGTTGGTCGGTTTCGAATGGATCTGGGGCGGCATATTTCAAGTGCTGCCATTGTTAGCCATCGTGCTACTCTTCGATCTTCTGCTCAGCCGGCGCATCGCGGCGCGGTACCATCGGCTGCTGTGGATCATCGTTGCGGTGCGGCTGATGATTCCTGTCAGCTTCGAATCCCGGTTTAGCATGCAACCGCTGTGGGATTCTGTCACGACGAGCATGGGGCAGGCCCTATTGTTTGATCAGGCCGACGCCACGGAAGAGCGCTACAACCCGGTGGAAGCCGAAACCGGCACCGCTTTGGCGTACGAAACATTTTCATTTCAAACCGACGAGGGAAATCGAACGGTACGCCGAGCCCTCCTGCCGGAGAACCCGACCGCGCGACAACGGGCCGCCGCCGAAGCATTTAATTCCGCCGAAGCCCAGCGAGCACAGTCCGATGTCTTCGTCCCCGGTTTCCACTCAGCCTCCGCAAAAAGTCTCGACCCTTCGCCAACGACCGTGGATTGGGTTGCCTGGGGAATTGTCGGCACGTGGATTGTCGGTGTCTGCGGAATTCTTGGTTATGGGTTCGCGCAATCTGTGCGGTTTTCCGTCGCGTTGAAACGCTCACCAGAAGTGACCGATCAAGCGACGATCGACCAATTACTACGCGTCTGCGATTCCGCCAAACTGGGCCGTCGACCGCCGCTGAAAGAAGTCGACGGACTTAGCGTACCGGCTGTCTTTGGAATCCTGCGGCCGACGATTTGTCTTCCCGCCGGCGCCGCCACAAAGCTTTCGGAACAAGACCTACGATTGGTTCTGTTGCATGAAGTATCGCACATCAAACGTTGGGACGGACTGGTGTTGTCAGTGGCTTTCTTCATGCGAGCCCTCCATTGGTTCAACCCGTTGGCCTGGCTGATCGTATCAAGGATTCGTGTCTACATGGAACAGGCCGCTGATGAGTTGACCATGCAGCACTCGCCACAAACGGCCGCCGCCGACTACGGGCGATTGCTGCTTCGATACGCAGGTGATGATGCGGCCACTACGAATCCCGCAGCGCTCGGCTTACTGCTGACCTCATGTGGCAAAGCTCTTGCCGGTCGTCTCAAAATGTTGCAGGTCAACCCGCAACGAAACAGTTGGCCCGCCCGAATTACCGCAGCTTTGGCGGTTGTCATCATCGGAGTTAGCGGTTTGACCGATGCTCAGCAGACAGTTGCGACTCCGTCTGACCTGCCGGCACTGGCCGGATTTGCGAACCAAAGTGCAATCCCAGCATGGGGACACACTACGGAACCGGCATCTTCCCCACCTGAATCAGAAGTGACCTACGACCTCGATCAAGCATTCGAAAAGATCCGCGAAACCACGCCGGACGGCGACGCGGATGCCCTCCTGCACAGTTTGTTTTCCAGGCCGGAAGGGACCCGTTTCGATGGGCGTCAGCTCATCGCCACGACTACCGAAGAGCAGCATCGACAAATTCGCGGTCTTATCAATGCTCTGGAGCAAAGCGGATACTGGCAGATCACTTACGAGGTTCGCTTCATCGAAGTCGATTTGGATGTCGTCCGCGATTTGCGTACGAAATGGATGACAGATGCCGGTCCCCTCTCGGAACACGCTCGATTCGCGAAACAGAATCAGTTCGGCCGGATGCACTTCCCCGACAATTTCGACCACATGCCCGGCGAGCAACTTTCTGTCGAAATGAAGGAATCTTCCCTAACTCCCCGTCCGCTGCTCAGCACAACCGTCAACAAATCGCAGGCGACTCGGTTCATTCAGCTTTGTCAAAACCACACGCGTTCGAACCTGATGATGGCACCGAAGGTCACCCTGTTTACCGGGCAATCAGCCTGCATTACTGACGAAACGCTCCGCCCGTTCGTCACAGGGATGCGTCCTTATGACGAACAGCCTGGCGACGGCTCCTCAACGATTGCTCTCGCGTCACATTCCGATGCAATGCAGCCAGTGATCGATGTCTTGCCGGAGGGTGTCCGCATCCTCCTCAAAGGAACGGTGACCGGCGACGAGCGACTCGCCACGCGATGTGTGCTCATGCTGTCGGAAGTCTCCGAAGTCGAATTGGCAAATCTTCCGATTCGGACCAGAAATGACTCTAACGAAATGGTGACGATACAGGTTCCCAAGGCGACCAGTACCTCCGTCCATGCAGCTTGCATACTCGAGCGCGATCAGTGCTTGTTAATCGTTTGCCCGACTCCATTCGATCGACGCGAGTCCTCTCAAGGATCCTCGGCGATGTGCTATATGATCAGCCCGAATTGGTTTCGGCCCGAATGGTGATGCAGTCAACGTGGCAATCGACGTAGACTAAGATGTGGATGAATTGATTGAGACGACCTGCGGACTCAATTCGGCGCTCAGAGCGCTCGATCATTGCCAAGTCAATACTGACGACACGATAAGTCACATCTGCCCAGGCCATACGTTTACGCCCTTAGAAGCGCGTTCGATCTCACCGACCACACAGAATCTCTTCTCAGTGTTCTTCGTGCCTCAGTGGTGAAACCACCTTGTCTGAGAACTGAACACTGAAATCTTTTCCCTACTTCCCTGCCACATCCACCGTGTCGTTGGCAGACGACCATTGCAGTGTCAGCCAGATGATGGCTTTTCCGTCCCGGCTCGAAGTCAACGCGTAAGCACCGTTTCCTGAAAAGCTGACCGAGGTGACTTCTTCGGAATGGCCGTCGAGCGTCAGAATCTCCTTACCGGTGAACGCGTCCCACAGTTTGACCATGTCATCGCGGCTACCGGTCAAAATTCGCGCACCATCGGGAGAAAACGCAACTGATGTGACCCCCGCTGTGTGGCCGGCCAGCGGAGCATCGAGAACAATTTCCGTGCCACCTTCGACATCCCATACCTTGGCAGTGTTGTCATCGCTACCGGTGACGACGCGCTTGCCGTCCACTGAAAAGGCACCACTCAGCACAGCCCAAGTATGTCCTTCAAGTTCCGTTTCCAACTCGGCCGTTTCCGTATTCCAAATCCGCGCTTTCGTATCGTTACAGGTCGTCAGAATCTTCGTCCCATCGGGCGAGAAAACGGCGCTCCGGACACGATCGCCGTGCGGCCGGAATATACGAATCGGCTCTCCATCGTCGGCACTCCACAAGATGGCCGTCCGATCGTCACTCGCTGTGAGAATGAATTGGCCATCCGGCGAGAAGACCGCACTGTTGACGTAACCATTATGGACGCCGTCGAGTTTCATAACGGCGCGACCGGTCGCGGTATCCCACACCTTCGCGGAATTGTCCCAGCTACCAGTGATCACGCGCGATCCGTCCGGCGAGAAGTTGGCCGACGCCACCGCACCGTGGGGGCTGAACTCCATTCGCTCCAGGCCTGTTTGTACATCCCACAGACGTGCTGAGTTGCCTCCCACGGTGACAACCTGTGCGCCGGTCGGCGAAAAGACCGCCGTCCACACGGTCCCCCCTTGTTTTTCAAAATCGATTAATGGCCCCGTTTCGCCGTCTGCGGTGCGCGACAGAATCTCAGCCCCCGATTCGATATCCCAACGCCGCACGGTACGCCCCAGCGAACTGGCGGTGGCGATTGTTCGGCCATCCGGAGAAAGTGCGACCGAATTTGTTGCTGGTCCGTTGGTGGCAATGCTGGTGACCAGTTCGGCGGTATCGACATTCCATAACCAAATACGGTCAATTCGTTCGTTGAGATGATTGGCTCGATCCAAAGCCTCTTTCGAGATCGTCGCTACGAATTTGCCGTCAATCGAAACCGACATCGACGTCACCGGATCGGGATGCTTCAAAATCAGGTCCCGAAGTTCCTTGCCCGTATCGGGGTTCCACTGGCCAACCGTGTTATCGGTGCTGGAAGACAAAATCCGGCTGCCGTCCGGCAAATAAGCCACGCTGGTAATCTTGCGGCTATGCCCTTCCATTCGGTGGACCGTTCGGCCCGTCTCTGTTTCCCAAAGCCGGCAATGCCCTGCCGAGTCGCCGGTGACGATATACGCATCATCCGGGGAAAATGCCACGGCAGTCACTTCGGAAGTGTGCCCCTCGAATCGGCGAATCAGCGATCCCGTTTCAGTATCCCACAGTTGAGCGGCTCGATCGGTGCTGCCCGTGACGATCCATTTGGTACTACTGGATAGCGCCAATGCGGCAGCACGTCCCGTTCCATCGAATCGCAGTAGCTCGGTCCCGGTGGAGACATCCCACTTGCGCACCGTGTTGTCGACGGCACCGGTAAACAATGTCTTTCCATCGGGATAGAAAGCAGCCGACGATGCCAAAAATGCGTGACCTTCGGTAAACACGCCGGTTTCATCGCCCGATTTGACATCCCAAATCTTGGTGGTGCGGTCGCGACTGGCGGTGACGACACGCGATCCATCTTTGGAGAATGATGCCGCCAAAACCGCGTCGGTGTGCCCCTCCAGAACACGTCCTTCCAAGACGCGAACTTCCTCGTAGTCGGCGATGCTCCAGGCAAAGGCATGCTGGTCGTGACTGCCGGAAAGAATGGAGCGCCCGTTCGGATGGAAGGCACACGCCCGCACCCAACTGTCGTGTCCACGAAACGTTTTAATCGCGCTACCTGTTTCGACACTCCAGACTTTGACAGTATTGTCGTGGCTGCCGCTGACCAGCAGTCTTCCATCGTGCGAGAACCTGACCGACCGCACATGGGCCTTGTGACCACTGAGCAATCGGTACTCTGGTTTCTCCACGACCGAATCGCCGGAGTTCAAATTCTCGAAGTTGTACGGCTTCACTTCGTCCGGCTTCCACAGCAGGATTCGCTTATCGTATCCGCCGCTGGCCACGTATACGCCGTCTGCGGAAAAGTCGGCCGTATAGACGGGGCCCGAGTGCCCGGTGAACGGAGGTCCGGCTTCATAGTTGATCTCATCGGCCGATGACGATTCTGCTTTTGTCCACACGATGGCCGTACCATCTTGGCTGGCAGTAACGACCTGCGATTCGTCGGAGGAGAATCTCGCAGACCACACCCACCAGTTGTGTCCTTGAAAGCGGAACAGTTCGGTACCAGTTTCGACATCCCACAACCGGGCCGTCCCGTCAAACGAACTCGTTAGAAGACGCCGACCATCTTTCGAAAAGGCCACACTCAGCACCGAATCTTCGTGCCCATTAAATGTTTGAATGGCCTCACCGGTTGTGGCATCCCACACCCGGACAAACGCATTCGGGTCGTTACACCCGGTAGCCACGAAGTTGCTGTCATGCGAAAACGCCACAGAGTGTACGTACAAACCGGCGTGGTCGAGTTTCTGAAGCGCTTGCCCCGATTCCAAGTCCCAGATAATTGCTTCGCCGTTCCATCCACCGGTGACAAATCGCGTGCCGTCCGGAGCAATCGCTAAGGAATCGACAGGTGCGCCGGCATCAAACTCGCGATCGCTTTGGCTACACAGATGCATCAACCGGCCCCATTCCCAGTTGCGCAGTTCCGGTTTGCAGCCTTCTAAAAGTTGTAAGGCCGCGTCGAACGAGTTTTCGTCGATCTTGGCTGCTGCTAACCCAATTCGCGCAACGTAGGCTTCGTATTCCTCGGCTTTACGCGCTTCTTCTGCAGCAAGTTGTGCCTCAACAGCATCGTTCTTTGCCTGTTCCTCCAGTTTTCGAGCATCTTCAGCCTCTTGCTGTGCGACCAGCGCATCATTCTTCGCTTGTTCTTCCAAGATGCGGGCAGCTTCTGTCTCCTGTTGAGCCTTGATTGCGTCGTTTTTGGCAATCTCTTCCTGTGCTCTGGCATCGACTGCCTGCTGCCGTTGTAGATCAGCTTCGATCCGTTGATTATTAGCTTCGACTCGCTGCTCTTCTGCCTCATCGCGCGCCACAATCGCGGCGTTACGTTCGGTGTTGATCCAATACGCTGCGCCGCTGATAACGGTGAAAAAGATGACCAATGTCACCGCACCAATGCGCTTCGCCATTCGCAATTGCTGTTGTCGCGCCTCTCGCTCGCGCTGAGCAGTTAACAAATGTTGCCGCAAGTCTGCGTGATCGGGGACGTCTTCATCCAAGAGCGACAGGCCCAGGTCGTAGTCACCTTTTTCGTACGCGCAATGGGCATACGCGAATTGGGTGTCGGTCAGTCCGATGCGCGCCGCCGAGTTTCCGTCCCACAAGGCCACCGCTTCTTGAAATCCGAACATGGCCCGCGAAAAGTCCTGGTAATCCTTGGTCGCTTTCGCGGATTGCAAATCTTCCCGCGCACGCTCTGCCAGAACGATACTTTCTGAATGTGCCTGGTATTCCCGAATCGCGGCTTGCATATCGAGGACTGTTTCAAATCGGTCCTCTGGTTCGGTGGCCATCGCCTTTAGCGCAATATCGACCAACTCGCCCGTCTTATCGGTCGGAACGATATTGTTTTTGGCCGCCTCCATCAGGCATTTCAACGCGGTTTTGCCGCGGTGCGGCGGATGGCCTGTCACGATTTCGTATAGCATCGCGCCAAGCAGATAAATGTCGCTATGAACTCCAATCTTTTTGATCGGTCCGGTCGCCATTTCCGGCGCCATGTACGCCGGGGTCCCACCCATGCTGTTCGTTTCCACGATACTGGCGTTCTTACGGAACAGCGCGGTCGGGTGAGCCAATCCCCAGTCCATCACCAACACTTCGCCGTATTCACCGAGCATGGTGTTTTCAGGCTTGAGATCGCGGTGCACAATTCCGCGTGCGTGCGCGAAGGCCACCGCATCCGCCGCCTTCATCAGAATTTCCACGTTATGCGACAACGTGTACTCTTCTATGACATCGCACCAGGGAGTTCCCTGGACCTTCTTCATGGAATAAAACAGCGCGCCTTTGGTGTTACTCCCCACGTCATAAATCGGCACGATGTTGGGGTGGTCCAAATCGCCCGTTACCACCGCTTCGGCGAGAAACTTCTGGCGTTGAACCTTGTCGGTGGCCGTCTTCCCTTTGATCATTTTGACCGCCACATTGCGGTCGATCGACGTTTGTCGCGCGTCGTAGACGACCCCCATGCCCCCTTCGCCCAACACGCCGAGCAATTCGTACTCGAATTCCGAACCCGGCTTGATGTGCTCTTCCGGTTCACGCAATGACCGCTGTTTGATCACCAGTGTCGCGCGATCGGAACTGGCTTTGACCCGCTCCGATCGAATCGTCATTGTCGGGTTCGCGGAATCTCCGATCCCAGTGGGCCACGCCTCATTCAGCGTTTTCGATAGGTTGGGATCGTCGTCAATTGCGAATGTGCTTCCTTTGCCCTCCTGGACGATCATTGTTTGGTCGGCGGAGCTCTCCGATTCCATGACAAACGTGGCGCCCGCAGCATCGTCGGACGATGCGCTTTCTTCGTCGGATTCGACGTCACCTGCTGTCACACCGATAATCGTCGACTCGGCATCCGCTCCGACATCCATCATCAGAGTCGCGCCGCCGGCGTTGGGGTCTTCTTCGTCCGACTCGGTACTCTCGGGCGAGTCGACAATCACCGTCGCATTCCCCGCGTCCTCGTCACCTTCGTCCTCGGCATTCGGGTCTGCGGAAATCGTTTGTGCGTTGTCACTACCGGAATCCATCATAATCGTGGCCGAATCGTCATCACTGTCGACCACCGATCCCGCGATCGTCTTTTCGACGTCCTCGCCAGATCCCGGGCTGCTCATCGTTTGTGTGGCGCCCGAGTTCTCGGAAAAGTCCGTGTTGTCGGCTCCGCCGGCCCGCTCATCCCCCGAACCTTGTATCGTCGCCGAGTCGTCGCCGCCCGCCCCTGGTTGGTCCGCATCCCAAGTGCCGTCGTCGTTGGCATTCGGCGAGCCTTGAATCGTTGCCAGGTCTTCGTCGTTCGAACTGTCAGCGTCCGAATCCCAGGTCCCTTCTCCTGCATCGCGCGCCGACATCTGGATTGTCGCTCCATCTTCGATGGAATCCCCGCCCGATTGGTCCGCGTCCCAGGTTCCAGCGTCATCAGGATCGGCTGAGTCCTGAATAGTCGCGAGGTTCTCATCGCTCGATCCTTCAGCATCCGAGTCCCACGTACCGTCTTCTAAGCCGCCCGCCGGCATTTGAATCGTCGCCATATCCTCGCCGGAAACGGAATCGTCGTCCGCAGCTTCATCCTCCTCGTCCGCGAAGTCGCTAAATGACCCACCAGTGATTGGGTTGCTTCCATCGATGATAATGGTTCCATCGCCTTCGTCCGAATCTTCCGCGACGTCATCGGAGGAAAGGCCTGCATCGGGGATCGTCTGGCCGGCATCGTTTGCTGCAATTTCCTCGATCGATGCCCCGCAGTGCGGGCACTGCCCGGATTCAATATCCGTGTCTTGGATCGATTTCTGACAATGTGGACAATTCGTCATGACGACTTCTTCCCGTTAGCACTGGCGGAATCCTTTATGGTTTCAGCTTTCTCCTCTTCAACTTGAATTGCCTGTTGGACCGCAGGCGTTTGGCTATCGACTGGCGCGGTCGGTGGACGTTCCGATGCCTCGGTGGCGTCATCCGCTGGTTTTCCGCCGCGAATTTCGAGGTCGACGACTAACCGACCGTCCTGTTCACCCTCTTCAAACAGTAGAACGAGGTAGCGTCCGTCCGGAAGCTTGATGAACAAGGCTGGCAGATCGTCCAGAACGGCGACGTCCAGCTGCACTTCTTCGATGACCTCATCCGCGGGTGACAGCACCTGCAAGATGACATACCGTTCACCGCTTCCCGTCTGTTCGACGACCGTCACCTGGTAGTCATCGACTTGTGTGCTCACAATTGTCGACGAAACCGTAGCTTCCGCGGCGGCAATATCCTGAACCGGTGGGAATACCAGTTTCGGAACTTTCGGCGTCGTATCGATCACCTTCACAGCTTTGCCTTCGCCCGGAACATCAGCAGTCGTTTCGACCGATGTGTCGTTCAATGGTCCTTGAGCCGACGAGAAGCGAATGAATGGATCCGCTGACACCGTCACGACAATCACCAATGGCGCCGCTGGGTTCGCAGGATCGGTTACCGCGGTAAACGTATGGAAGAATTCGAACGAACCGGGGCCGGCAAACTGCGTGACGTCGACCGTGCCGTCGCCCCAATCGACCGCGACAAACAGATTCGACTCGCCGGGCCGGCCGTAATTCCCCGAGACACTGGCGGCACCGTCTGCACCAACCTGCGGAGCAGTAACATCGGTCAACAACGGGGGCACGTCAGTTACGCTTCCGGTCGAGCTTGCGACCACGACATTCGGAGCGAAGATCACATCGCGACCAGCACGACCATCGATGACTCCCGTTCCCACGGTCATGATCTCCGGCCCTGCGCTGCTGTCGTTGATCACAAGGTCTCGGGCAGAAATTAACAAAATTCCACCGTTACCGCCGAACGCAAAGATCGGGGAATTCAGGATCAGATCCCCTCCATTTGTCGTTTGTAATTCGATGTTGCCACCAGCAGTATTGGCCACGTTGGAATTGACTTCGATCGTGGCGTTATTCGAAATGGCGATCTCACCACCACCAGCGCCGGTGTAAAGGACGCCACTCAGTCCGTCGACGTCACCGATGACCAATGTCGTGCCCGACAAATTATCGATGACGACATTGCCCGTTCCATTGTTGAGTGCTGCAAGCGTTGTGACGGATGTTTCCAGCGGATTCGGGTCGCCAATGCCGGAAACTGCTCGGAGAGCGAGCGAAGGTGCGATTACATCGATTCGCGAATCGCCGATCGGGTCGGAATCGTTAATCCCCGCTCGCAACGACGTAATCACAACTGTTCCGGTCGTTTGCACGACGCCGACTTCAATGTTCTCGCTCGCCTGTAACGTGACGTCGCCGGAATCGCCATCGATTACGGCATCGGGTGCCATGACGATGCCGCCATTCTCATTGTCGTCCACATCGGCGGTCACTGTCACGACCGACGCTCCGCCTGCTGTGACGTCGCCATCATTCGAGAATGTGACATCGCCGTTTGAAAGCAGAGTGACGCGGCCCGAAATCGTGTTGATTCCTTGGTTCACGTTCAGCGAAGTTTCGTTGAGAACGGTCAGCAGCACCTCGCCATTGATGGTGCTAACACCTGTTCCGCCGGTGACAAGTGTCATCCGATCCAGCGACGTAATGTCAATGACGCCATTGGGGGCGTCCTGGTCGATTCCGAAAATCTCCAGTTCGGTCGATTCATCAATTTCGATATCGCCACTGGTCGCGTTCTTAATCTCCAATGCACCGATGCGTGTTTCGAGTGCATTACCGGATCCGACGCCAGTTTGAACGTCGATCTTCACTCGTCCGTTTTCGGCATCAATGTCGAACTGTGAATTTGCGATATCGACGACACCCCCAGAAGTGCTGATCAATTCGACCGCAGCGTTGCTGGCATTCGTTGTTACGAGGCCCGAAATCGAAAGATCTTCATCCGCCTTGATGAAGATCGTGCCCGATCCACCATCGAGAACCGTTCCGTCCACAAGATTAACGGCCCCGTCAGCACCGCTTGCTCCGTTATCCTGGTCGGCGACAATCTCGATGCCACCCGAACCGCCGGTGGTGACGTCGCCATCCGCATTGAAATTGACGTCATCATCGGCCGACAGGAAGACTCGCCCGCCCGCAGTGGTAATCGTATTCAGGATGTTGAGCGTCCCCAAACCTGCGGCTGACAAATCGACACTTCCATTCACCACGCTTGTGTTCGCAATCGGATCGATGACGTCGAGCGTTCCCAGGGTGTCCACTTCGATCGGCCCGCCGGCGGCGGTCAGGCCGATGATGCCGTCAACGGTTCCGATGATCATGTTGCCGGTGTTATCGATCGCAATGCCGCCTGCACTACTTGTTGCCGCAACTCGATCGGCCATCGTGACGACATCGATTCCATTCGTAGCGTCAAGTGCAACGTTGGTCTCGATGATGACACCTGACGAGTCGGTGATTGTGTCTCCAGAAATCAACCGGAGCGTGTCTGTATTAAGTGGCGAGATGGCTTGGCTGACGGCGATTGATCCGGTCGTTGCGCGGCCGATTTGCAGGACTGGGGTTGTGACCGTATCCAATTCCGCGTTGGACAACTCGAGAGTTTGCGATGCGGCATCCGTTGTGGAGCCGAGGTCGATCGCCGTCCCCGGAGTTGTGACGTCGAGGATGACTCGGCCCGTTCCATTGGTAATCGTGCCGCCGCCCAACATCATTTTATCTGCAGTGACCGTGATGAGTCCCGAACCACCAGAGTTGGTAATCGGACCGCTATTCGTAAGCTTGCCTTCGGCACCAGCCACGACGAGCACAATCTCTTCCGCTCCTGCTGCTGGCCCGAGTGTGACGTTGAGCACAGTGACGTCATCGGCTTCGTGAATAAATATGCCGCCGGATGTGCTATTCTCGACATCAAGAGTGTCGGCCGCCGTTTGCAGTGGCCCGCCAACCGCCGGTGAAGTGCTGCCGATGCCGGTGGCCGCTCTCAAGACGACATCGCCACCAGTGATATCTGTATCGTTGCTCGTTTCCGCATCCTGAATGGCACCTGGAGTCGTTAGGTTGATTGTGTCGCCTGTGGCGGTAATTTGACCAACGAGGATATCGCCACTAGTGAGCGTACTGGCGTCAATATCTCCACTGCCGCCAGCTGTCACCTGCGTGAGGGTCAACGTTCCGCCGGTGTTGGTGATCGTGATCGTGCCGTCAGTCGTTTGAGCGAGCGTGACGTCGAGGGACTGGCCACCGGTCTGCGTGAACTGAGCCGTGCCGGTCCCGGTGGTCAGGCTCGAGAGTGTGGTAGCTGCGGTGGCTGCATTAGAGAGCTCAATGTTGTCGGTGGTAGAGTCGGCA